>NZ_JAKSYB010000053.1:0-109217 GCF_022829505.1 Methylobacterium sp. J-043 | reverse complement strand
CGAGATGGTGATGCCGGGCGACAACGTGACCATGGACGTGGTGCTGATCGTGCCGGTGGCCATGGAAGAGAAGCTGCGCTTCGCCATCCGCGAGGGTGGCCGCACCGTCGGTGCCGGCGTCGTCGCCGCCATCAACGACTGATCATTTCCCCGGAGATGGGCGCACGGGCCTCGCTCGTGTGCCCGCCTCGATCAGACAAAACGACGAGGGCCGGCGCTGCGCGCCGGCCCTTTTTTCTTCGTGTGTGCCATGGGCTACGAGCCAGTGCCGACGGCTGCAGCGCATGTTAGTGTGTTGAACGGCTGTACGTGTCGTTCGAGCCTCGCGGCGACCACCGCACCGCCCCCTACTGACGGGAGAGCACCTGATCGTGCAGGCGGAATAGCAGGGAGATCGGCACGAAGCACTTCAGCGCCATCACGATCCGCGCAGCGAACAGGTCGGAGTTGGCGCTCCCCAGGGTCTGTTGGAGAGACGACCCAAGTCCGGATTTCACGTCACTGGGCCCTCAGCTCGAAAAAGATCCGAAGCCCTCGAAATCGCTTGTGCGAGAAACGCGGTTGGCTGGCGAACTTTGATGCCCGTGGGGGGCGTGGGTCGTCGTGGTAACAGGTGCTGACTTTGCCAATCCGGCGTTGCTCATCGCAGGGGCCGTTCTACCGCTACGCTTCCACGTCGCAAGCATAGCAGTGCCGTTCGACTTGTTGATGTCGCGCATTGGAATGCCTTGTTGGCGAGCGATTATTAAGGAAGTGCGCAGAGAACGCGCGCTCGATGCTCATGTTCCAGGCACACATGCGGCGAATGCAGCGGCCAGTTTTCAGACAGAGCGGCACGATAAAATCTGCGCCGCCCGGCGCCTACCGGACGGGCTTGGGCAGGATCCGCTTGGTCCGGTGGAATCTCGGTCCATCGCCGCCAGCCTGATCGCGCCCGGCGATGTAGTCGCGTTACCAGCCCGCGTGGACCGCATCCGGTTCGCCCGCAGCGACGCGCGCCTGGAAGGTCGAGCGGCGACTGCGCCATTCGTCATAGGCGGCCTTTTCAATGAGCGCCGTCTGGCTCGCGCCCCTGTGCCAGCCATGGCTGGTTTGCTTGGCCAGCTAGCTTTGAATCGGGCTCATCGAGAGGATCAGCCAGGACCAGAGGAGCCGAGGACGAAGCGGGGTCAGACGACGAGTGCGGAGCAGGTGAAGATCAAGCTACGCCAGATCGAGATACAGACGGCTTCGAGCAGAGCTATTGCCGCTGCGACGCCGGTCCCGTCCATTGTCATTTACAGGAACGGGTCGATGATATTGGGGCCATCAAAGTGGGTAGTTCAACTCCGGCAGCAGAACGCCGACAGACCACTTCCGTCGATGCTTGAAAAACACAGCGAACGCCGCATCGAGGTGTCTTCCATCATCGCAGATCTATAACAGCAAACGGGCGGGGCCAGCTTGGCAGCCCCGCCCGGATGAGCGCTTGGACGCGCAGGTCAGTGACGCGGCAAGGTGTGCAGCCCGCGCAGGAAGAGATCGACGTCTTCCCGTGTGTTGTAGAAGGCCAGCGAGGCGCGCACCGACTGATCGACGCCGAAGCGACGCAGCGCCGGCAGGGCGCAGTGGTGGCCCGAGCGCACCGCGATCCCGAGGGAATCGAGGTGGTGGGCGACCGCCTCGTTGCTCAGACCCTCGACCGTAAATGACATGACGCTCGCCTTGTTGAGCGCGGTGCCGATCAGGCGCAGCCCCTTCACATCAGCCAAGCCCTCTTGCGCGTATTCGAGCAGATCGTGCTCGTAGGCTGCGATCGCCGGAAGGCCGACGCTTTCCAGGTAGTCGAGCGCCGCACCGAGGCCAACCGCGCCGGCGATGTCCGGCGTGCCCGCCTCGAACTTTTCGGGCGCGCCCTTGTAGACGGTCTTCGAGAACGTGACGTCCTCGATCATGTGGCCGCCCCCCTGCCACGGCGGCATCGCCTCCAGAAGATGCCGCTTCCCGTACAAAGCACCGATGCCGGTCGGCCCGAACACCTTGTGGCCGGAAAACACCAGGAAATCGGCGTCGAGCGCCTGAACGTCGATCGGGATGTGCGGGGTCGATTGCGCCGCATCGACCAGCACCGGCACGCCGTAGGCGTGGGCGAGCGCGATGATCTCCCGGATCGGGTTCACCGTGCCGAGCGCATTGGCGACATGCGTCACCGAGACGATCTTGGTACGGCCCGAGAGCAGCGCCGCGTATTGCTCGAAGATGATCTCGCCGCGGTCGTTGACCGGGATCACCCGGATCGTCGCGCCGGTCGCCTGCGCCAGCAACTGCCAGGGCACGATGTTGGCGTGGTGCTCGATGGTCGAGACGATGATCTCGTCGCCCGGGCCAATGTTCGCCCGTCCGTAGGAGTTCGCGACGAGGTTGATCGCCTCCGTGGTGCCGCGCAGGAAGACGATGTCGTCCTTGCTCGGCGCGTTGAGGAAGCGCCGCGTCTTCTCGCGTCCGCCCTCGAACAGATCCGTGGAGCGCGCGGCCAGCGTGTGCGCGGCCCGGTGGATGTTCGAGTTGTGGCGGCCGTAGAATTCACTGGTCGCGTCAATCACGCTCTGCGGCTTGTGGGTGGTGGCCGCGTTGTCGAGCCAGACGAGGCGGTGCCCGTTCACGCTCTGGTGCAGCGCCGGGAAGTCCTTTCGGATGTGCTCGACATCGAAGGGCGCGCCCGCCGGCACGGAGCCGTGAGACGTCACCCGCGGGGCGGGACCCTCGTGGCGCGAAGGCTCGACCCGGGGCTGAGCCGCAGCCTTCTTACCCCTCGCCGGCGGCAGGGCCGGCTTCAGGAAGTAGTAGTCGCCCGTGTTGTCGGGGGTGGGCACATTCGAATGCGGGAGGCGGCCGAACTGCGAAAAATGCTCCTGCGCTGCGTCGCCGCTGGGCTTGCCCGGGTCGGCGGGCACGAGGTGCGGCGCCAGCGCATGGGCGAAGCCGTTGGCGCGCGGGTGGTCGGCCGCGATCTGGCGGTGCAGGTCGGGCCCGCCGGGGATCGTCGCTGCCACGTCGGGCACGCTCGGCACGAAAAATTCGGGCAGCCGGTTCTGGTTCGGGAACGGATGCACCGAGGGGATTGTCGCCACGTCGAACAGATTCGCGCTCGACGGGGCGGGCGTCGCGCCGACCGGGTTTGCGTGCGAAGGCCCGCTCAGGCCCGGCAGGCCGACCGGCGGCGAGCCGAAGGAGCGCGCAGCCTGCGCCGAGACGTCGGGCTGAAAGCCCGAAGGCAGCGCGCCGGACGGCAGGGAGGGCGTACCGAGGGTGGCGCCGGGCAGCGCGAGCTGCCCGGGACCGGTGGGGAGGCTCTCAAGCCCGAGTCCTTGCCCGAGTCCTTGCCCAAGTCCCTGCCCAAACTCTTTGGGGACTTGAGGCGTCTGCGGCAGGTGAGGCTGGAACGGTGCGCTGGCCGCCTGTCCCTGGCCGTAGATCTCGCGGGCGAGGCGCCCGACGAGATCGGCATGCGCCAGATCGCCCGCGCTGCCGGTCGGAAGACCGAGAGCGGGTGCGTTAGGCGTAGTCATGGTAATTGCCCAGCAGAACGTTATCGAGACGGGCGATCGCGTCCTCGACCAGCACGGCGGCCGAGAAGTAGCGGGTCACGAGGTGCGAGGCGATGGAGTGGTCGTTGGTGCCCATGTAGCGCACCGACAGGCCGGGCTCGATCTCGCCGGTCACGCCCGATTTCTGGAGGCCGACCACGCCCTGCTCGCCCTCGCCGACGCGCAGGAGCAGAATCGAGGTGGTCTGGGCGCCCGTGACCGGATCAGTGTCGATCGGCAGCTTGTCGCTCGGCACCAGCGGCACGCCACGCCAAGTGATGAAGGGTGCGCCGAACAGGTGGACCACGACCGGCGGCACGCCGCGACGGGTGGCCTCACGGCCGAAGGCGGCGATGGCGCGCGGATGCGCCACGAAGAAAGCGGGCTTCTTCCAGACGAGGGTGAGCAGTTCGTCGAGATCGTCCGGGGTCGGCGGACCGGAGCGGGTCGGGATGCGCTGGCGGCCGGCGACCTCGCCGAGCAGGCCGAACTGCGAGTTGTTGAGCAGCTCCCACTCCTCGCGCTCCTTCACGGCATCGACCGTGAGGCGGATCTGCTCGCGCAGCTGGTCGATCTCGTTGGAGTAGAGGTCGGTGACCCGGGTGTGGGTGTTGAGGATCGTTTGGATCGTCGAGAGGTGGTACTCGCGCGGGTCGATCTCGTAATCGACGAAGGTGGTCGGCAGGCGCGGCTCGCCGGCATGGACCGCCAGGAGTTCGATGCCCTGCTCGCCGTGGGAGTTGGTGTGGCCCTTGAGGCGGTCGCGCTCCTCTTGGTACTGGCCGATGCGAGAGCGGATGCCGTCATCCTCGATCGCCGCGCGGTCGAGGGTCAGCAGCGTCACCGCCGAGAGCGCCTTCACCGCCGGCGCCGGACCGGCCTCGCCGACGAGGGCGTCGTCGCCGAAGTAGTCGCCGCGCGTGGCGAGCCCCTGACGCAACCGGCCCTTGTAGGGGCCCGACAGGGTCAGCTCGACGGTGCCGTCTGCCACGATCACGAGGCTGCGGCCGGACGAGCCCTCCTCGGCGATGACGTCGCCGGCCTTGTGCTGGCTCTGCGTGAACTTGTCGGCGAGCGCGGCGAGCTCGGCATCGCCCAGGCGGCTGAAGAGCGGAACGGCGCGCAGCGAGCCGGAGCGTACCGTGCGAGCCTTGTCTTCGAGACTGAGATCGATGCGGCCGGGCTTGGCCAGCACCACGGCGCGGCGGTTGACCCGGTAGACGCCGCCGGCGACGTCGACAAAGGGCAGCAGGCGCAGGAGGAAGCGGGGCGTGTTGGCGACGTTCTGGACCGAGGTGACAGTTGCGGTCGCTAGATTGCGCGCGGCGGATGCGCTCACGCTCAGGCCCGGTCCACTCATCGCTCGTCGTCTCCTTACGGTGTTTTCAGAAGTTCGGCCGGTGCGGACGTGGGGGCCCGGCGCCGGCCGTGCATGGGATTCTAGTGACAGGCAGCCGCCGACACGGCGCAGGCATAAAGGCCGCGCCGGTACCGTACTGAACTTGCGGATGCCGCCACTCTACTAATTACGCCTTGCCAGAACCGAACCTATTGAGACATTCGGTCGGGACGCTCGATGTACTAAGCGCCGCGACAACCAACGGTCAACGGAATGTTCTTCCAATTTTTCGTGCAAGCGCAGGACACGAATCTTTCAAATCTGTATTATTGAGCGATGTTTTCCAAAATATTGCCAATATGGAGAATGAATTTCTCCCAACCAATCTCTTGCGAGAAGGTCGTGAAGCAACACGTTGCGGAAAGATTTTTCTGGCAGCCGGCTCAGATCCCGTCGCCGAAACCGAAGGACTGATCCATGGTCTGAGCGGGCTCCTCGTCGCTCCGCAGGCGCGAAACCACCCGCGCCGGCACGCCCGCGACGGTGGTGTGGGCGGGCACCTCGTGCAGCACCACCGCGGCGGCGGCGACCTTGGCGCCTTCCCCGACCCGGATGTTGCCGAGCACCTTGGCGCCGACGCTGAGCAGCACGCCGCGGGCGATCTTCGGATGCCGGTCGCCACTCTCCTTGCCGTTGCCGCCGAGCGTTACCGATTGGAGGATCGAGACGTCGTCGGCCACGACCGTGGTCTCGCCGATGACGACGCCGGTGGCATGATCAATGAAAACCCCCGAGCCGATCCGCGCCGCTGGATGAATGTCGCAGCCGAACACCTCGGAGATGCGGCTCTGCACGTGCAGGGCGAGCGTCGCCCGACCCTGGTGCCAGAGCCAGTGCGCGACGCGGTAGCCCTGCAGAGCGGCAAAACCCTTGTAGAACAGGAACGGGTCGATGTAGCGGCGGCAGGTCGGGTCGCGCTCGCGGATCGCCACGAGGTCGCGCACCGCGTTCGCGCCGGCATGCGGATCGGCCTCGAAGGCGGCGAGGCAGAGGTCGCGCATGGTCAGCCGCGACAGGTCACCGTCGCCGAGCCGGTGGGCGAGGCGGTAGGCCAGAGACTCCCACAGGCTGCGCTGGTCGAGCACCGTCGCCTGGATCAGGCCCGCGTAGAGCGGCTCCTCGATCAGCGCCGCCTCGGCCTCCGCGCGCATCGCCTCCCAGACATCTCTCTCCGCGGTGCTGCGGCTTGTCGCCCGCAAGGGCGGGACGATCGCCAGGGTTGCGCTCACGACCGGGTCTCCGGAATGGACAGGGGGAGGAGTCGAAGGTCGCAGGCACGCATCGTCGGGTCGTCCGATCGCATCAGGGGATGCGCCGGAACAGGTCCGGCAGGTAGCTTTGCAAGGTCTCGTGGCCGTCGAAGTGGACATCGATCGTCGCGCGGCCGGCCTGGCCGTGGATGCCGATCACCCGGCCCCGCGCATGGCGCCAGATCCCAAGAGCTTCGGCGAGGTCGAGTCGATCGAACACGACCTGATCGCCGGGAAGCATCGTCGCACTCAGCATGATGGTGTCCTTGGAGCGGAAATCCCGTCACGGCTTCCGGTCCACCGGCCCGCGCGCAGCTTGTCGAATCGAGCGCCGTGGGAGGAGCAGGAAGAGCCTGCCAACCGCGCCGGGATCCGGGAGAAGATTTGCTGCGCGGGAGAGCGGATCGGGAGCATTATTTTTGCTAAGTCATTGTCCTGTCTCGATAATTATCGATAGGACAAACTTTGGCAAGCCTTGTTCCGTCTTTCTCGCCGCCAGAGGCCGGAACGGCACGGCAGCCCGCCATCGCGTGGGATCGGATTCCGTTACCGGTCGATCGCTTCGGGCTTCGCCACGCTCCGTCGCCGCGACCGTCGGCGAAGCGATCCCCCCTCGCGGCACGGCCGCGATCCAGTCGCCGCCGGCATCCACGATTTCCAAGCTCGGCTACGGCGTCCTGCATCAGCAGGGTGAGAAAGCCGCTGACTTACGGTCGCCGGTAACCCGGCCGCAGGCCAGCGGAGACGTTCGTGACTACGATCTAGACTGATCGGCTACCGCTCGAAGTCCATGTTACTGGTCCTCCTGCATGAAGGAGGCGAAGCGGTCGCGCCAATCCGGATGCCAGCGTGACAGGGCGGGACGGTTCTTGATGACATCGCCCGCGGCCCAGGCGATGCGCCGCTCGTCCTGGGCTCGTGTCGTCTCGTTGTCGGGGCAGAGGATGTAGAAGTCTCCGGCCGCCATCCGCTCCAACAGGAAATCAACGGTTTCTTCCGGCGTCCAGGCTCCGTGGGGTCGCTCGGTCATGCCGCGCGCCTTGGCGAGCCCGGTATAAACGAAGCCGGGGATGAACAGGTGCGCACTTACGGGCGCACCGCGCTCGCGCAACTCGTGAGCCAACGCTTCGGTCGCCGCCTTCACGCCGGCCTTGGACACATTGTAGGGCGCGTTGCCCGGCGGCGTGGTGATCCCCTGCTTCGAACCCGTCACGATCACCGCACCGGGCTCGCCGCCCGCGATGAGACGGGGAGCGAAGGCGCGGATGCCGTGGATCACGCCCCAGAGGTTCGTGTCGAGGATGCGCCGCCACGTTGCCTCATCCGAGAAGATCCGGCCGCCCGCCTCGATTCCGGCATTCAGCATCACGACCGCGGGCAGCCCGTCCTGCGAGACCGCTTCCGCCAGGGCCTCCATCGCGGCGTCGTCCCCGACATCGGTGGGGACGGCGCGCGCCGATGCGCCGGTCGCTTCGAGGTTGGACCTCGCCAGTTCCAGAGCCTCGCCGGGCAGATCGGCGAGAATGACGCGCAGGCCGCGCGCCGCGAAGGCTTCAGCGGCAGCAAGACCAATTCCGCTGGCCGCTCCGGTGACGACAGCCGTCCGTCCGGCTGTGAACGGGGTGGGTGCGGCGGCGTGGCTCGGCTGCGCCATGATCAGGGTCCTTCGGGTTGGCGGCGGATCGCCTTTGAGGGGCGGAACATGCCGTCCCCTTGGGCAGAGTCCCAAAGCTATGGATCGGCCCAGCGTTCCACGGCGAGGGCTCTGCCAGGGCGACAGGTCTGTCCCGCCGACCCGTCCCTGCTTTGGGAGCAACTGAACCCGGAGGCGGTCCAAACGAACGGTGCCTCAACCTGGACCGGCATCCGACGCGAGCAGCCAATACTCGATAGCCACGAGGTCGAGCTGCAATCATCCGAAGGACGGGGGATTGCATTCCGGAACCAGCCAATGATGCACCGGCATTCAACTTTTCGAAGCCCTGCAACTTGCTCTAGGCAAAGCCGTTGGAGTGCTCAAAACTGGAGATCTAATATGATGAAGTACAAAGTGCTCGGTGCCGCAGCGATCGCAATGGGAGTCGGCTGCGGTGCCGCGCTGGCGCAGACGCAGACGCCGACGCCGCCGGATGGCCCAGCTCCACAGACGGCGCCCGATGCCGTTCGTCCCGTCGACGGTCCGGCGACGGTCGCACCGGGCGTGGGTGCGGCACCGGCCCGCCCGCCGAACGATCCGAACACGACCGGCCCGGACAAGGTCAACGGGCTGGAGGTGCCACAGATGAAGGGCGAGCCGCCGGCCGCGCGCTGACGGTTCGCCGAAGCGAATCCAGGATCGTTCTGATACGGTTTCCGCTTGATTGAAGTGGGGACCGTGTCAGCAAGCCCGCGCGGCGCCTGAGCGACGTCCAAATCCGCTATCCCGAAGGGATCAACCGGATTTGGTCTGAGATCATATCGGCGGCTCGCTCCGTGCCGAGCAATCCGCCGCTTTCACGAAGCGGTTCCGATCACGGCCGGGCGAGCGGCACAGCGTGAAGCCGGAACGGGAGCGAGGGCTTGGTGCCCTTCTTCGCGGGATCGAGGACAAGGGGGAGTTGCCCCTCGCTGACGAAGGCGGTGTCGCCTACCTGCGCAACGCCGGTGGCGCCTCCCGTGAAGCCGTCGCGCACCGTCTCGATCCGGGCGTCATTGCCCTGAACCGTCACGCGATCCAGGCTGCCGCCCCCTTCGGCGAGAAGGAACGAGCCGTCCGCGGTCAGACGCATGCCGTCGGCCTGAACGAGCGGACGTGAAGTCTTGAGGCGGGTGATCACCCCCGCCGCCCCGCCCGTCATCGCGACACGGAACAGCTCGCCCTTGGTGAACGTGTTCACGTAAAGTTGGCCGTCGGCGCCGAAGGCGATCCCGTCGAGGCCCGCGCCCTTGGGGCCGGCATCGAAGACCGGATCATTGACCCAGACTTCGAGCGTACTCGAACCCGGCCTGAGACGCAGGATCTGTGGGCTCAGAGTGCTGGTGGCGTAGACCGCGCCGTCTGGTCCGATCGCCATGTCGTTGCAGATCGTCGGCCCGTCGCCGGGCAGGGGCGCGCTGAGCTTTCCTTCGCCGGATTTCAGATCGAATGCCTTGAGGGCGCTGCCCCTGGCGTCACCGGGGCCGGGAATGCCGAGGAAACTCAGGTCGTTCGAGCAGAGCCAGAGCGTGTTCGTGGCTGGATCGGGAAGCAGCCCGAACGTCGAGCGCGTGCCGTAGGCCCCTGGTTTGATCCAGACCTCGCCCTTGTCGGTGCCCGGCGCCACGCGGATCACACCGCCATCGACGAAGCTGCTGACATAGAGCGTTCCGTCCGGCCCGGCAGCGACGTTCTCGGGGTAGGTGCCTGCGCCGGGCAGCATCACCGATTCAGGCGCGGCTTGCACGGCCGACTCCGGCAGCAAGCCCGGAACAAGGAAAGCACCTGCGAGAAGGAGCGCGCGCCCTACGCCGCGCCCGAGCAGCCTCCTCGTCGTGGTTCTGGCCACCGCTTCAACGACGTTTCGCATCTGAGATTGCCTCCCTGTCGCTCGCCGAGGCCCGAGGCGCGCCCACAAGCCCGCCCTGACGCCTCGTCGCGGAGCAGTGACGACGTCCATCTGCCAACGCCAATTGCGGCGGAAGCGGCCGTCTTTTATGCTTCAATAAAACGAGCGCTCGCTCGACATATCGGGGTAAATGGCCCAAGGCAACGGTTCAGCCTTTAGAGGACTCACCCGGAGGTTGTCGCGAACGCAACCCGTTGCGGTATCGGTCACGTCTCGTCTGGACCGTCCCGGCGGAACTCGGCTTGCGAGCGTGCAGCGAAGAGGCGGACCCATGGCCGGCATGACGGACCGCGACGTCGAGCAGTCTGCCTGTGCTGTCCGAGCGGACCTTAGCCGCGGTGATGCGCGCGAGCAGGTACGCGGCCATCACGTGTGACATCGATAAAGAAACGAAAAGGGAGCATGACGGTGACGGACCAAACGACCGGTGAGGCAGCGCAGCCGGCTGATTTGCGGCGGCAGGGGCGCATCGGTGTGATCACGATGAACGCACCGCCGGTGAACGCGCTCGGCGCGGGCCTGCGGCGGGCGATCCGGGCGCGGATCGAGGAGGCCGAGGCCGATCCGGAGATCGGCTCCATCGTGCTGACGGGTGCGGGGCGCCTGTTCAGTGCGGGCGCCGACATCGCCGAGTTCGATCACTCGCCGGACGGCCCCGATCTCGGCGCCCTGATCGACCGCGTCGAGGACGCGGGGAAGCCTGTGGTCGCTGCGATCCATGGTCAGGCGCTTGGCGGCGGATTGGAACTAGCGCTCGCCTGCCATCATCGCCTCGCCACGCCCTCGGCCAAGCTCGGCCTGCCGGAGGTCAAGCTCGGCCTCGTGCCGGGTGCGGGCGGCACGCAGCGCCTGCCCCGCCTCGTTGGACCGCGGGCAGCCCTGGAGATGATCGCGACCGGCACACCGCTGAGCGCGAAAGGGGCCCAGGCCGCGGGCCTGATCGACGCCATCACCGCCGAGGATGGGCTCGTCGCCGACGCGGTGACCTTCGCCGAGGCGCTTCTGGCCGAGGGCCGGCCCATCCGGCGCACCCGCGACCGTACCGAACACCGCGACGCCGCCCGTGACGAACCCAGATTGTTCGACGCGTTCCGAACCGAGCAGGCCAAGCTGTTCCGCGGCTTCGAGGCGCCGGAGGCGTGCCTCGCCTGCGTCCGGGCCGCGATCGAACGGCCCTTCGCCGATGGGCTCGCTTTCGAGCGCGACACTTTCCTGCGGTTGATGCGCAGCGCACAGTCGATCGCGCAGCGCCACGTCTTCTTTGCCGAGCGCGAGGTCGCCCGCATCCCCGACCTGCCGGCCGACACCCCGACCCGGACGATCGCGCGCGTCGGCATCATCGGCGCCGGCACGATGGGCGGCGGCATCGCCATGAACTTCCTCAATGCCGGCCTGCCCGTGACCATCGTCGAGGCGGCGCCAGAGGCCCTGGAGCGCGGCTTGGGCATCGTCCGCCGGAACTACGAGGCGAGCGCGAAGAAGGGCCGCATCCGGTCCGAGGACGTGACTGCGCGCATGGCACTTCTCACCGACAGCCTCGATTTCGACGCGCTGTCGGAGTGCGACCTCGTCATCGAGGCGGTCTACGAGGACATGGCGATCAAGCGCTCGATCTTCGAACGCCTCGACCGCATTGCCAAGCCTGGCGCGATTCTCGCCACCAACACCTCCTTCCTCAATGTCGATGCCATCGCCGCGGTGACGCGGCGCCCCCAAGACGTGATCGGGCTGCACTTCTTCTCGCCGGCCAACGTCATGCGTCTCCTCGAAGTCGTGCGGGCGGAAAAGACCGCGCCGGACGTGGTCGCGACGGCGATGCGGCTCGCCCGCACCATCGGCAAGATCGCGGTGCAGGTCGGCGTCTGCCACGGCTTCGTTGGCAACCGTCTGCTCGACCAGCGTCAGCGGGAGGCCGACCGGCTGATCCTCGACGGGGCGCGGCCCTCGGACGTCGATCGGGTGATCCACGGCTTCGGCCTGCCGATGGGTCCGTTCGCGATGATGGATCTGGTCGGGCTCGACCTCGGCTGGTCGCGCGAGACCTCGCGCGGCGAGAGCGTGCGCGACATCCTGTGCGAGCGCGACCGGCGCGGCCAGAAGACGGGAGCCGGCTTCTACGATTACGACGAGGCCCGGCGGGCCACGCCCTCGCCGGAGGCCGAGGCGGTGATCCGCGAGGTCGCCAAGCGCCGCGGCATCCCGCAGCGGAGTGTGTCCGACCAGGAAATTCTGGAGCGCTGTCTCTATCCGATGGTCAATGAGGGCGCGAAGATTCTGGCAGAGGGCAAAGCGTGGCGCGCCTCCGACATCGACCTCGTCTGGATCAACGGCTTCGGCTGGCCAGTCTATATGGGCGGGCCGATGCACTGGGGCGACACGGTCGGCCTGCCCAGGATCGTCGAGACGCTGCGGAATCTCGAGCGGGCGCATGGGCCGGACTTCCAGCCCGCGCCCTTGCTCCAACAACTGGCGGCCGAGGGCAGTACCTTCGCCGCGTTTGACCGGCAGCGCAGCACACGGCGGTTCTGACGCTCGGACCCTCACGACACAGGTCGGCGACGCTTCCTTTCGTCACCGACCGTCTTCAGAGACCCTGCGCGTCGAGCCAGCGGTTCAGCACCTTCGCGCCGACCGAGGCACGTGGCCCGAGCATCGGGCAGTGGCCGGCGCCCGCGATGCTGTCGAGGTCGGCACCGTGATAGAGCGCCGTGCGCGCTGCCGCAGCCGAATCGACGAGGCGGTCGTCCGATCCGTGCAGGACGAGCGTGGGAAGCCCGATGCTCCAGGCAGGCAGTACCGGCAGCGGGATATAAGCCTGGGCGAGGCTCGTGAATGAGCCGAGGCACAAAGTCAGGAAGGTGTCCGTGCCGATGCGCGCGGCGTAAGCTGCGGCGACGGCCGGCTCGATGCCCGTGCCGAACATTGCGTCGTGGTGGTCGAAATCCGGCGTCCGGCCGAACTGTCCCGCCAGCGCCTCGAGCCACAACGACAGCCCGAGTTGCGGGCCGGCCAGCGCCAGCCCCTCGGGTGGCAGCGATCCGACTAGGACGAGACCGCGCAAGGCGAGGTGGCCGGCGAGGATCGACGTCAACAGATGCTGCGCGAGGAGGCCGCCGATCGAGTGGGCGACGAGGACGGGCGGCTCGGGCATCGCCCGGATCGCGAGGGCGAGATCCTCGGCAAAATCGTGCAGTCCGGTCCAGGGGAGGGCGGCACGACCCTCGCTGGTGCCGTGGCCGCGCAGAGAGACGGCGGCGACGAGGCGCCCCGTCTCGCCGAGCGCGTGCATCCAAGTCTCCTCCCAGCACCACGCCCCGGTGAAGGCGCCGTGGACCAGCAGGACCGGAGGCAGGCCGGAGGGCCGCTCCGGGCGACGGATCAGGACCTCCAGCGACGGGCCGGACGGCCGGGTCAGTCGGCCGGGCGTGATTGGTACCGTCCCCTCCATCGTGGACGCGGCGGAGCGTGCCGGTGAACCGGCGGCCTCGATCTCGAACATCGCAGAGGGCCTTATCGCGTCGAGCCGAGCCAATCGGTGACGATCCGGATCTGGTCCTCGTCGAGGAGCGCCGGGGCGTGGCCGCAACCGGGAATCGTGACGAGGCGCGCTCTCGGGCCGCGGCAGGTCATCTCCGCCGCGGTGTCCGCCAACAGCAGTTCCGATGTCTCGCCCCGCAGGAGCAGGACGGGGCAGGTGATTGCGTCCCAGGTCTCCCAGAGGCTGACATCGTAGACGCGGCCGGGGCGGAAGGCGTTGCCGATGCCGGGATCGTAGTGCGGCCGAAAGCCGCCGCTCCCGTCCGGTACGATGCTGTGCTCGGTGAGGTGGCGCCACTGCGCTTCGGTGAGAGGGCCGAACGGCGCGTGAATCCGGCGCAGCCGCGCCTCGGCCTCCTCAAGGCTCGCGTAGCGCGCCGGCCCTTCGAGCAGGTTGTTGCCGATGGCCCGCACCGGGGCATGCGGCAGGAACGGCCCGATATCGTTGACGACGAGGCGCCGGATCGGGGTGCCTTCGGCGGCGGCGAGCGCCATGCCGATCATCCCGCCCATCGAGGTGCCGACCCAATCGACCTGCTCGACGCCGAGATGCGCGATCAGCAGCGCCATGTCGCTCGCGTACTGGGGCAGGCCGTAGGCCTCCGGATCCTTCAGCCATCCGCTATGCCCGCGCCCGACGATGTCCGGACAGACGACGCGGTAGCCGCGTGCGGCGAGCGCAGGGGCGAGAGCATCGAAATCACGCCCCTGGCGGGTCAGACCGTGGACGCAGACGACGACCTCGGACGCATCCGGCTCCCCCCACTCGACATAGGCGATCTCGTGGAAGCGGCCCTGTGAGAGGCCGCGGGTGCGGCGGCGGCGGAAGGGGTGGTCGACAGCCGGGCTCTCCTCACGCGACGTCGCCCTGGTCCAGGGCGAAACCCAGGAACGGGTCTCGCCGCCCAGCATCGCGCCGCCCGCCGCGTGATGGAGATCGATGATCTGCCGGGTCGAGCGTTTCGATTGCTCACGCAGATACGCCGCCTGAATCGCGAAGAACTCACCGGGACCCGAGGCCTGCAGCAGCCGCTCGGCGCAGTCGAAACCGGCCTTGAGGTTGGTGTCGGAGGCGACCATCACCTGCTGGGCGATCCCGCGCAGACTGCTCCAGCCACGGCCGGTGCCGCCCGAAGCCGCGTGCCCGATCTCGGAACGGCCCATCGACGATTCGAGCATCTGGACCGCCCCCTCGGCCGCTTCGACAATCCGCCGATAGGCAGAACGGGTCGCCCTCAGTTGCTGGAGGGCCAATCGGCCCCCGAGAGCCCGATGCGCCTTCTCGGGGGCTTCGTTCGTCACCGTCATGCCAATCCTGCCGTGACGCCGCAGGCCGTTTCCGCCCGCCGATCTCGACGCGCGCGGATGGCTGTGCCCCGGCGGGGTCGTTACAAACGCCCGAAAAAATCGAGCGAGCGCTCGCTTTTTGTCTAGCGCTGGGCTATCGTCCTTGCAACCGGAGTGTTCCTTCGATGCCCAGGCACGGCATGAAACGCCATGAGCACGACGCGTCGACGGCGCGGGCGGATGGCTCGTGCCGGACGGGCGGGATCGTGTGGTGGAGGGGAGAGCGGCTGGCGTCAGCGCAGGCGGCGCGCCAGCGAGCGCTTCCGGCTCTCCTCGTCAGCTCCCCTGCGCAGCGCCTCGAGCTTGGACACGAACTTGATCGAAGCGCGTCGGATGTGCTCGCGCCCGAGGCGCTCAGCGGCCTCGGGATCATTGCCGATGATGGCATCGAGAATGGCCGCGTGCTCATCCCAGACCCGGGCATCGACACCGCGATCGACCCGCAGCACCTCACCCATGATCCGGCGCATGTGATGCCAATAAGGGCGGGCCGCCTCCTCAATCGCGCGATTTCTCGACAGCGCGTTGACGAACTGGTGAAAGGCGATGTCCTCCGCGATCTGTTCAGCGACCGCGCCGCTGGCCACCGCCGCTCGACCGCGCTTGAGGATCTCGCGACCGGCCCCGGCCTCTCGGGGCGAGCGCTCGGCTGCCAGACGGCAGGCGAGACCGTCGAGCACTTCGCGGATCTCGTAGGCGCTTCGCACGAAGTCGATATCGAGTTCGGCCACGACGACGCCGCGCTTGGGCGCGTTGATAACGAAGCCGCGGTCGCGCAGGAGCGCCAGGGCCTGCTGCACCGGCTGGCGCGAGACATCGTAAGCCTCGGCGAGTTCATCCTGGATGAGGCGGGTGTTCGCCGGCAGCGTCCCGTCACAGATCTCGGAAAGAATCCGATCGTAGATCTGTCCGACGAGCGTCGGCACCAATGTCACACTTTGCATCCAAACCGAACCGGTTCTCAAACTCTGTCGTTCGACGCGCTATCCCGCCCACTTGCAGTAAAGTTCAAATTCGGTATACGAATTTCGAATTCAAACTGCGCGGTCTCGAGCATGCGCTCATGCTGTCCTTTCATCAGCAATGGTCCGCCGACAGGCAAGTCCTCTCTTTATGGCAACGGTTCGGACGGCGCCGCGTCGGGATCGGAACGCGCTCAAATTGGCGCGATCAGGGTGAGGCGCTTGCCCGCTAAGGTGAACGATCCTGACATTCGGCGCGTCGCACGACGACGTTCGACCCGCGCGAGATACCCGGTCGCAAACCTTGCGAGTGGAGTAAGGCGGCATGTTCCGAAGATCGGAGGCAGCGCCGCACGAATCTAGGCTGCAACGGACTCGATCGAAGACCGAGCGGCAAAAATTCCAAAAATTATAGGGAGGAAAATTTGAACGCGCCCCTTTCGAACTACATCAACGGAAAACTTATCGCGAGCAAGTCGTTCGATATGCTGCCGGTTTTCAACCCGTCGACCGGCCGTGTCATCTCCGAAATGCCGGTCTCGACCAGCGACATGGTCGAAGAAGCCGTGTCGGCGGCGCGCAAGGCGCAGGTTTCCTGGGGACAACGTCCCGCCATTCAGCGCGCCAACGTGCTACGCGCGATCTCGGCACGGATCCGCGAGCGGGGCGAGCCGATCGCCCGGATCATCTCGGAGGAGCAGGGCAAGCTTCTCGGCCTCGCCAAGGTCGAGGTCGCTTTTGCTGCCGACTACCTCGACTACATGGCCGAGTGGGCCCGCCGCATCGAGGGCGAGATCATCGAGAGCGACCGGCCGGGCGAGAACATCTTCCTGTTCCGCAAGCCCGTCGGCGTCGTCGGTGCGATCCTGCCCTGGAACTTCCCGTTCTTCCTCATCGTGCGCAAGCTCGGACCTGCGCTGGTGACCGGCAACAGCATCGTCATCAAGCCGAGCGAGGAAACCCCCCTCAACGCGGCGGCCTTCATCGAGCTGCTCGACGGCCTCGACATCCCTGAGGGCCTCATCAACTTCGTCTACGGCACCGGCGCGGGCGTCGGCGAGGCGATCTGCGCCCATCCCCACGTCGATCTAATCAGCTTCACCGGCAGCGCCGCGACGGGCGCGCGGATCATGGCGACGGCGGCGCGCAACATCACCAAGGTCAACCTCGAACTCGGCGGCAAGGCCCCGGCGATCGTCCTCAAGGATGCCGACCTCGACAAGGCCGCCAAGGCGGTGGCTGCCTCGCGCACGCTCAATAGCGGCCAGGTCTGCAACGCGGCCGAGCGCGTCTATGTCGAACGGCAGGTCGCCGAGGAATTCGGAGCCCGCGTCACCGAGGAGATGAAGCGGATCCGCGTCGGCGATCCGCTCGGCGGCTCCGAGGTGGAGATGGGGCCGATGATCAACCAGGCCGGCGTCCGAAAGGTCGAGGAACTGGTGCAGTCGGCGCTGAGCAGCGGCGCTACGGTGACGACCGGTGGCCGGGGCACGGCCGACGAGGGCAAGGGCACCTTCTACGAGCCGACCGTGCTGACAGGCTGCCATCAGGACATGGACGTGATGCGCAAGGAGATCTTCGGTCCGGTTCTGCCCATCATGGCCGTCGACAGTCTGGAGGAGGCGATCAGCCTTGCCAACGACACCGAGTACGGCCTGACATCATCGATCTACACCGAAAGCCTGTCCAGCGCCCTGAAGGCGAGCCGCGAGCTGAGCTTCGGCGAGACCTACGTCAACCGCGAGAACTTCGAGGCGATGCAGGGATTCCATGCCGGGAACCGGAAGTCCGGTATCGGCGGCGCGGATGGCAAGCACGGGCTCTACGAGTACACGAGCACGCATGTTGTATATATCCAGACCTGAATCAAAGTTCGAGACCTATATTGCATAACTGCAACAGACATGTCGGCGAAGCTGTGAGATATATAATATACTGAAGTAAAAACGGGGGCAGCTCGTGAGGAAATATGCAGCTTTCGCGATCTCGGCGGCGGTGACTTTGGGGGGACTTGCCCTTCAGGCCACCGCCACCAAGGCAGCCGACATCACCTTCGGCATCATCGGACCGCGCGAGTACGAATTGCCGGTCAACTACAAGGACTTCTTCGCCTTCGTTCAATATACCGGCACAAACTCGACCTCGCAGTTCTTCGACCAAAGCGGCAACTTGTCGAGCGTGCCGCGCCAGAACTTGACGGTGGGCTTGAGCAAGTTCGTCTGGTTCACCACAATCGACTCGCTGCCCGGCGTCGGCATCGCCCTCGAAGCGATCCTGCCGGAAGTCTATCTCGGCACGCGCGGCGCCAAGGAGCGGTTCGGGTTCGGCGACACGATCTGGGGCTTCGCAACCTGGATCAAGCCGACCGACAACAGCACTCTCGGCTTTCAGTCCTTCATCCAGGCGCCGATCGGCGGCGACTACTTCACCAACCGCTTCTACGCCAACTATTCGAGTATCCTGTTCGATGTTCAGGGCGAGCACCTGAGCTTCACCGGCGATGTCGGCGGCGTCTTCCGCGGCGACCAGGATCCCGCCGGTCCCGGCGGGGTGGTGGTCAGCCCCGGCACGACGTTCCACACGAACCTGCGCCTCGGCTACAAGCTCGGCATCCCGGCCTTCCCGGTCGAGCCGTTCCTTGCACTCGACTACCAGTACAACACGGCGGCCCGCGTCACCGCGTCCAACCTGATCGTCCCCAACAGCCAAAATCAGGATCTGGCGCTCGGCGCCGGCTTGGCCATCCTCTACGATCCCAAGCAGTCCTTCACGATCCGCTACTCGCGAAGTGTCTACGGCGAAAACACGTTCCCCACCAACGCAGTCTTTCTGAAGTACGTCTACATACCTTGACTGTAAAAAACCCTTGCAATGATGTTTTTGCTTGGGATAATATCTTAAATAGATGAGAAGTCCGGGCGCTTTATTGATAGGCATCCGGATTCGGCTGAAGCAGTCACCATAGATTGCCGGCCGGTCATGCCAATATGCGGCGCTTCACGGGGATCTCACGAACGGCCTGGTCCCTCCGGGCCCCTCCGCCCGACGCCTGGGCGGGGGCCGTGGCATCCGAAACGCCTCGTTTGGCGAGCAGAGGAAACGAACAGGATGTCGGCTTCGAAAAATCCGAAGATCATGATCGATCGCCGCACCGCGCTTCTCGGCGTAGCCGGCTGCTGCCTGGCGGCCGGCCCGGTCTGGGCGGGTCCCGAAGAGGATCTGCCGGCCAAAGGCGACACACTCGTGTTCGACGACGGCCCGCTCGAGGGAAAGCCCGTCACGCTCGACGCGATCAAGGAGGGTGAACCCGCCCTCGCGATCGCCGTCGATACGGCCACCGGCACCAAGAAGACCGAGTCGCGCTTCGCCAAGATCGTCCTCGCGCGCGTGCCGGAGGCCGACATCGACGAGGACACGAAGCCCTTCACGGCGGACGGCGTCGTCGCCCTCTCGGCGATCTGCACGCACCAGGGCTGCTCCGTCACCGGCTGGAACGCCGAGAACAAATCCCTGCTCTGCTTCTGCCACGGCTCGGAATTCGTGCCGGGGGAGGGCGGGCGCGTCGAAAAGGGGCCGGCGCGCAAGCGCATCCCCGTCCTGCCGATCGCCAAGGGCGAGAAGGGCGAAGTCGTCATCACCGAGGGCTTCCGCGGCAAGCCCGGCCCCGGCGCCTGACGGCCTGACACGCGGGGATACGCCCGTCCCAACCTCCGCATCGAGATACGGACGGACCGCTGCGCGGCGGTCTCGACCGGACGAGCACAAGGAGATGCCGCCGCCGCAGCCGTGCGGGCATTTCGGAAAACCAAAAAGATTCGGGAGAGCAACGATGTCCAAGACCAACCGTCGAACACCACCCGCTCAGGCGCTCGCGCCGCTGCTCGGCTCCGCGCTTCTGGCCTTCGCCGCCGTGTCGGGCTCGCAGGCGGCCGAAGGCATCAAGGACTACAAGCCCGTCACCGACGAGCGCCTTGCCAACCCTGAGCCCGAGAACTGGCTGCAATACCGCGGCAACTATGCCGGCTGGGGCTATAGCCCGCTCGACAAGATCAACGCCGAGAACGTCAAGCGGCTCGTACCCGCCTGGACGCTCTCGACCGGCGTCATGGACGGCCACCAGTCGCCGCCGACCGTCAACAACGGCATCATGTTCATCTCGACGCCGCAGGCGCAGGTGCTCGCGGTCAACGCCCGCGACGGGCAGGTTCTGTGGCGCTACCAGAAGGATCTGCCACCCGAGCTGTTCCAGCTCCATCCGACCAACCGCGGCGTCGGGCTCTACGGCGACAAGGTCTATGTCGCGACCACCGACGCCTGCGTCGTCGCGCTCGAAGCCGCGACCGGCAAGGCGAAGTGGACGAAGTGCGTCGCCAAGTGGAAGGAGGGCTACTACATGACCCTCTCGCCGCTCGTTGCGAAGGGCAAGGTCGTGGTCGGCGTCTCCGGCGGCGAGTTCGGCATCCGCGGCTTCATCACCGCGCTCGACGCCGAGACCGGCGCGGAAGCCTGGAAGACCTACACCGTCGCGGGACCGGAGGATCCCGGCTTCCAGACCTGGAAGGGCGATTCGTGGAAGACCGGCGGTTCGCCGGTCTGGATCCAGGGCAATTACGACCCCAAGAGCGAGACTGCCTATTTCGGCACCGGGAACGGTGGGCCGTGGATGCCGGATACGCGGCCGGGCGACAACCTGTACTCGACCTCGACCGTCGCGCTCGACATCAACACCGGCAAGATCAAGGGCCATCACCAGTATCACTACAACGATGCTTGGGACTGGGACGAAGTCTCGGCGCCGCTGCTGATTGACATCAAGCGCGACGGCCGCACCCTTCCCGGACTCGTCCATGCCGGCCGCAACGGCTACCTCTGGACGCTGGAGCGGACTGCGGAGGGACCGATCAAGTTCGTCGATGCCAAGCCCTTCGTCTATCAGGACGTGTTCTCGGGCGTCGATCCGAAGACCGGGCGGCCGACCTACAAGGAAGACAAGGTTCCGACCACCGGCAAGAAGGCCGAATTCTGCCCGAGCCTGTGGGGTGGCAAGGATTGGCCGCCGGAGGCCTACAACCCCAAGACCGGCCTGCTCTACATCCCCGCCAACGACAACCTCTGCGCCGTGATCGCCGGCGTGCCGGTCAAGGCCCGCAAGCCGGGTGAACTCTACATCGGCGTGCCGGTGGAAGAAATTCTTTCAAGCCTGCATGTCCGTAAGGACGTCGACGTGAGCAAGCCGGTCAACATCGGTCAGCTCCAGGCCTGGGACATGAACACCGGCCAGAAGGTGTGGCAGCACGACTTCATGGACTCGGCCACCTGGGGCCCGGTCCTGACGACGGGCAGCGGGCTCGTCTTCACCGGCGGCACCAGCGACCGCAAGTTCCGCGCCTTCGACGGCAAGACCGGCAAGGTGGTGTGGGAGATGCGGCTGAATTCCGGCGTCATCGGCGTGCCCTCCTCCTACATGGTCGATGGCGTCCAATACGTCGCGGTCCAGTCCGGCTGGGGCGTCGATGCCGACCGTATGCTCGGCGGTATCAACAACGCTCTGCCCGAAGATCGCCGGGTGCGCATGGCCCCGCAGGGCGGCGTCGTGTGGGTGTTCAAGGTGATGGACCAGGAGGTTTCGGCCAAATGAGCCCGGCGCGCCTCTTGCTCCTCACGGTCCTGGTCGGCAGTGTGAGCTGCCTCGCCACGACCCTCCCGGCGCGGGCCGCGCCGGAGGCGGCCCCGGCCGCCGCTGCGGACCGGGCGGCCCTGCCGTCCGATCCGGACCAGCTCCTCGCCTTCGTCACCGATGCCTTGCGCGATCACGACGAGGGCGCCTTCGAGCGGCTCGTCAACTGGGAGGGCGTGCGCCCGCCGCGCAAGCGGCTGACGCTCTACCAGATCCGCACCACCTTCGGGCGGCCGGTCAAGGCGATGACGGTCGAGGACTTCCCCGCCGACGGCCTCGCCGAGGCCGAGGCCCGCGGCACCTACAAGATCAACATGCCGGTGACGAAGCGCCTGCGCGTCGTCTTCGACGAGGATGCGGGCGAGCCCGACGCCGAGTCGGCCAACGTCTTCCTGCTCGGCCAGAAGGACGGCGTCTACCGCATCGCCGTGCTCAACTCCGTCGGGCCGCCCCGCGGAAAGTAGCAAACCCCGTCCTCCGCGCCGTGCGGAGGACGCTCCCGCATTGAGTGTCTCTCACAAAAACGCCCGCCGCACTGTCATCGCCAGAACGAGAGCGGTCAGAGGCCGGGAGTTTTGTGAAGCATTCCGAGAGGAGTGCCGCCCGACGCGCCCTCGGCCGGGCTGCCGGCACGGACCCGATTGATCGCCATGCCCTCGCTTACCACCGAACGCGCCGCCGGCCGGGCCCCCCGTTCCGGTCTTCCGATCCGGGCCATCGGTCGCCGCGACTTGCTCAAGACCGGCCTCGGCGCGGTCCTGGCGGGCGCCACCACCCTGACCGGTGCCACCGCGCAGACGGTGCCTGCCTCGAACGCCGTGCGGCTCAAGCTCGGCAACGACTTGCCGGCCTCGCACTCCGTCAACCGCCGCCTCGCCGAGGCCGTCGCCGCCATCGCGCAAGAGACGAACGGACGGCTCGTCATCACCGTATTCCCGAACAATCAGCTCGGCGGCGATCCCGGCATGCTCTCGCAACTGCGCAGCGGCGCCCTCGAACTCGCGACCATGCCGGGCACGGTGCTCTCGACCCTGATCCCCGAGACGGCGCTCACCGGCCTCGGCTTCCTGTTCACCGACTACGAAAAGGTCTGGCCGGCGATCGATGGCGCCGTCGGCGACCATGTCCGATCATGCATCGCTGCTGCCGGCATCGTGCCGTTCCGCTCCGTCTGGGACAACGGCTTTCGCCAGATCACCAGCAGCACGCATCCGATCCGCACGCCCGAGGACTTACGCAACTTCAAGATCCGCCTGCCGACCGTGGCCCTCTGGGTCGCGATGTTCCACGCGCTCGGCGCGGCACCCACCAGCATCCCGCTCAACGAGGCCTACCCGGCGCTCCAGACCCGCGTGGCCGACGGCCAGGAGAACCCGCTCGCACTCATCAACGCGGCCAAATTCTACGAGGTGCAGCGCTTCTGCTCGCTGACCAACCACGCCTGGGACGGCTTCTGGCTGCTCGCCAGCGGCAAGGTCTGGAACCGCGTGCCAGACGATCTGCGCGCGGTGATGGCCCGGCACTTCGACGCCGCAGCGCTCCGGCAGCGCGCGGACAACCGCGCCGCCACGGCCAATCTGCGGGCGATCCTGGAAGGGCACGGGCTGATCTTCAACGGCACCGATCCGATCGCCTTCCGCCACGCGCTGGCGCGGACCGACTTCTACGAGCGTGCCCGCCAGCGCTTCGGCACGGAGGCCTGGAATCTCCTCGAACGCCATGTCGGCGCGGTCGGGTGAGGCCATGCACGCGATCGACGATCTCGACCCTCTGCATACCCTCGACCGGCCGCTCTGGCTGGCGCGGGTCGATCGCGGCTTGGGGGCCGGCGTCGATGCGCTGGCCTGCGCCCTCGTCGTCGCCGAGATCGTCGTGCTGCTCTCCGGCGTGCTCGCCCGCTACCTGTTCCGCTCGCCCCTGATCTGGACGGACGAACTCGCCGCGATCCTGTTCCTGTGGCTCGGGATGCTCGGCGCGGTGATCGCCCTGCGCCAGGGCAGCCATATGCGGATGACGGCGCTGCTCGGCCGCGTCGGCCCGCGCGGGCGCGCTCGGCTCGACCGTTTCGCGCAGGCCGCGCCGCTCGCCTTCCTGCTCCTCGCCCTGCCGGGCGCGCTGGCCTACGCCCACGAGGAAGCCGCCGTGACGACGCCGGCGCTCCAGATCTCGAATGCGTGGCGCGCCGCCGCCCTGCCGGTCGGCCTCGTGCTAATGCTCGTCCTCGGTGGCCTTCGGGTGCTTCGCACGGCGGAGCCCGGCCGCGTGCTCGGGCTGGCCGCGGGACTTGCCGCGGCGATTGCCCTCGCGACCGCCTTCGGGCCCTTCCTCGAAGGGCTCGGCAACCTCAACCTCGCCCTGTTCTTCGTCGTGATCCTGGCGAGTCTTGTCTTCGCGGCTGTACCGATCGCGTTCGCCTTCGGGCTTTCGAGTTTCGGCTACATCGCGCTCGCGACCCCCGTCCCCGTGGAGGTCATCGCGGGCCGAATGGAAGAGGGGATGTCACCGCTCATCCTGCTCGCCGTGCCGCTTTTTGTCTTTCTGGGCCTCCTAATCGAGATGACCGGCATGGCCCGCGCCATGGTCGCCTTCATGGCGAGCCTGCTCGGGCATGTCCGCGGCGGCCTCTCCTACGTCCTGATCGGGGCGATGTACCTCGTCTCCGGCATCTCCGGCTCGAAGGCCGCCGACATGGCGGCGGTGGCGCCTGCGCTGTTCCCGGCGATGCGCGAGCGCGGCGCCGACGAAGGCGACCTCGTGGCGCTGCTCTCCGCCACCGGCGCGCAGACCGAGACGATCCCGCCCTCCCTCGTGCTGCTCACCATCGGCTCGGTGACCGGCGTCTCGATCGCCGCCCTGTTCACCGGCGGCCTGCTGCCCGCCCTCGTCGTCGGCGCCTGCCTCTGCGCCGTGGTCTGGCGTCGTGCCCGCGGCCCCGGCGCGATCGCGCCAATGCAGCGGGCGACCCGATCCGAGATCGGCCGCGCCTTCCTCCTTGCGCTTCCGGCGCTCGCGCTGCCCTTTGTGATCCGCGCGGCCGTGGTCGAGGGGATCGCCACCGCCACCGAGGTCTCGACCATCGGCATCGTCTATGCCGGCCTCGTCGGGCTCCTCGTCTACCGGCAGTTCGACGGGCGTCGGCTCCGGCCGATGCTGGTCGAGACGGCCGGGTTGTCGGGCGCCATCCTTCTCATCATCGGCGCCGCTACCGCCATGAGCTGGGGCCTGACCCAATCCGGCTTCTCGGCAGGCCTTGCCCACTTCATGGCCGGGCTGCCCGGCGGCGCGCCGGTGTTCCTGGCTGTCACGGTTCTGTTCTTCATCGTGCTCGGCAGCGTGCTGGAGGGCATTCCGGCGATCGTGCTGTTCGGGCCGCTGCTGTTCCCGGTCGCCCGGCAGGTCGGCATTCACGAGGTGCACTACGCGATGGTCGTGGTTCTCGCGATGGGCATCGGCCTGTTCGCACCGCCCTTCGGCGTCGGCTACTACGCCGCCTGCGCCATCGGCCGGGTCGATCCCGATGCCGGGATCAGGCCCATCGGCGGCTACCTCGCCGCCCTCGTCGTCGGCACCGCTTTGGTCGCCGCCCTTCCCTGGATTTCAACTGGCCTCCTCAAGTGAGCGCCGCCGAGAGCGGCGCGCGCCGCATCGATACGCGGGAGAATGTTTCATGAAAGACCTTCTCACCTTCGGCCAGATGCTCTCGGTCCACGCGCGGTTGGCGCCTGAGCGCATGGGCGCGCGCGACCTCGAGCGCGCCATGAGCTTCCGGCTGTGGAACGAGCGTTCCTGCCGGCTCGCCAACGCGCTGCTCAGCCTCGGCCTCAGGAAGGGCGACCGTGTCGCGGTGCTGGCCTACAACTGCGTCGAGTGGGCCGAGATCTACGCTGCCACCGCCAAGGCCGGGCTCGTCTCCGTGCCGATCAACTTCCGCCTCGTCGGCAAGGAAGTGCGCTTCATCATCGAGAACGCCGAGGCCGCAGCCCTCATCGTCCAGGATGAACTCGCCGGCCTCATCGAGGAGATCCGCGCCGAGCTCTCGATCCCCGACGCCAACGTCATCCATTTCGGGACCGCGTCCTGCCCGGCGGGCTTTCGCGATTACGAGGATCTCTTAGGCCAGGGCAGCGCCGCGGAGCCCGATGTCGCGGTCGCGGCGGCCGATCCGTGGATGCTGATGTACACCTCCGGCACCACCGGCAACCCGAAGGGTGCGATCCGCAGCCACCGCGGCGCCAGCAACCTCTCCCTCTGCACCGAGATCGAGCTCGGCATCCACCGCAACGACGGCGCGCTGCTCGTCATGCCGATGTGCCACGCCAACTCGCTCTATTTCTTCGGCGCCTTCAGCTATTGCGGCGGCGGCATCTCGATCTATTCGCGCAAGAGCTTCGATCCGGAGCACTGCCTCAAGACGCTGGCCGAGGGCAGCGCGACCTTCACCTCGCTGGTGCCGACCCATTACATCATGATGCTGGGACTCTCCGGCGGCGTGCGCGAGCGCTACAACCTCGACCACGTCACCAAGCTGATGATCTCCTCCGCGCCCGCGCGCCAAGAGACGAAGCGCGCGGTGATGGAGCTGTTCCCGAATTCCGGCCTGTACGAGCTCTACGGCGCCACCGAGGTCGGCTGGGCGACCATGCTCCACCCGAAGGAGCAGTTCACCAAGCTCGGCTCGGTCGGACGCGAATGCGTCGGCTCGGCGCCGATCAAGATCCTCGACGAGGCCGGCAACGAGGTGCCCGACGGCGAGCCGGGCGAACTCTACTGCTCCAACCCCTACCTGTTCGACGGCTATTGGAAGCTGCCGGAAAAGACCCGCGAGGCGTTCCGCGGCGAGTACTGCACGGTGGGCGACATGGCCCGCCGGGACGCCGACGGCTTCATCCAGCTCGTCGATCGCAAGAGCAACATGATTATCTCGGGCGGTGAGAACGTCTACCCGTCCGAGGTCGAGTCGGCGCTCGGCCGCCACCCGGCGGTGCGGGACGTCGCCGTGATCGGTCTGCCCGATGCCAAATGGGGCGAGCGCGTCCACGCGGCTGTGGTGCTCCACGACGGAGCCGAACTCGACGGCAAGGCGCTGATCGATTGGAGCAAGGATCATCTCGCCGGCTACAAGCGGCCCCGCACCTGCTCCTTCGTTCATCACGACGACGTGCCGCGCAACGCCACGGGCAAGGTGCTGCACCGTGTCCTGAAGGCCCAGGTCATGGAGGAGGAGGCGCGCGCCGCTTCCCAAAAGGCCGCCGGTTGAGGCCGCGCCGCGCTGACGGGCTCCACCATGGCTTTTCCGCCGACAGCACAAACGGGACCGCCGCCCTCGCGGGCCGGCGCTTCCCCGCGCGTTGGCATGTACGGGAGCGCTTATGCAGGCGGTCCTGAACGCGGCACTGCCGCTCTTCGGGCTGATCCTGACCGGCTATCTCTGCGGCCTGTTCCGGGTGTTCTCGAAGGCGGCGGCCGACAGCCTCAACGCCTTCGTCATCACGCTCGCCCTGCCGGCCCTCGTCTTCGTAGCCATGGCCCGGATGACGCCCGAGCAACTCGGGCATCTCGGGTTCATGATGGCCTATGGCGGATGCGTCCTCGTCAACTCGATGCTCGGCTTCTGGTTGAGCCGGCGCCGGGGGGAGTCGATCGCCGACGCGACCATGACGGGGCTCAACGCGAGCTACAGCAATGTCGGCTTCATGGGCTTGCCGCTCTGCCTGATCGTGTTCGGGGCGGAAGGGCTGCCGCCCGCGGTCGTCGCGACCCTATTCACCGCCTGCATCCACTTCCTCGCCGCGATCGTGATGATCGAAGCGGATCTGAAGAAGGGCGTGAGCCTCGGCCGCCGCTTGGGCGACGTCGGGTTCTCGCTCCTGCGCAACCCGCTCTTCCTCGCGCCGATCGCAGGCCTCGGCGTCGGGCTGTCCGGCCTCGGTCTCGCCCTGCCGGTGGCGCGCTTCGGCGAGTTGCTCGGCGCGGCGGCCGCACCCTGCGCGCTGATCTGTATCGGTTTGGTGCTGGCGCAGGAGACGCTCGACGTTCGCGAATTGCCGCGGATCGGCGTGCTCGTCGCCCTCAAGCTGCTGCTGCAGCCGGCGCTGGCGGCGCTGCTGGTCTTCCACGTCTTCGCGATGCCGCCGGTCTGGGCGAGCGTCGCGGTCATCCTCAGCGCTCTGCCGACCGGGCCCGGCGCCTTCTCGCTCGCCAAGGCCTACGGCCTTCAGCCCGCCGCGACCTCGGGGGTGATCCTCGTCTCGCATGTCGTCTCGGTGGTCACGCTCTCCCTCGTCCTCGCCTGGCTCGTCTGAGCCGGCGCCCCGCGTCGTCCAAGACAAACTGCAAGACAAACTGAAGCCGGAGGTTACGCCCCATGGTCAGCCCCATCCTCGGCCCGATGCCCATCAGCACCGACAGCGTCGCCGCGGTGGTCGCGCGCTCCCTGAAGGCGCGCGGCGTCGATCGGGTCTTCGCGCTCTGCGGCGGGCACATCATGGCACTGTGGATGCGCCTCGACGCCGAGGGCATCCGCATCATCGACGTGCGCGACGAGCGCGCCGCCGTGCACATGGCCCAGGCGCATGCGGAGGTGACCGGCGGGCTCGGGGTCGCCCTCGTCACCGCCGGCCCCGGCATGACCAACGCCATCACCGGCATCGCCAACGCCCACGTCTCCCGTGCGCCGGTGCTGGTCCTGTCGGGCACCAACACCCGGCCGCAGGAGAACCGCGGCGGGTTGCAGGATCTCGACCATACGCATCTGGTGCGCACCATCACCCGCTACGCCCGCACCGTGCGCGAGCCGGCGCTGGCGCTGGCCGAACTCGACGAGGCGATCGCACGGGCGCTGGGGGAGGGCGGTGAGCCCGGCCCCTCCTACATCGACTTCCCCGCCGACACGATGCGCGGCCTCGTGCCGAAGCCCTTGCAGATGGCCGAGCATCTCGAATCGAAGCCCCGCGTCGCGGTACGGCCCGATCCCGAGCGGATCGCGGCGGCGGTCGATCTCCTTTGGTCGGCCCGGCGCGTTCTCGTTATCTCAGGCCGCGGTGCCCGCGGTGCCGGCCCCGAACTCGTGACGCTGCTCGACCGCCTCGGCGCGGTCTATCTCGATACCGGCGAGAGCCGCGGCCTCGTGCCCGACGCCCACCCGTCCGTCGTCGGCGCCATGCGCGGCGCGGTGATGACCGACGCCGACGTGATCCTCACCGTCGGCCGCCGGCTCGACTTCCAACTCGCCTTCGGTTCGCCCGCGATTTTCGGCAACGCGAAGTTCGTGCGTCTGGCCGACACCCCGGCAGAGCTACGCGACAACCGCCGCGGCGCCGTCGAAATCCTGTCCGACGCCGCCGCCGCCCTGAGGGCCATCGTCGAGACCGCGGGCAACCGCGAGAGCGGCGTCGACCGCGAATGGGCGGGCAAGCTCCGCGCTGGCCACGAGCAGCGCGCTTCCAAGCTCAAGCAGACCATGGCCACCGCCCCCGCCGGCTCGGACGGGCGCTTGCATCCGAACCGTGTCATCGCCGCGCTTCAGGAGGCGATCGACGACAACTCCATCGTCGTCACCGATGGCGGCGATTTCCTCAGCTTTGCCCGCATCGGCCTCTCGGCGCCGATCATGCTCGATCCCGGCCCGTTCGGCTGCATCGGTGTCGGCGTGCCCTACGGCATCGCCGCAAGCCTCGCACATCCCGACCGCACCACGCTGGTGGCGACCGGCGACGGCTCCTTCGGCTTCAACGCGATCGAACTCGACACCGCCGCCCGGCACAAGGCGCCGGTCCTGATCGTTGTGGCCAACAACGGTGCGTGGCAGATCGAGGTCCACGACCAGACCGTCACCCATGGCCGGGTGATCGGCACCAAGCTCGCATTCAGCGACTACGCGGCCATGGCCCGCGCGCTCGGCATGCACGGCGAACGGGTCGAGACCGAAGCGGAACTCGGGCCGGCGATTCAGCGCGCACTTGCCAACCGCCCGGCGCTGCTCGACGTAGTGGTCACGCCCGAGGCCGTCTCCTCCGACGCCAAGACGGGGCTGGCCTGGGTGCCGGACCTCCAGCCGCTCGCCGCCTGGGACGAGGCCGAGCGCAAGTGGCGCGCGGGCGAAGCGTGATGAGCGCCGCCCTCCCGCTCCCCGCGCAAGGAGAACCGCACCTGTTCGAGGCCGGCCTCGAGCGCCGCGCGGCGAATTACGTGCCGCTGACGCCCGCGAGCTTCCTGGCGAACGCCGCTGCCTCCTACGGCGGCAAGGTCGCGGTGATCGACGGTGCGCGTCGGCTCACCTACCGCGAGCTCGACACCCGCTGCCGACGCCTCGCCTCGGCCCTGCGGGGGAGGGGTGTCAGCCCTCTCGACACCGTGGCGATCCTCGCCCTGAACACGCCCGAGATGATCGAGGCGCATTACGCCGTCCCGATGGCGGGCGGCGTGCTCAACCCCCTCAACACCCGCCTCGACGCGGCGACGATCGCCTTCTCGCTCGACCACGGCCGGGCCCGCGTGCTCCTCGTCGACGGCGAACTGGCGCCGCTGGCGCAAGAGGCGCTGCGACTCGTGCACAACCGCCCCCTCGTCATCGATATCGCAGCGCCCGGCGGGGAGGGCACCGCGATCGGCGACCTCGCCTACGAGGCGCTGCTCGAAGAGGGCAACCCGGACTTGGCCTGGGAGGGGCCGCCGGACGAGTGGCAGTCGCTCTGCCTGCTCTACACCTCGGGCACCACCGGCGATCCGAAGGGCGTCGTCTACAGCCATCGCGGCGCCTACCTGCAGGCGCTCGGCAACGCGGTCACCTTCGGGCTCAACCCCGACAGCGTCTATCTCTGGACGCTGCCGATGTTCCACTGCAACGGCTGGTCCTATCCGTGGGCGGTCGTGGCGGCTGGCGGCACCCAGGTCTGCCTCCGCAAGGTCGAGCCGGCAGCAATCTTCCGGCTCATCGCCGAGCACCGGGTCACGCATCTGTGCGGCGCGCCGATCGTACTCTCGATGATCGCCCACGCGCCGCGAGAGGTGCGGGTGCCGTTCTCCCACGCGGTGGTGCGCTGCGCGACCGGGGGCGCCGCGCCCTCCTCGACCATCCTGCGCACCATGGAGGAGCTGGGTTTCAAGGTCACCCATCTCTACGGTTCCACCGAGTGCTACGGCCCTGGCACCGCCTCGCTGTTCCAGCCCGGTTGGGCAGTACTTCCGACCGAGGCGCGCTACGCCCGCATGGCCCGCCAGGGCGTAGCGCTGACGACGCTGGGCTCCGTGATGGTCGCCGACCCGGAGACGATGCAGCCCGTCCCGCAGGACGGCGCGACGCTCGGCGAGATCATGATGCGCGGTAACACCGTGATGAAGGGCTATCTCGCCAATCCCACCGCGACCGAGGCGACGCTCGCCGACGGCTGGTACCGCACCGGCGATCTCGCCGTCTGGCACGCCGACGGCGCGGTCGAGATCAAGGACCGCTCGAAGGACATCATCATCTCCGGCGGCGAGAACATCTCCAGCCTGGAACTGGAGGAGGTGCTGACCCGCCACCCCGCCGTGATGCTGGCCGCCGTCGTCGCCCGGCCCGACGCGACCTGGGGCGAGACGCCCTGCGCCTTCCTCGAACTCAAGCCCGGCGCAGGCGCCCTCACCGACCAGGAGGTGATCGCCTTCTGCCGGGAGCGGATGGCGCGGTTCAAAGTGCCCAAGGCGGTGGTGTTCGGGCCGCTGCCGAAGACCTCGACGGGCAAGATCCAGAAGTTCGTCCTCCGCGAGCAGGCGCGATCGCTATGATAGGCACCCGGACAGGCACCCGAGAGAACGGTCCGGACGGGACCGGCACGCAAGCGTCCGGCGGGTCCGACCCGTTCGGGATGTTCGGCGCCTCGCTCAACGCCTCGATGGAGGCGATGACCGCGTGGTCGCGAACGTGGCAATCGCTGCTGGAAGCGCGCGGCGGCCCCTCCGTCTCGCTGATGATGGGGGCGCTCGCCGACCCGACGCAGGGGCTCCAGAGCGTGGCGCCACTGATGGAGGAGTTCCGGCGGGCACTGGCGCTGCCGCGCTTCGCCGACCTGCCGGCCCCGAACGGCGCGCTGCTGCCCTCGCCCGAAGCCGCCGTCGATTTGATGATGCTCGTTCAGCAATACCTCGCGGCGGTGATGCCGGTCTGGGTCAAGGCCGGCGAGAACTTCCAGGCCGAGGTCGAGGCGCGCCGGGCCCGCGGCGAGACCGCCGACCTTTTGGCCGACGGCATGGACATCTGGAATGGCGTGCTCGACCGCACCTTGATGGAGTTCAACCGCTCCCAGGATTTCGCTGCCCTACAGCAGCGGATGCTGAGGCTGGCGATGCAGCAGCGCCAGGATCTGCGCCGCCGCGCCGAGATGGCGGCGGAGGCGATCGACATGCCGACCCGCACCGAGATGCTCGACGTCTACGCCCGGCTGCATGGCCTGATGCGCGAGGTGCACAGCCTACGTCGCGAGGTGCGGGCGCTGAAGGCAGGGGGCGCCAGCAGCGCCGACCACGCTGCGCCGGACGCTCCTTGAGTTTCGTGAAACCGCACGGGTTACGAGGAGGCTGGCATGGCGCAGGGCGCATCCATTCCGGGACTGAAGGAACTGGCGGAGTTCTCCCAGCGGGCGGCGACGGCAGCGGCGCAGCTCGGCGCGATCCGCGACGAGGATGTCGACCTCGCCGCCACACCGCGGGAGAAGATCGCGCAGATCAACGGGCGCACGCTCTACCGGATCGCGGCCGGCACGCCGAGCCGGGTCGAGACACCGATCCTCGTGCTCTACGCCATGGTCGGAAGCTGGCAGATCCTCGACCTGCAGCCGGACCGCTCGTTCCTGCGCAGCCTCGCCGAGGCCGGCAGCACGGTCTACGTCGTCGATTGGGGCCACCCGACGCCAGCCGACCAGTTCGACGACTTCAGCGACCTCGTCGATATCTACATCGATGGTTTCGTCGAGGCGATCCGCGACCGGCACGGCATCGAGCAGGTCAACCTGCTCGGCATCTGCCAGGGCGGGGTGCTCTCGCTCTGCTACAGCGCCCTGCACGGCGAGAAGATCCGCAACCTCGTCACCTGCGTCACGCCCGTCGATTTCCACGCCGACCGCTGCAACGAGCAGGTCGAGCGCGGTTTCATGAACGTCTGGACCCGCAATCTGGAGGCGCGGGACATCGACCTGATGATCGACACCATCGGCAACGTGCCCGGCGGCGTCGGCGGGGTGCTGTTCTCGATGATGACACCGTTCCGCAGCCTCGCGAAGTACAACCTCACCCTGATGGAGGCGGGGCAGGACCGCGACAAGCTGCTGAATTTCCTGCGCATGGAGAAGTGGCTCGCCGACCGGCCGGACCATACCGGCGCCTCGGCCCGGCAATGGCTGAAGGATCTCTACCAGGACAACCGGCTCTACAGCGGCACCTTCGAGATCGGCGGCCGGACGGTGGATCTGGGGGCGATTACCGTGCCGGTGCTAAACTTCTACACCGAGACCGACCACATCATCCCGGCCCCCGCCAGCAAGGCGATGGCCCAGGTGATCGGCGCGAAGGACTACACCGAGGCCCCGATCACCGGGGGCCATATCGGCGTGTTCGTCAGCCGCGGCCAAGCCAAGTTCAGCGACCGCATCCTCGGCTGGTTGGAGACCCGCTGAGACGGCACCGGGTGACGGCCCGTCTCGCCGCCGGCAGCCGTTCCTCCGGAACTCCGGTGCCGCTTTCGCTGAGGTCGCTCAGGCGCGGAAGTTTTCGACGAAACCAATCTCGATCCGATGCAGAGGCCGGCAGTGCGGGGCCTCTGCTCCAAGAGCACCCGAACAGGTGAGAAGAGAAGCGGGAGAACACCATGAAGCGCACGACACTCATCGCCGCCCTGACCGGATTCGCGGTTTGCAGCGGCACCGTCGCCCAGGCGCAAGGTACCGGGGGCGGCCCTGCCACCGATCCGACGGCCAATGGTGGCAACACCATCGTCAACCAGGGCGCCGGTTCGGGCACCGGAACGACGGACCGCGAGCGGGGAACGACCACCGGCACCCCGACAGCCGATCCGACCGAGAACGGCGGCAACGCGGTTATCAACAAGGGCGCCGGATCGGGCACGGGAACGGAGAAGCCGGCCAACACGGCCCGTTGAGGCGAGCCGATCCTCGGTATCTTCGTCCGGCGCGGTCCAATCGCGCCCGAGCCCCGTCGCGGCCGAACAAGGCCGCGGCGGGGCTCGGCCAAGGAGAGCCGGTTACGCGGCGCCGGGCTTTGCGGCGTCCTTGGCCGCCGGCTTCCAGATCTCCGCCGCGACGGCGGCCGTCCCGAGCAGGGCCTCGTGCAATCCGGCGTCGCCGTCGTGCGAGCCGGCGCGAATCGCGGCGACCAGCGCCGTCAGCGGATCGTCGCCGGCTTGTGTGAGCGGGGCGAGCGCCCGCTCCCAACTGCTCGCCGTCGCCTCGGCGCTTTCGATTTCGCGCATGGCGATGCCGATGGCGTTGGCGACCATGAGGGTGACGTAGCGCTGGCGTCCCGTCAGCGTGGGGGCGACCTCGTCGAGGAGGGCGCGGCGGGCCACGTCGAGCAGGGCGGCCCCGGAGGGGTGATCGGGGAGGATGGGGCGCATGGTCAGGCGGTCCAGTGAGCCGGTGCGGTGTCGCGCAGGATGCTGCGCTCCAATTCGGGGGTGAGGCGGCCGGTCAGCGCCAGTTCCAGGGAAGGCTCGGCCCCGGAGATGTGACGGTAGCCCTGTTCGAGGGCGATGACGGCCCAGCGCAAATGCGCCATGACCTCCCAGTAGCGCACGGCCTCCGCATCGATGCGCCGTCCGCTCTCGGCCTCGTAGCCGCGGTAGAAGGCGGCGCGAGAGCCGATGCCGCCGGCCTCCAGCTTGGGCCGACCGAAGCGCCAGCACTCGGCGCAAAACCAGCCGATATCCTCCATCGGGTCGCCCCAGCCGGAGAATTCCCAATCGAGAATCGCGGTCAGCCCGTGGGCATCGACCATGTAGTTGCCGGTGCGGAAGTCGCGGTGAACCAGGGTCGGTTCGGCGCAGGCCGGTGCGTGGCGCTCGGCCCAGCGCAGGCCCCACTCGACCGCGGGCCGCGGAGCGCGGATCGCGTCGAGGGTGGCGCGCATGGTGGCAATTCCGGCCAGCGCCGGGTCGGAGGCCGGCGCGTCGAGGAAGGCGAGGTCGCCATCCGGCGCACCGCGCAGAACCCCGTGGATCTTGGCGAGTTCGCGCCCGAGATCCTCGGCCAGCGCCTCCCGGTCGCCGCCGAGGCTCAGATCCTTGGCGACGCGGGGGCCGAGGCCGACGCCCTCTACCAGCCCCATCACCGCGAACGGCGCGCCTATCACGCCGGCATCGTGGCAGAAGCCGACGGGCTCGGGCACGCGCACGCCGGCCCGCCACGCCGCCGACATGATGGCGAATTCTTCCGCGCGCGGTCGGCTCGACGCGATCGTCGCGGCCGAGTCCTTGCGCAGCACGAACCGGCGCGCGTCGCCGCGCAGGGCGCAGCGCAACATCCAGTTCTCCTGGATCGAGCCGCCGCTCAGCGTCTCCATGCCCTCGATCGTGAGATCGGGCGCTTCCAGGCGCGCACGGAGCCAGTCGCGCAGAGCGACCCTTTGATGCTCGTCCATCATCTCTAAAGGCTCGATACGAGGTGGCCGCCATCGACGGCGATGATGCTGCCGGTCATGTAGCTGCCGGCATCGGAGGCCATGAGGAGAAGGGCGCCGTCGAGTTCGCCCGCGGCGCCGAGGCGGCGCTGGGGCACTCGTTTCATGAGCGCCTTGCCGGCTTCCGATTCGAAGAAGGCGTCGTTCAGCTCGGTCTGGATGTAGCCGGGGGCGAGCGCATTCACGCGGATGCCGTGGCGTGCCCATTCGAGGGCGAGCGCCTTGGTGAGCTGCACGACGCCCGCCTTCGACACGGTGTAGGGCGCGACCGCCCCGGCCACCCGCAGGCCGAGGATCGAGGCGACGTTGACGATGCTGCCGCCGGTGCCGTGCCGGACCATCCGCTTGGCGGTGGCCTGCGCGGCGAGCCAGACGCCCTTGAGGTTGGTGTCGATCACGCCGTCCCAGTCCGCCTCGTCGAGGTCGAGGGCGGGCCGCGTCACCGTCACGCCGGCATTGTTGATCAGCACCGCGACCGGGCCGAACCGCTCCTCGGCGGGATCAAGCGCCTGCTCGATACTGCCGGCATCGGTCACGTCCATGACGACGGCGTGCGCCTGGCCGCCCTCGGCCTCGACGTGCGCGACGGTCTCGGCCAGCGCCTCGGCCCGGCGCGCGCCGAGCGTCAGCCGCGCCCCGGCCCGCGCCAGCGTGCCCGCGAAGTGCCGCCCGAGGCCGCTCGAGGCGCCGGTCACGAGTACGTGCCGACCGGTGAGATCGAACAATCCGCTCAAGGTCCCCTCCCTCGCCCCGATCCGCCCGGGATCTGGCGTCCCGTTCGGGCGGCGCTTCAGTTCGTGCGTTCGACCGCCAGCGCGATGCCCTGGCCGCCGCCGATGCACATGGTCACGAGGCCGAAGCGGCCCTGGATGCGGGCCAATTCGTAGAGTGCCTTGACCGTGATGATCGCCCCGGTGGCGCCGATCGGGTGGCCGAGGGCGATGGCGCCGCCGTTCGGGTTCACCCGCGAGGGGTCGAGGTCGAGCGCCTGGGACACGGCGCAGGCCTGGGAGGCGAAGGCCTCGTTCGATTCGATCACGTCGAAATCGGCGGCGCGCAGACCGGTGCGCTCCATCAGGCGGCGCACCGCGGGCACCGGGCCCATCCCCATCTCGTCGGGGGCGACGCCGGCATGGGCGTAGCCGACGATGCGGGCCAGCGGCGTGCGGCCTTCGGCCTTGGCGCGGGCCTCGCTCATCAGCACCAGCGCGGCGGCGCCGTCGTTGAGGCCCGAGGCGTTGCCGGCGGTGACCGAGCCGTCCTTGCGGAAAGCCGGGCGCAGCTTGCCCAGATCCGCCTCGGTCGTCGCCTTCGGGTGCTCGTCGGTGTCGAAGGCGACCGTCTGGCGCTTCACCTGCACCTCGACCGGCAGGATCTGGTCGCGGAAGCGGCCCGCCTCGATCGCGGCCCCAGCGCGGGCCTGGCTCTGCGCCGCAAAAGCGTCCTGCGCCTCGCGCGAGATGCCGTAGCGGGTCGCGACGTTCTCGGCGGTGATGCCCATGTGGCCAGCGCCGAAGGGATCGCTCAGCACGCCGATCATGTAATCGACGGCCGTGACGTCGCCCATCTTCTGGCCGAAGCGGGCGGCGGAGAGGTGATGGGGTGAACGGCTCATGCTCTCGGCCCCGCCCGCGACCGCGACCTCGGCATCGCCGAGAAAGATCGATTGGGCGGCCGAGACGATCGCCTGCAGGCCGCTGCCGCAGAGGCGGTTGACCGCCATGGCGGGCGTTTCCTTGGGAATGCCGGCCTCCATCGCCGCCACCCGCGGCAGGTAGGCATCGCGCGGCTCGGTCGGGATCACGTGGCCGAACACGACATGGCCGACGCTCTCAGCCGCGACCTCGCCGCGCCGCAGCGCTTCGGCGACACAGAGGGCTCCGAGTTGGGCCGGCGGCACGGCGGCGAGCGACCCACCGAAGGTGCCGATGGCGGTGCGCACACCGGAAACGATCACGACCCCGTCAGACATCTTTGTTCCGCTTCTCGTATCGGCAGGAGGGCAGGGCAGGTGGGAGGCGTCGGTCAGGCGCGATGCCCGATGGATTCACCCTCGACCGGCCAGCGCCAGAAGGCGTCGCCCTCGGCCTCCAGGTTGCGGTTGAGCACCATCTTGTGGACCTCGTCGGCGCCATCGACGAGCCGTGCCTGCCGGGCGTAGCGGTAGATCCACTCCAGCACGGTGTCCTGCGAGTAGCCGCGCGCACCGTTGATCTGGATCGCGGTGTCGGCTGCTGCGTGCAGGAGATTGGCGACGTGGACCTTCGCCATCGAAATTTCCTTGCGGGCGAAGCTTCCCTGGTCGAGCGCCCAGGCCGCCTTCATGACGAGAAGACGCCCGATCTCGATGCGCATGGCGAGATCGCCGAGCATGAGCTGGATGCTCTCACGGTCGGCGAGCCTCACGCCGAAGCCCTCGCGCTGTGCGGCGTAGTCGCGGGCGATCTCGACGCAGCGCTTCGACAGGCCGAGCCAGCGCATGCAATGGGTCAGCCGCGCCGGTCCGAGCCGGATCTGCGTCAGCTTGAGGCCATCGCCCTCCTTCAGGAGCACGTTCTCGGCTGGCACTTCGAGGCCCTCGAAGGCGATCTCGCAGTGACCGCCATGCTCCTCCGGCCCCATGATCCCGATGCGACGCACGATGTGCCAGCCCGGCTGGTCGCGGTGGAACAGGAAGGCGGTGAGCCCCTTGCGCGCATCATCGGAGGTGCGCGCGATGACGATGAAGTGCGCCGCGTCCTCCGCGCCGGTGATGAACCACTTGCGGCCGTTGATGACGTAGCGGTCGCCGCGCCGCTCGGCATAGGTGCGGATCATCGAGGGGTCGGACCCGCCACCGGGATGCGGCTCGGTCATCGCGAAGGCCGAGCGGACCTCGCCGCGCACGATCGGGTCGAGCCAGCGGCTCTTCTGGGCCGGGGTGGCCGCGGCTTCGAGCACCATCATGTTGCCGTCGTCGGGAGCGGCCGAGTTGAACACGACGGGTCCGAAGATCGATCGGTTCATCGCCTCGTAGCAGACCGCCATCCCGGCCTTGCCAAGCCCCATGCCGCCGGTCTCCTCCTTGAGCTGAAGGCACCACAGGCCCTGCTCGCGGGCGAGGCCGCGCAGGCGCTGCAGGGCATCGGCGGCGATGTTGCCGTGCCCGTCGTAAGAGGCGGGATCACGCTCGAGCGGCAGGATCTCCGCATCGACGAAGGCGGCGATCCGGGCGCGAAACGCCTCCACGCGGGGGGTGATGGTGAAATCCATGCCGGTTGGCCTCTCGGGGCGTCGTCGCCGCCGAAAATCGAGCGAGCGCTCGTTTTTTACTGCCTGGATTCCGGCTTGGCAACCGGTTATGGCTGGCCGACCGCCTCACGAGACCGGCATTCGCCCTCGACCGTTTCCGAGACGCGCCGCCCCCTGCGGCTGACATGTGCAATTGACGCCCGGAAACGGTGCGCGATGATCGAGCGATGAGATCCGCCCAAGCGCTTCAATCCCCGACCCATGCCCGCGATGCCTATTCCACGGAGGCGATCTGCGCGCGCATCCTCGAGCGCCATCGGGATCGGGTCAGCGTGCGCAAGCCGCACCTGGCCACCGCCAACCTCGCCAAGATCATCGAGGCGGTGCTGAGGCTGTCGAGCCGGCAGGGTTTTCACGAGACGAGCCTGCGCGACCTTGCCAAGGATTCCGGCCTGAGCATGGGCGGGCTCTACTCGTACTTCGACAACAAGAACACGCTGCTGGTGATGATCCTGACGGAAGTCGCCGAGACCGTCGAGGCGGTTCTGCGCGACGTGCCCGAAGGGTTGCCGGAGAAGCCAGTGGAGCACCTGCGCTGGCTCATCGAGACGCATATCCGCCTCACGGAAGCGATGCAGCCCTGGTTCGTCTTCGCCTACATGGAAGCCAAGGGGTTTCCGGCTCCGGCCCGCAACCTCGCCACGGAGAGCGAGCTCACCACCGAGCGGATCTTTTCGGACGTGCTGGACCGGGGCGTCGCGCAAGGGGCGTTCGCGATCGAGAACGTGACGCTGACGGCGTCCCTGATCAAGCCGCTGCTGCAGGACTGGTACGTGAAGCGTGCCAAGTACCGGAAGCGCGGCACGCCGATCCAGACCTACATCGACGGCGTCATCACCTTCGTTGAGCGCGCGATTGTCAAGGCTTGACGAAACGCGTGGTCGCCCGCCGTCGCGGGTGACGGGCTAGGCGCGCCGGCCGAGCCGATCGAACGACGCGAGGCGGTGCCCAAACGGGGGAACGAGCCGCCCGAGGGAGGAGAGCGACGATGAACACCGGCACCCACAACGCGCGGAGGATGTTCCCGTGACCCGCGCGATCGTCTTGCGCGAGCCCGGCGGCCCCGAGGCCCTGCGCCTCGAAAAGGTTGAGGTCGGCCCGCCCGGCCCCGGTGAGATCCGCCTCCGACAGACGGCGATCGGCGTGAACTTCCACGACTGCTACGTCCGGTCGGGCCTCTACCAGACTCTGCCGCTGCCCGGCATTCCAGGCATCGAGGCGGTGGGCCGGGTCGAGACCGTCGGCGAGGGCGTCGAGGGGCTCGTGCCGGGCCAGCGCGTCGGCTATGTCAGCCGTGGCTACGGGGCCTATGCCGAGGCCCGGCTGTTGCCGGCTGATCTGGCGGTACCGCTTCCCGATACATTGAGCGACGAGGCAGCGGCCTCGATCCTGCTGAAGGGTCTGACCGCCTGCATGCTGCTGCGGCGCGTCCACCGGGTCTCGGCCGGGGAGACAATCCTCGTCCACGCGGCCGCAGGCGGCGTCGGGCAGTTGCTCTGCGCTTGGGGCCGACATCTCGGCGCGCGAGTGATCGGCACCGTCGGCAGCCGCGAGAAGGCGGAGGTCGCGACCCGCGCGGGCGCGGACCACGTCATCCTCTACCGGGAGGAAGACTTTTCCGCCCGCGTGCGCGCGATCACGGGCGGGGAGGGGGTGGCGGTCGCCTACGACGCGGTCGGCCGCGACACCTTCCTCAGCTCGCTCGAAAGCCTCGGCTTGCTCGGCATGCTGGTGAATTACGGCCAGGCCTCGGGCCCGGTCGAGCCGCTGTCGCCCTCGGCGCTGGCCGCCAAGTCGAACGCGCTGGTGCGGCCGATCGTGTTCCACCACCTGCGCGCCCGGGCCTCGCTCGATGCGATGGCGGGCGAGCTTTTCGCGGCAATCGCGGCCGGGATCATCCGGCCGGAGACCTTCCTCGCGCTGCCGCTGGATCAGGCCGGCGAGAGCCACCGCATCCTGGAGGCCCGCCGCACCACCGGGGCGGTCATCCTCATCCCCTGATCGCGTCACGAAGCACGGTCCGACTGATCGCCATGACCCGTACCATCACCACCGTCGAGGATCTGCGCGTGCTCGCCGAGAGGCGCGTGCCGCGCATGTTCTACGACTACGCCGATTCCGGCTCGTGGACCGAATCGACCTACCGGGCGAACGAGGCCGACTTCGCAGCGATCAAGCTGCGCCAGCGCGTGGCGGTCGACATGTCGAACCGCTCGCTCGCCACGACCATGGTCGGACAGCCGGTATCGATGCCGGTGGCGCTCGCCCCCTGCGGCATCGTCGGGATGCAACGGGCCGACGGCGAGATCCTGGCGGCCCGCGCCGCGGCCAAGGCCGGCGTGCCGTTCACGCTCTCGACCATGAGCATCTGCTCGATCGAGGACGTGGCGGAGGCGGTGGATCAGCCGTTCTGGTTCCAGCTCTACTTCCTGCGCGACCGCAGCTTCAACGACCGGCTGATCGACCGTGCCCGTGCCGCGGGCTGCACCGCGCTGGTTCTGACCCTCGACCTTCAGATCATGGGCCAGCGCCACAAGGATATCCGCAACGGCCTCTCGGCCCCGCCGAAGCCGACGTTGGCCACCCTCGCCAATCTGATGACCAAGCCGCGCTGGTGTCTCAGCATGCTCGGCACCAAGCGGCGCTCCCTGCGCAACGTCGTCGGCCATGCCGAGGGGGTGCGCGACACGCGCTCGATCTCCTCCTGGACTACGGAGCAGTTCGACCCGCGCCTGAGCTGGGACGACGTCCGCCGCATCCAGGATCGCTGGAAGGGCCCGCTGATCCTGAAGGGCATCCTCGATCCCGAGGACGCGGCCGCTGCCGTCAACACCGGCGCGGAGGCGCTCATCGTCTCGAACCATGGCGGACGCCAGCTCGACGGGGCGATCTCCTCGATCGCGGCGCTGCCCGAGATCGTGGCCGAGGTCGGCCACCGCACCGAGGTCTTCATGGACGGCGGCATCCGTTCGGGCCAGGACGTCGTCAAGGCGATCGCCCTCGGCGCCAAGGGCGTCTTCATCGGTCGCCCCTACGTCTACGGCGTCGGGGCTTTGGGCGAGCGCGGCGTCACGCACTGCCTCGACATCATCCGCAAGGAGCTCGACATGACGATGGCCTTCTGCGGACGGCGCGACATCCGCACTGTCGATGGCGATATTCTCCACCGTCCGCGCGGGTCATCGCCGCAGCCGGGCCTCGTCGAGCGCCGCCCGCGCCCGCTCGGTCCGGCGCGCCAAGCGGGCTGAGGCGGGAACGACGAGAAAGGACGGATCATGACACTCTATCGATTGGGTGAGCACGCCCCGCACATCGCGGACGCGGACCGGGTCTGGATCGCGCCGGGCACTCACGTCATCGGCCGTGTCCGCATCGGCCTCGATGTCGGCATCTGGTTCGGGGCGGTGATCCGCGGCGATAACGATCCGATCGCGATTGGCGACCGCACCAACATCCAGGACGGGGCGGTGCTGCACGCCGACCCCGGCTTTCCGCTCACGATCGGGGAGGGCGTCACCATCGGGCACGGCGCCATCGTCCACGGCTGCACGATCGGCGACGACACCTTGATCGGCATGGGCGCCACAGTGCTCAACGGGGCCCGGATCGGCCGGGGCTGCATCGTCGGCGCGAACGCCCTCGTCCGTGAGGGCGCCGAGTTTCCCGACGGCAGTCTCATCGTCGGAGTGCCCGCCAAAGCGGTCCCGGCCAGGGAGATGGACATCACCGCGATGACGCGGATGGCGGCCGAGCAGTATGTCGGCAACGGCAGGCGGTTCCTGAGAGAGTTGGTGCCAGTTGTGCCGGAACGCTCCTGAGTCGCCGCCGACGCAGCGGCCAGCGCGATCAGACGGGGTCAGCAGAACAGAGCTTCGGGGGCGTGTCGAAGATTAAAGAACCGGCTCTGAGCCGGAGGCCATGACTGCTAGCGGGAACAGATGAGGCGCCCGTCAGTTGCTGCTGCGACTGTTAGCGGGAGTTCTGCCATCATGTTGCAATTAGCTCAGGCTCTGATCATCTGTGCCTTGCTTGGTGGAGCGGCTCTTCCCAGCAGTGCGGCGGCCTTGCCGAACGCACGCGATGCAGGATTGACGAACGTCTCCAGAACGACTCAGGTCCGTGATCAGCGGAAGTATCGTAGGGCCCATAGGACTCCACAACGCGTCATGGGCCTAAAGCCCGGACCCGACCCGCGCCGTGGCCGCCTTCCGCGCCTTCCGCGTTAAGCCCATTCATCGATCGTGCTAGGTGTTTGATCCCAGGGTTTGATGGTGCACTTTTCACGTTGGAGTGGAGGGACGCGCTACAGGCCAGGTTCTTCACGGCAGCGCCAGAACGAAGGCGGCGATCCGTCGAGCGGTCCAGCATCGTCAAGCGAGCCTGAGGGCGCTCTCGAAGCGGCATGGGATCAACCAGAAGACGGTCCCCAAGTGGAGGCAGCGGAGCTCGGTCGCCGACCAGCGCATGGGGCCGAAGGATCCGCATTCAACGGTGCTGTCACCCGAGGACGAGGCGGTGGTGGTCGCCTGTCGTCGCCACACGCTCCTGCCGCAGAACGACTGCCTCTACGCGCTCCCGACCACGATCCCGCACCTGACCCGTTCGTCGCTGCATCGCCGCACCAAATGCCGGGACCAAACAGTGATACGACGCTGCATCCTCTCATCATGGCATGACCAGATCGCATCAACCACCGGTCTCCGACATGCGTCGAGCGAGGTTAGGGGGTGCGCCATGGCGAAGGACGAAATCGTGGCCCTTCGGCTTCCGGCCGATGGCCTGATCGATCAGGCTTACGACAGCGTCATCCGCGCCGGCGGTCCGCAGCATCGTCCGCAGGTCGGTGGCGTCGTCTTGGCCTAGGCAGCTGTGCAGGATGCCGGCCGCGGTGACCCGCACCCGATTGCAATCCGCGCAGAAATTGTGAGTGTGCGGCGTGATGAAACCTATCAGACCGCCCGTCTCGGCGACCCGCGCGTAGCGGGCTGGGCCGCCGCTGCGCATAGAAAGGTCGGAGAGGGTCCAGCGCTCCGCGATCCGCCGCCGCAGGAGGTTGAGGGGCAGGTATTGATCGAGCCGGTCGACGCCGACATCGCCGAGCGGCATGGTCTCGATCAGGCTGAGCGCCATGTCCCGGCCGTGGGCGAAGGCGATGAGATCGTGGATCTCCTGCTCGGTCCCGTCCTTCAGCGCCACCACGTTGAGCTTGACCGTGAGCCCCGCCGCTTGGGCCGCCGCGATCCCGTGCAGCACCTTGGCGAGCGAGCCGCCGCGGGTCAGCACTCGGAACCGCTCGGCGTCGAGGGTGTCGAGCGAGACGTTGATCCGGCGCACCCCCGCCCGGGCCAAGTCCTCCGCGAAGCGGGCGAGTTGCGTTCCGTTGGTGGTGAGGGTGAGTTCGCGCAGCGCGCCGGTGCGCAGCGGCTCGGAGAGCGCCGCGAACAGGTCGAGGATGCCCGGTCGCACCAGCGGCTCGCCGCCGGTGATGCGCAGCTTGTCGATGCCGCGGGCGATGAACAGCCGGGCCAGCCGTGTCAGTTCCTCCAGGCTCAGAATGTCCCGCCGGGGGCGGAAGCTCATATCCTCCGACATGCAGTAGACGCAGCGCAGGTCGCACCGGTCGGTGACCGAGAGGCGCAGATAGGTCACACGTCGTCCGAAGCCGTCGATGAGCCCACAGGCCGGGGCCGCCCCCTGCGACGCCATCAGGCCGCCTCGCCGGCGACCGCGAGCATCTCGGCGCGCGTGACGAATTTTTCGCGCGGTTTGCCGACCGACTTTCCGCGCGCGGTCTCAGCGGCCTCGATCCGGCGCCATGCGGCGTAGTCGATGGTGTGCCCGGTCCGCTCCGCCAGGCTGGCCACCAGAACGTCCGCACTCCCGACTGGAAGCGGGAGGGTCGCGAAGTCGGCGAGCACAGCCGCCGCCGTTTCCACGCCGCAGGCGCGATTGGTCCCGATCGTGCCGTGGGGACCGCGCTTGCTCCAGCCGCAGGTATAGAGGCCCGGCACCGGCACGCCGTCCGTCACGATCCGGCCACCGAGATTGGCATGAACGCCCGCCTGCGCGTCGTAAGGGATTCCCGCCACCGGCGCGGTCCGGCGCCCGATGCTGGCGACGATAAGTCCGCATTCGAGGGCGAGCGTCCGGTCAGAGTCGGGCCGGCGCAGATGCAGGCGTTCGACCCGGTCTTCCCCCGCCAAGCGGACAGGCTCCAGGCCGAAGCGGATCAGGCATCGCCGCCGCTTGCCCGAACCGCCGTGGGCCTCGGAGAAGCCGCGCAGGATAGCCGCATTGGCGCGCGCCTCCGCGCCGGCTTCCACCGGCGGTTCCGGAACGCCGTCGGGCAGGTCGTCGAGATCGAGCCCGGTGGTGCAATCGGCGAGCGCGCCGAATTCGCTGAGTTCCTTTGGGGAGAAGCGGACCCGCGCGACCCCGCCGCGCCCGACGATCTGAACCTCGCGGATTCGGCTCTCCGAGAGGGCGTCCAGCGCGTGCGCGGCGATGTCGGTGTGGCGCAATTCGTCGGGGGTCTTGAGCAGGATGCGGGCGACATCGAGGGCGACGTTGCCATGCCCGATCACCACCGCCCGCTCCGCCGAGAGGTCGAAGGACAGACCGGCCGAGTCGGGATGGCCGTTGTACCAGCCGATGAAGGCACCCGCCTGATGGCTTCCGGCCAGATCCTCGCCGGGAATGCCCATCCGCCGGTCGAGGGACGCGCCGTTCGCCAGGATGACGGCATGGTAGCAGGCCCTCAACTCGGGAACGCTCACATCGGCACCGATCTCGATCCCGCCGACGAAGCGGAAGCCGGGCAGGCCGGCGATCCGGTCGAACACCGTGGTCACCTGCTTCAACTTCGGGTGGTCCGGCGCGACGCCGAACCGGACGAGCCCGAACGGGGCGGGCAGACGCTCGAACAGGTCCACCGCCACAGGCGTGCCCGAGCGCAGCAGCGCCTCGGCCGCGTAGAACCCGGCCGGCCCGCTCCCGACCACTGCGATGCGATGCGGCGCGCTCATGAGGCCAGCCGCTTAGCCTGTTCGTCGGCGCCGGGTAACGGCGGGATCTTGGCGGCGATCACCGGGGTCTCGGCCGCCCGCAGGCGGTTGATCTCGACCCATTCGCCCTTGCCGACCGGCATCTGCCAGGACGGGTGGATCGCGCCGACCGGGCAGATCGGCGCGCAGCCGCCGCAATCGATGCAGTTCTCGGGGTCGATATAGGTCATCTGTTCGTCGAGATGGAAGCATTCGACCGGACAGACGGTGACGCATTCCGTGTAGCGACATCCGCGACACGCATCCGTGACGACATAAGCCATGTCTGTTTCACCTACGCTGTTCCAAGGGGGAGCGGGGCCGTCAGGCCGCGGCCACGTCCACGAGCATGTCGGAGAAGGTCGGGGCGCGGCCGAGATCGGCGAAAGCCGGTGGCGTCAAGGCGTGGACGGTGGGTCCGCGCTGGTTGGAGCGCTGCCAGAAGCCCGCTGGCGCGACCACGACGCCCCGCATCACGTCAGCCGAGAGGGTCGCGAAGGCCTCGAACGCGCCCCGCTCGTTGAACACGCGGATCGGGGTTCCGGCAGCGATGCCGCGCGGCCCGGCATCCTCCGGGTGCAGCAGCACCGCCTGCTGCTCGCCCGCCTGCGCCACCTGGGCCGGCAGGTTGCCGTAGTTCGAGTTCAGGAATGCGTGGCTTTTCGGCGAGATCAGGCTCAAGGGGAAGCGCTCGGCCAGGGCTGGCGCGGTGCGCGGGCTCTCGTTAGGGGGCAGGTAGTGCGGCAGCGGATCGACCGGTTCGCCCGCCTGATCGCCGCCATAGCCTTGACGGAACAGCGGAGCGACGAAGTTGCCGCCCGCGGCCAGGCTCGACTTGAACTCGCATTTGCCGGATGCGGTCGGGAAGTTGCCATCGCGATGGGGCGCCCAGGAATCGGCCGCGTCCATCGTCAGGCGCATGTATCCCTTCTGCTTGAGCTCATCGAGGGTGATGCCGGCGAGCACCGGGCTCGACCAGTCCATCGAGTCCGCGATCATCGCGTCGTCGGAGCGGAAGAAGAACGGATCCTCTATGTCCATGGCCCTGGCGAGCCGGCGGAACAGCTCGGTGTTCGGAACCGCCTCGCCGAGGGGAGCGATGGCCGGGTTGTTGTAGGACAGGTAGAGGTGCCCCCAGGAGAACATGATGTCCGCCTGTTCGAGCTGGGTGGTGGCCGGCAACACGATGTCGGCATAGCGCGCCGTGTCGGTCAGGAAGTGCTCGCTCACCACCGTGAACAGATCCTCGCGCGCCAGACCGCGCTCGATCGTCTGCTGCTGCGAGACCATCGCCATCGGGTTGGCGTTGTAGACGAACAGCGCGCGGATCGGCGGATCGAGGGGCATCTCGCCGGCGAGTGCCGGGCCGAGCGTCCAGGAATTGATCACCCGCATGGTCTCGGGCTGGAGGTCCGGCCGCATCAGGCCGGGCCAGTTCACCGGGAAGGCCCAGATCGGCAATTGGAGCAGGCCGCCGCCCACATGCTTCCAGGCTCCGATCAGCGCCGGCAGGCAGGCGATCGCCCGAACGGTCTGGCCGCCGCCCGCGTGGCGCTCCACCGCCACGCCGATCCGCACCACCGCCGGGGGCGTCTTGGCGTATTCGCGGGTCAGCTTGAGGATGTCCTCGACGGGGATGCCGGTCTCGGCCGAGGCGAATTCCGGAGTGTAGGCCTCGCACCGCTCGGCGAGCTCGTCGAAGCCGATCGTGTGCTTATCGATGTAGTCGCGGTCGGTGAGCCCTTCCTTGATGATGATGTGCATCATCGCGAGCGCCAGCGCCCCGTCGGTGCCGGGGCGGATGGGAATGTGCCAGTCGGCCAGCCGCGCCGTGCGCGTGCGAACCGGATCGATCACCACCAGCTTGGCGCCGTTGCGCTTGGCCTGCTCGATGAACGGCCAGTGGTGCGAGTTGGTGCTGAGCGTGTTGCAGGCCCACAGGATGATGTACTTCGAATGGACGAAGCTCTCGGGATCGACCCCCGGCGTATGGCCGATCGTCATCATGTAGGCGGTGCATGAGCCGGAATCGCAGAAGGTGCGCTCGCAGACGCTGGCGCCGAGCTTGTTGAACAGCGGATCGCCGACATTGAGACCGTTGATGATGCCCTGAGTGCCGAGATAGCTGTAGGGCAGGATCGCCTGCGCCCCGCTCTCGGCGATGATCGCCTTCCAGCGGCCGGCGATCTCGTCCAGAGCCTCGTCCCAGGTGATCCGCGCGAACTGACCGCTGCCCTTCGGGCCGACGCGCTTCATCGGATAGAGCAGGCGCTGGTCGCTGTAGACCCGGTTCTGGTAGTCGTTGACCTTCACGCAGAGGCGCCCCTTGGTGAAGGGATGGTCCGGATTGCCCCGCACCGCGATCGCCTTGCCATCCTCGACCGTCGTCAGGATCGAGCAGGTGTCGGGGCAATCGTGCGGGCATGCGCCGATGACGACTTCGCGGGCCATATCCACTCTCCGGCTGACCAGTTTTTGAACAGGAGGAGAGCGTGCCAACAAACGAGGCAGCGGGCTTTATCGCGGCCTGCGCCTTCGTGTTCCTGAAGTGCGGTCCTGTGCCCGAAGGAGCGCAGTGCTCCCGTTCCGCGCGCCGACGATGCCTTGGCGCGGGATGTGCTTGTCGATTGGAATCGTTCGAGCTTTTGGAGGAGGGGATCAGGCATGCTGGGGCATTCGGTCGACAAGTACGTGACCGGACGGCTGCTCGACACGTCGAACCGCCTGCGCTGGTCGCACCTGCATGCCGAGCGCTGGAGCCATATGCCCGGCGAATTGCCGGCCCTCACCCCGCGCGACACCGAGATCGCCATCCTGCTGCGCGGCCGGACCTTCGTCGAACGGGTCGGCAGCGGCCGGCGCCAGCAGACCCACGGCCATCGCGGCACGGTTTGGCTGTGCCCGGCCGGGATCGAGGAGGAATACGTCAACATCTCCGATCCGATGATCGACTGCCTACACATCTTCCTGCCGGGCCGCCCGTTCACGGAGACACTGCTGCGCGACCTCGACATCGACCCGGCCCGGGTCGAGTTGCGTTATGAGGTCATCGCGCAGGATCCCTTCATCGAACTCGTCGCGGGACGGATCATCGAGGAGCTGGAGGACGAGACCGCGGCCGGGCGGCTTCTCATCGAATCACTGGGTGTCGCGCTCGCCGCCCATCTCGTGCACCGCTATTCGGCCGCAAACGTTCAGGCGAAGGAGAGCGCCGATAAGCCGCTCGACCGGCGGCGCCTGGAACGGGTGGAGGATTTCATCGCGGCCCATCTGTTCGACGATTTCGCGGTGGCTGACCTCGCGGCCGTCGCCTGCATGAGCGTCGCCCACTTCACCCGCAGCTTCCGCGCGGCGACGGGACGGACACCCTACGAGTATGTGAGCGGGCGCCGGCTCGATCTCGCCAAGCACCGGCTGCTAACCGAGGATACCCAAATCGCCGAGATCGCGGCAGCGACCGGCTTCTCGTCGCAAGCGAACTTCACCCGCGCCTTCCGCAACACGATGGGCGTGACCCCAGCCCAGTTGCGCGCCTCCGCCCAAAGATAGGCTTCGCGCCGTAGCAGCGTCCGCCGGACGGTGGATGCACGATGCCGTGCGTCCCCGCCTAGAGCATCGTCCTGGATATCGGATCCAGAACGATGCTCTAGGCTTTTGTTTTTGCATCATCTTTTTCCGAAAGCCGGAAGCCACCTTTCGGGATGATGCTCTAAGAAACGGACTGCCCGTCGCCGACGGCCTGCGTGCGCCCCGTCGGTGCGAAGGTCGGCCGCCGATGATCGGACTGCGGTGGCGGTCGATCCGCGGCCGAGCCGGCGGCTTCCGCAGGAATCGAACAGCGAAAGACGTTTGCGGATAACGACCCCGGGCGGAAAATCCGGGAGCTTCCTCTCAAGAAATCCCCGAGATCAGAACCGGGGCGAGGGGTGCATGATGAATGTCAGATTTGGACTAGGCCTGATTTCGGCCATTCTCGGTGCGAGCCTGAGCTTCAGCGCCGAGGCACTTGAGGTCAACCCGGGCGATTACGAGCAGTTTCCGTCCGGAGCGACGATCGGATTGCTCTACTATCAGCACGGGCACGGGGACGAGGCCTACGCGCGAGGGACCAAGACCACATCCGATGCGAAACTCGATACGAATGTCGGCATCATCCGCCTCCTACACGTCTATGAAATCGCCCCGGGCGTAACGGTCGACCCGCAATTCCTCTTGCCCGTGGGCGCGATCTCCACTGGCGGCGTGCTGGCCCCCCTCGGATCGCCGGGCGGCGTCGGCGACATCATCCTGGCGGCCCCGTTCAAGTTCAAACTCGACACCGCGTTCAACGACGTCTTCGCCATAACTCCGTATCTCATCGCGCCGACCGGGACTTACGACGCGACCCAGCCGCTGAACTTCGGCGCCAATCGCTGGCAAGGCGTCATCCAGGCGGCCTACGTCAAACACTTCGATCCGGTGTGGTCGCTCGACCTGATCGGCGACGTCGCCTTCTACTCGGACAATGCCCGCTACAACCTCGGCGGCGTCGGGCGGCTATCGCAGGATCCGCAATTCGAGGTGCAGGCCTATCTGCGTTACAAGATCGACCCGGCCCTGGAGGTCGGGGGCGGCCTGGGCGGCAGGATCGGCGGCAAGCAATCCTTCCAGCAGGTCTCGCTGCGAAATGACCAGGGCACGACGTATGGCCGTCTCGCGGTCGCCTACTTCCCGGAGCCGACCTTCCAGATCCAGGCTATGATCGGGCGGGATCTCACCGTTGAGAACGGGACCAAGCAAGCGACCTTCGTCCAGCTGCGGCTTGCCAAGATCTTTCCTTAGTAATTGGCTGCCGTCCCGCGAGCGGCATGAGATTTCTCGGGTTGCCCGTGTTGAGACGGCAAAGTCCAATTTCCCGCAGTCCACTCATTGAAGCGGGTGGACGGCTTTCGGCCAGGTTCAGTCGTGCGTCGATATTTGGCTCACTGTCCGCTTCCGAGAATCGCGTCAGGGAACCGGAACGGCTGGGTTGGGTCGACACCGGACAGTCAGCCCGTTGGCGCTAAATGTCCGCTACCGGGCCTCGAGCGCACTTCCGTTTGTGGCGCGAAGCAGACGTTCGAAAAATAAGAAAGACCCATAGTCGTTCAACCGTTTTAAACTCATCGGAACTGTCACGTTGGATGACATGAGTGATGCCGAGCATCATGATCGGGTGGGGATAACGAGCGCGTCGTCTTAAAATTCTATTCAGGACGCCGCGCTCGCTTTCCGCTTTGCATCGTCTTTTTCTCGAAATCCGGCAGCCACCTTTGGGATGATGCTCCAGATCATCTTCTGGCTGAACACACGATAGGAAGGTGTGGCGCAATCTACACACTCGCGTGCGGTTGCAGTCCTCCGGACGCTTGTTCGCCTCCCGGGGCAAGAGGCGGCATCGTCGGTTTTAGATCGCAACTCAAAGATTTGCGCCGCGATCGCGCTGCAAATTTAGAAGTCATATAAACTACTGGAATGCTTGCATAGTTTTCAAGAAGCTCGTTTGCTCGATCGCAAAGAGATCAGCGGTGATGCGATGATCCGGGCGGTTCGGAGCGGGTGCTATGGAGGCGGTTTCAGTCGATGCGCTGCATCGTAGCGAGGGGGCGGCTCTCCAAAGCTACCTGCTGCGCCTGCTAGGCAATCCCGCCGATGCGGCCGATGCCCGTCAGGAGACCTACCTGCGCCTGGTCAGGGCGCTCGGCCGGACCGAGATCGAGCAGCCCCGCGTCTTCCTGTTCTTCGTCGCGCGCAACGTCGCCATCAATCTGGGCAAGCGGCGCCGGATCGAGGCGGAGCTGTTCCGATCGGCCGCCGATCTGAGCTTCACCGAGATCGCCGACGAGCGGGTGCGGATCGAGCAGCAGGTGATCGCGCGCCAGCAGCTCCGCTTGGTCGCCGCCGCTATCGACGAGTTGCCGCCACGCTGCCGCGAGGCCTTCCTGCTCAGCGCGTTCGACGGGCTCGCCAACGGCGAGATCGCAATCCGTCTCGGGATCAGCCGAAACATGGTCGAGAAGCACCTGATGAAGGCGCTCCTGCATACGCGCCGCACCTGCCGCGAAATTTTCTGAGCCGAAGCGTCAGGAGTTCGCCGTCTCGCCGGCCTTTAGGGATAGGACGGAGACATGGACCGCGCGGTCCGGCTTCGGCAGTCAGTGATCGGCATGAACGAGCGGAGCCCTCCCGAGACGTCGGACGAAGCCGAAGACGATCCGATCTATGAGCAGGCTGCCCTATGGGTCGCGCGCCTGTCCTCGCCCGACGCGACCGATGCCGATCGCAAAGCGTTCGAGGCGTGGCGGTCGGCCGATCCGTCACATGCCGACGCCTTTGCCGAGATGGACGCGTGGCGCCGGACGATGGGCCAGGTGCCCGATCCGCGCCGAGGCCGGCGCTGGAAACCGAAGGGCATAGCCGTCGTCGCCATCCTCGGGGTGGCCGGCCTGCTCGCCTACGACATGGGGATGCTCGACCGCCTGAGGGCCGATGCCTGGACGGAGGTCGGCGCGATCAGGGCGGAGACGCTGGCGGACGGTAGCCGGGTCGATCTCAACACCGACACCGCCCTGGCGCTGCACTACACGGCCGAGGAGCGCGGCGTCGAACTCCTGCGCGGCGAGGCCGCGTTCGACGTGTTGCCGGATCGTCAGCGGCCATTCATCGTGCGCGGGAAGGGGATCAGTGCCCGCGCTGTCGGCACGCGCTTCTTCGTCCGGGTCGATGGCGACGCGAGCCCGGTCGGCGTGGCCGAGGGACAGGTCGAGGTCGTGGCATCGGATGGCCAAGCGATGCTGCGGGCCGGCGAGATCGCGGTCCATGACACGGCCGGCCGCCTTGTGGCCGAGCGCGGCGACGTCGCCCGCGCGATGGCGTGGCGAGACGGCCGGCTCATCTTCTCGGGCCAGCCCCTCGCGGCGGTCCTGAACGAGCTTGAGCGCTACCGGCGCGGGCGCATCGTGCTGCTCGGCCAGGGTGCCGGGGCCAAGCGCTTCAGCGGAACGCTCGATCCGCGCAACACCGACGAGGCGCTCGACGTCCTCGCCGCAACGATGGGGGTGCGCGTCACCCGCGTGACGCCGCTGCTGGTGCTGGTCCGGCCAGCTCCCTGATACCCGAAAAAGTGGTCCGCCGGACATCAGGAATTTCGCGCGCCGACTGTCTACCGTTCCAGGGACGAGAAAGCGCGAACCGCATCCGTCCCGATGGGGTGATGGAATCGAGGCGGGCTATGGCGGTGCGGAAGCAAACGGTTTGGGTCGGGCGGCTGCGGCTTGCGGCCCTTGCGGGCGTCTCTCTGACGGCGCTCGTCGGCATGGCATCCGCACGCGAGGTGGACAAAATCAGCATCGTCCCCATCGCAACTGATATCGTCTCGGCCTCGCTTGATGCCGCAGCAACCCGGCACAGCGTCGCGATCCCGCCGGGTCCGCTGGAGCCCGCCCTGACGGCGCTCGCCAAGCAGATGCGGCTCAAGCTGGCCTACCGGACTACCCTGACCGAGGGTCTGGTCACGCTGGGCGCCGAGGGTGAGTTCCGGCCGTTGGAGGCGCTTGCCAAAATCCTCGAAGGCACGGGCCTGACCTATCGCTCGGCCGGCCCGTCCACGATCACCCTGGTCAATCCGCGCTACGTCCAGCTCGGCCCCGCGCCAGCCAACGCGGTGACGCTCGACGAACTGTCGGTCGAAGGCCAGGGCCGGGGTCGCGCGCAGGCCGCGGGCCTGCCCCCGCCGACCGGGACCGTGGGACAGCCGCCGGTGCCCTATGCGGGCGGGCAGGTCGGCTCGGGGGCGCGGCTCGGCGTGCTCGGCAACCGCAACGTCTTCGACACGCCGTTCAACACGGCGGGCTACACGGCCAAGCTGATCCGCGATCAGCAGGCGCAAGGGCTGATCGACGTGATCGAGAACGATCCGTCGGTGCGGGCGGTGTCCTCGCTCAGCGACGCGCCGGGCACTTCGCTGTTCATCCGCGGTTTCGACGTCCTGTCTCTCGATATCGGCTTCGACGGTCTGTTCGGCATCACCGATGTTCGCCGACCGCCGATCTACAACATCGAGCGGGTCGAGGTGCTCAAGGGGCCGAGCGCGCTCGTCAACGCCGCCGCGCCCAACGGCGGCGTCGGCGGCAGCATCAACCTCATCCCCAAGCGCGCTTACGACGAGCCGCTGACGCGCATCACGCCCTTCTTCGTCTCGCAAGGTCAGCTCGGCACGGCGGTGGACATCGGCCGCCGGTTCGGCCCGGCAGGCGAGTGGGGCGTGCGCGCCAACGGCGTCTTCCAGCGCGGCGAGACCGCGATCGACCGCGAGCGGCTGCAACTGGGCTTCGGCTCGCTCGGCGTCGATTACCGCGGCGACCGCTTCCGCATGTCGTTCGATCTCGCGTACCAGGACACCTACTATCAGCGGAACCGCGGCTTCATCGAGGCTTTCCCCGGCATAGACATCCCGAGGGCGCCGAGATTGTCGAGCAACCTCAGCCGGCCGGGCCTGTATCATCAGGTCAAATCCGTTTTGGGCGCCACGCGCTTCGAGTATGACCTGACCGACGACACGACCCTGTTCGCCGGCTTCGGCGCAGGGCACACCGCCGAGGACGCGTTCGCCAGCTACAAGTCGATCACATCCTCGAACGGGGATTTCGACGATCTCCTCGTGCGTCGGGTGGCCGACTTCACGACCTATACGGCGGATGCCGGGCTGCGCACCCGCTTCGTGACCGGCCCGATCCGCCACAACGCGACGCTCTCGGCCACCGGCTTCTGGGCCGAGACGAACTTCCCCAAAGCCTTCCAGTTCCTGCCGGGCGGCAGCGCCAACCTCTCCAATCCGAGCTCCGTCCCGGCCACGTTTACCGACATCGACATCGGCACTCGCTTCAACGGGCAGACCTATCGAAGCGTCGCCATCGCCGACACGCTGTCTTCGCTGGACGATCGCGTGCTGCTCACGATCGGCGGACGGGTGCAGCAGCTGGCCGCGAAGGGTTTCGGCTTCAGGCCCGGAACTCCGTCCTTCGGACAAATCACGTCAAGCTACGACAACACGGCGTTCACGCCCGCGGTCGCGCTGGTCGTGAAGCCGATCGAAAACCTGTCGCTCTATGGAAACTACGTCGAGGCCCTGATCTCACCGAACACGCCGCTGGTCGCCGCGAATGCGAGCGACGTTCTGGCTCCCATCGTCGCCGACCAGACGGAGGTCGGCATCAAGTATGATTTCGGGACCGTCGGCGCCTCCGTCGCGCTGTTCGAGATCCATCGACCGAGCGCCTTCCTGGAGGCCGTGACCGGCGTCTTCGCGGCCAACGGCCTGCAGCGCAACCGCAGCGTCGAGGTCAACCTGTTCGGCGAGCCGCTGCCCGGGGTGCGGCTGATCGGCGGCGTCTCCTTCATCGACGGACGCCTCGTGAACACCGCCGGGGGCGCGTTCGACGGGCGGGTGGCACCGGGGGTGCCGGCCTTCGCGCTCAACCTCTACGGCGAGGTGGACCTGCCACCTTGGCTGCTGCCGGGCCTGACCGCGACGGGCCGGGTCATCCACACCGCGCGCCAGTTCTACGACCAGGGCAACATGCAGAGCATTCCGGACTGGACCCGCTTCGATGCCGGCCTGCGCTACACCTTCCTCGGCTCATGGGGGAAGCCGGTGACGCTGCGCGCCAACGTCGTCAACGTGTTCGGCTCCGATTACTGGGCTTCCACCGGTCTCGGTCTCCTGACGCTCGGCACGCCGCGGACCGTTCTGCTGTCGGCGCAGCTCGATTTCTGACCATGACGGGGCGGCCTCCTTCGGGCATGAAGCTGCCCATCCTCGTGAGAGTTCCTGTCGCGATCGATGCCTTGAGATTGCGCAACGGGATGCAACGCCATGCGCAACCGTGAGGGCGGCGGTGAGAGCGCCACGGCGGTCGGCTTCCACAGCTTCGAGCACCGAGCGCATTCGACTACGGCAGCTGTCCGTCGTCAGCACCTGTGGGACAGAATGAGGGTCTTCAGGAACGGAGGATGGCTGGTTCATCGTAGCCCCTGAGGAGCGAAGATGAAGCAGACATCCGGACCGGCCAAGAAGCCGGCAGAAGCGGTGATCAAGGACATCCGTCGGGCCACACGTCGGCAGTTCTCGTCCGAGGAGAAGATCCGCGTCGTACTGGAAGGCTTGTGTGGCGAGGACAGCATCGCCGAGTTGTGCCGACGTGAGGGTATTGCCGCCTCGATGTACTACGGCTGGTCCAAGGAGTTCCTGGAGGCTGGCAAGAAGCGCCTGTCTGGCGACACGGCTCGTGCGGCCACCACGGATGAGGTGCGGGATCTACGTCGCGAAGCGGGGGCGCTGAAGGAGGTCGTAGCTGATCTCGTCCTGGAGAACCGTCTGCTTAAAAAAAGCATGAGCGGGGTTGGGGACGACGAGGCATGAGGTACCCGGCCCCCGAGAGGCTGGAGATTATCCGGCTGGTCGAGCAATCCCACCTGCCGGTGCGTGCCACCCTGGACAAGCTCGGCATCACGCGCTCGACGTTTTACCGCTGGTACGACGCCTACCAGCGCGGCGGCCCCGAGGCGTTGAATGACCAACCTTCGCAGCCGAGCCGGGTCTGGAACCGTCTACCTGCGGAGATCCGCGAGCAGATCGTTGCCTTGGCTCTGGAGCAGCCTGAACTCAGTCCGCGTGCGCTGGCGGTGCGCTCCACCGACGAGCGCCGCTACTTCGTCTCGGAAGCGACCGTCTACCGGTTGCTCAAGTCTCAGGACCTGATCACCAGCCCGGCCTGTATCGTCATCAAGGCTGCCGACGAGTTCCGCGATAAGACCACCGCGCCCGACCAGCTTTGGCAGACGGACTCACCTACCTGAAGGTCGTTGGCTGGGGCTGGTACTACCTGTCGACGGTCCTGGACGACTTCTCACGCTACATCGTCGCCTGGAAGCTGTGCACGACGATGCAGGCCAGCGACGTCACCGCCACGCTCGACTTGGCGCTGGGTGCGGCTGGGCTCGATCAGGCGCGGGTGATGCCGCGGCCACGCCTGCTCTCCGACAACGGGCCGAGCTACGTCGCCAGCGACCTGGCTGACTGGCTCGGCATTCGGGGCATGACCCACATCCGCGGTGCGCCATGCCATCCTCAAACGCAGGACAAGATCGAGCGTTGGCATCAGACGCTCAAGAACCGCATCCTGCTCGAACACGCCTACGTGCCCGGCGAGCTGGAGACGCAGGTTGCCGACTTCGTCGAACACTACAACCATGCCCGAGCCCATGAGAGCCTGAGCAACCTCACGCCCGCTGACGTCTCCTTCGGACGCGGCGAAGGAATCCTGGCCGAGCGGGAACGCATCAAGCGCCAGACCCTGATGGATCGCCGCTTGCGCCACCACGCGCAGGCCGCCTAACCTCTTACCCCAAATGGACCAGAGCCTCCGCTCCTGAACACCGCTGAATGTCCCAAATCATCTGACGACGGACAGGCCGGATTCTTCCACCGGAACCAACGCGACGGTTTTGCCGCCCATTCCGGCGGCCGGTGCGTTGAAGACGAGCTGAAGCCCATGGTGTGCGAGCAGATCACGCAGCAGCGTCCGGTCGGCGGTTCGGCTTGCCAGCATGCCCAGTCGCTTGCCCGCCAAGTCCGGGACTGCCTTGACCCCGGAGGCGCCCGGCGCCACCACGAAGGCGGCGAGTTCCCGCAGGACGGCGAGCGTAAGGCCGTTCCCCGGCATCGACACGTCGGGCCTGACCACCGCGAGGTCGGCATTGCCGGTTCTCAGCGCCTCGGCGCTCTCGCGCACCCCGCCGAACGCGACGACCTTGAGGCGGACGGCGAGCTTCCGCCGGGCGAGTTCGTCGGCGTAGGCCCGCAGGAGCGTCGGCTCGGTGCCGCCGTTCGGGGCGACCGCGATGGTCAGGGTCGTGGCCCGGGTCAGGTGGAAGCCGGCGAAGACGAGGAGGACGAACAGGAGCGCCAGCCCGAGGGGGAGCCACATCCCGCGACCATCCGGTAACGCCAGCTTACGCACGCCTGCCCCCAACCTCGCCGGCTCGACCGGCCTTGGCACCCAGGTGGTCGATGGGCCGTCGGATTTCGAGGGCACGGATTGCCGGTGACCGGAATCCTAACGGGACGCTTATGAGATTGGCTCCGCTTCCCGCTCGAACCCTAATGCGGTCGGGCGCAGATAAGGGACGCGGTCACCCGAAGACCGCGCGAGCCCCAGAGACATGATGTCTACCACCGTTCAAGTCGCCGCCATCCATGTCCAGGCCTCCGCTTCGGACGCGGCACGGTTCATCGTCGGCCAGGACCCGGAAGGCCATTGGGTCGCAATCGAGATCCACGGGCGCGCCGGCGGCTTGTTCCGGAGCTGCAAGGCCGCGGTCGACTACGCCAAGGACGAGACCGACCACCGGCCCGACGCCGTGCTCCTGTCCGGGGAGCGGATCGAACTGCGCATCTGACGTCATGGCCGACGCCCTGGAGCGGTCGGCCCCGGCATCCCATATCCATCCTGTCGTCGACCGTATGGGTTTCCCGTGTCCAGGTTCGGCAACCTCGGCACAGTATCCCTCAATCTGGGCTGAAAGCCCGGGCGCTGCTTGGGCACGGTTCGGTTGGTCCCGGCCATCGGCGTATGGAGGTGCAGGGCGCCCGCAAGCTGCGCCTCGCCTCACACCTTGCTGGTTGCTCGGGCGCTGACCAACGCATAGAGGCTAGCCGCGTCCCGCGCGCCCCTTAGGGCCTTGGCGGAGTCCGGGTCCCTGAGCTTGCGCGCCACGCAGGCCAGGGCGTTCAAGTTTTCTCCACCGTCGCCGATTGGCAGCAGCAGTAGGAAGACGAGGTCCACAGGCCGCTCGTCGACCGCATCGAAATCGAGTGGATCTCGCAGGCGCGCCAGCAAGCCGAACGGCTTCCGCACCGTCTCCAGCCGCGCATGCGGAAGCGACACGCCATCGCCGACCCCGGTCGAGCCAAGCCCCTCCCGGCGGACGAGGGCATCGAGGATCGTGCCGGCATCCAGGTCGAGGGACCGGGCCGCGCGTCGGGCTAGACCGTCGAGGAGGGCGGTCTTGCCGGAGGCGCGCAGGCCGTGGACCACGTCCGCTGGTGCGAGGATGTCGTGGATAGTCATTGCGTCTGCCAGCTACATGCGGGGCTGAGTTTCAAGAGCTCGTCTCCGTCGCCGACGACTTGGCGTCGTTCGCCGCGCGCAGCTTGAGGTTCGGTTCGTCGTCGGGGGCCCGCAGTCGATAGCCGACGCCGGTTTCGGTGAGAAGGATGCGCGGTCGCTCCGGGTCAGCCTCCAGCTTCTGTCGGAGCTGGCGCATGTAGACCCGCAGGTACTGCGGTTCCGACGAGACCGAGACCTCGTGCATGAGCTGGGCATGCGTCAGCACCTTGCCGGCGTGCAGCACGAGAACCCGCAGGAAGTCGTACTCCCTCGGGGTCAGCTTCACCTCGGCGTCGTCAACCTTCACTATGCGCCGCACGAGGTCGACGGAGAGGCCGTCGACCCGGAAGACGGGGCGCTCGCCACGGGCGGCCAGTTGATGGCGTAGTGCTGCGCGCAGACGGGCAAGTAGTTCGGCCATGCCGAAGGGCTTCGTCACGTAGTCGTCCGCGCCGAGGTCGAGCGCCTCGACCTTGCCACCCTCGTCGTCCCGGCTCGACAGTACCACCACCGGCAGCCCAGGGTGGCTTACCCGGATCGCGCGGAGCAAGTCGTGCCCGCGCATGTCGGGTAGGCCGAGATCGAGGATGACGAGGTCCGGGCTTTCGCGACCGAGCACCTCAAGGGCGGTGGCGGCGTTCGGGGCCTCCAGGATAGCATAACCCTGCGTGGACAGGCCCATGCGCAGCAGCTTGCGGATCGGGGGCTCGTCGTCGATGACGAGAATGGTCGGGCTCATGCGGCGATATCCCTTGGCGTTGTCCGTGCCGGGACCGGGAGCGTCACTGTGAAAACGGCCCCCAGCCGGTCGCGGCGGTTGCCGGCGGTGATGGTGCCGCCCATCGCCTCGACAAACCCGCGGGAGATGGCGAGGCCGAGCCCGGTGCCGGCCCGGACGTGGTCGCTTTTCCGGACCCGGTAGAACTTGTCGAACACCCGCTCGACGTCCGCCTCGGGCAGGCCGAAGCCTTCGTCCAGCACCTCGATGTAGACCGCTTGGCCATCGTGCCGGGCACGAACCGTCACGGTCGAGCCCTCGGGCGCGTACTTGGCGGCGTTGTCGAGCAGGTTGACAAGGACCTGCTCGAACAGGACCGGGTCGAGCCGCAGGGTCGGCAGGTCGGGGTCGATCTCGACCGCGACCACGTGGCCCGCCATGACCTTCTGGGTGCGCCGCAGGGCGGTGTCGACGGTCTCGGCCGCGTCCTGGGGCGCGAGGTTCGGCGCCACGGCGCCAGCCTCCAGTCGCGTCATGTCGAGGAGGTTGACGATGAAGCGGTTCAACCGCTCCGATTCCTCGATGATGGTCGCCAGAAGCTCGGTCTTGGCTTCCGGGGGCAGCGCCGCGTCGAGGTCGCGCAGGGTTGTGGCCGCCCCGAGCACGGAGGCCAGCGGGGTGCGCAGGTCGTGGCTGATCGAGGTCAGGAGCGCCTGGCGTAGCCGGTCGGTCTCGGCGGCGCGCTCGGCCCGGTCGAGATCCTCCACGAGGCGAACCCGCTCGATGGCGAGCGCGCCCATGTCGGCCAGCGCGTCGAGGAGACGTCGTGCTTCCGGCGTCAGGATCGGTCCTGTGCCGTCCGCGTCGAGGCCGATCACGCCGATTGTGCCACGTCCGGTGCGCATCGGCAGGAACAGGCGCTTGGCCCCGGGCAGGGTGTCGGCGCCGCGCCCCGCGGGGCGATGGTTGTCGAAGGCCCACTGCGCGGCGGCGAGGTCGGCCTCGTCCAGCATGTCCTCGGGCGGGTAGCCGGCCCGCACCGTCACGGCCTTGTCGTCCGGCAGTAACAACACGACGCGTACCTTCAGCATGGCGGCGGTCTGCGCCGAGGTCGCCCAGAGCACGTCGTCGAGCGTCCCGCAGGCTGCGAGCTTGCGCGAGAACCCGAACAGCCGTTCGGTCGCCTTGGCCCGCCCCTGGCTGACGACGGCCGTCCGGCGCGCCAGGGCGGCGAGGTTCGAGACCAGAACCGCCACCACGGTGAAGAGCAGGAAGGCCGCGACGTTGGTCGGATCCGAGATGGTGAGGGTGTAGACCGGCGGCAGGAAGAAGAAGTTGTAGGAGAGCGAGGCCGCCACCACCGCGACGAGTGAGGGGCCGAGCCCCCAGCGCACGGCGACCGCCACGACGGCGGTGAGCAGCATCAGGTCAGCGTTCTCGACGCCCGTATAAGGCTCCAGCAGCAGGGCGAGCCCGAGCGCGGCGCCGGTGGCGAGCAGCGCCAGGGCGTAGCCTCGGGCATCGAAGGTGGCGGGCGTGGCGGCGGTGGCCACCGGCCGGCGCCCCCCCGCGTCGGAGGTCGGCACGGCCTCGCCGGGGACCACGTGGACGCTGATGTTGCCGCTGCGGCGAACCAGGTCGTGCACCACCGAGCCGTTGACGAGCTCGAACAGCCCGGAGCGCGTCGCCTTGCCGACGACGATGTGATTGACGTTGGCAGACTGCGCGTAAGCCAGGATTTCGTCGGCGATGCGCCGCCCGCCGGGGAGGGTGACGGCGTCGCCGCCGAGCCGGTCGGCAAGCCGCAGCGCCTCCGCGACCCGGTCGCGCTCGGCTTCGCTCAGGGAGGCGGCGCGTGGTCCCTCGACGACCAGGGCGGTCCAGGGCGCGTGCAGGCGGTCGGCGAGGCGCTTGGCGTAGCGCACCAGGCCGGCCGAGCGTGGGTCCTCGCTGACGCAGACGAGAACCCGCTCGCCCGCGGCCCAAGGACCGGCGATGGCGTTGGCCCGCATGTGGCTGAGGAGCTCGTCATCGACCCGGTCGGCGGTGCGCCGCAACGCGAGTTCACGCAGGGCCGTCAGGTTGCCGCGGGAGAAGTAGTGCTTCAGGGCCCGCTCGGCGTTCGTCGGAACGTAGACCTTACCGGCCTTCAGGCGCTCGATCAGGTCGTCGGGATTGAGGTCGACCACCTCGATGTCGTCGGCCCGGTCGAGCACGCCGTCGGGCACCGTCTCGCGTACCCGGATGCGGGTGATGGAGGCCACCACGTCGTTCAGGCTCTCGACGTGCTGGATGTTGAGCGTGGTCAGGACGTCGATGCCGGCGTCGAGCAACTCCTCGACGTCCTGGTAGCGCTTCGGGTGGCGCGAGCCCGGCGCGTTGGTGTGGGCGAGCTCGTCCACGAGGGCGATCTGCGGCCGGCGGGCGAGCAGCGCGTCGAGATCCATCTCCTCCAGGACGGTGCCGTGGTAGGGCACCGCGCGGCGCGGAACGACCTCGAACCCGTCGAGCAGCGCCTCGGTTTCGGCCCGCCCGTGGGTCTCGACCACGCCGACGACAACGTCTGCGCCGGACTTGAGCCGGGCGCGTCCGATGGTCAGCATCTCGTAGGTCTTGCCGACGCCGGATGCGGCGCCGAGGAAGACCTTGAGCCGGCCGCGCGTCCGCTCCTCCCGGCGGGCGGCTTCGAGCAGCGCGTCGGGCGAGGGGCGGTTCGGGTCGCGGCCGGTCTCGGGCATGTTCGCTCCTCAGCGCTTGGCGAGGTCGTCCAGGGCGAGGTTGAGCGCTAGGACGTTGACGCGCGGCTCGCCGAGGAGGCCGAGGGTGCGGCCCTGGACTTGGCCGGCGACGAGGTCGTGAAGCTTGTCCTCGGGCAGGCCGCGAGCCTTGGCGACCCGGGGCACCTGGAACAGGGCGGCCTCGGGCGAGACGTCCGGGTCGAGGCCCGAGCCGCTCGTCGTGACGAGATCGACTGGAACCGGCTGACCCGGGTTCTGCCCGCGCAGGGTGTCGAGGTCGCCTTTCACGCGCTCGGCCAGCGCCGCGCTGGTCGGCCCGAGGTTCGAGCCGGCGGAGTTGGCGGCGTTGTAGGGGGCCGGTACGGTCTTGCTCGCGTCGGCCGGGTCTGCCGCGGTGGTGGCCGAGGGACGGCCGTGGAAGTAGCCCTCGCCGGTGAAGCTCTGACCGATCAGGGTTGAGCCAACGACCTTGCCGTCGCGCTCGACCAGGCTGCCGGCGGCCTTGGCGGGGAAGACCGCGCCGGCGATGCCGGTGACGGCGAGGGGGTAGGCAAGGCCGGTGACCGTCGTCAGGGCGACGAGCAGGACGAGGGCGGGGCGAAGCTGGTTCAGCATGGCAGGTCTCCTTCGACCTTTGTTTCAGGCGAGATGGAGGGCGGTGATGGCAAGGTCGATAGCCTTGATGGCCACGAAGGGCACCAGGACGCCGCCGAGGCCGTAGATGAGGAGGTTGCGCCGCAGGAGCGAGGCGGCCCCGACCGGACGGTAGGTCACGCCTCGGAGCGCCAGCGGGATGAGGGCGACGATGACGAGCGCGTTGAAGATGATGGCCGAGAGGATCGCGCTCTGCGGCGAGGCGAGGCCCATGACGTTGAGCGCCTGAAGCTGGGGGTACAGCGTCAGGAACATCGCTGGGATGATGGCGAAATACTTGGCCACGTCGTTGGCGATGGAGAAGGTCGTCAGCGCCCCGCGCGTCATCAGTAATTGCTTGCCGATGCCCACGATCTCGATGAGCTTGGTCGGGTCGCTGTCGAGGTCGACCATGTTGCCGGCCTCGCGCGCCGCCACCGTGCCGGTGTTCATGGCGACGCCGACATCGGCTTGGGCCAGGGCCGGCGCGTCGTTGGTGCCGTCGCCGCACATGGCGACGAGCTTGCCCTCGGCCTGCTCCTTCCGGATCAGAGCGAGCTTGTCCTCGGGTGTCGCCTGGGCGAGGAAATCGTCGACCCCGGCCTCGGCCGCGATGGCCGCGGCGGTCATCGGGTTGTCGCCGGTGATCATCACCGTGCGGATACCCATGCGGCGGAGTTCCACGAAGCGCTCGCGGATGCCGCCCTTCACGATATCCTTGAGGTAGACCACGCCGAGCAGGCGCCCGTCCTTGGCCACGGCGAGCGGGGTGCCACCGGCCTTGGCGATGTCCTCGGCGACGGCGCGGATCTGTCCCACGACCTCGGTCTCGGCGGCCGGCTGGTAGGCCAGCGCCGCGCTGGAGCCGCGGGTCGCCATCGGCTGCCCGGAAACGGAGGCGATGATGGCGTCGACCGCGCCCTTGCGGATGGACGAGCCCTCAAGGTCGACACCCGACATCCGTGACTGGGCCGTGAAGGGCACGAAGGTGGCGTTCAGGCCCGCCATGTCGCGGGCCCGGATGCCGTACTTGTCCTTGGCGAGCACGACGATGGAGCGGCCCTCAGGCGTCTCGTCGGCGAGCGAGGCAAGCTGCGCCGCGTCGGCGAGGTCCTGCTCGGAGACGCCCCGGACGGGCCGAAACTCGGTTGCCTGCCGGTTGCCGAGCGTGATGGTGCCGGTCTTGTCGAGGAGCAGGGTGTCGACGTCGCCCGCGGCCTCGACGGCGCGGCCCGACATGGCGAGCACGTTGAAGCGCACCAGCCGATCCATGCCGGCGATGCCGATGGCCGAGAGAAGCGCGCCGATGGTGGTGGGGATCAGCGTGACGAAGAGCGCAACCAAGACGATGACGGGGATGGACCCGCCGGCATAGCTCGCGAAGCTCGGGATGGTCGCCACCGAGAAGACGAAGACGATGGTGAGGCCGGCGAGCAGGATGTTGAGCGCGATCTCGTTCGGGGTCTTCTGTCGGGCCGCGCCCTCGACCAGCGCGATCATGCGGTCGACGAAGGTCGAGCCGGCTGCCGCCGTGATGCGGACCTTGATCTCGTCGGAGAGCACCTGCGTGCCGCCGGTCACCGCCGAGCGGTCGCCGCCCGATTCCCGGATGACGGGGGCGGACTCGCCCGTGATGGCGGCTTCGTTGACCGAGGCGACACCCTCGATGACCTCGCCGTCGGACGGGATCAGGTCGCCCGCTTCCACGAGGACGATGTCACCGACCTTGAGCGAGGTGCCGGACACCGTCTTGTAATTGCGTCCCTGCCCGGTCAGGCGCTTGGCCGTCATCTCGGTCCGGGTACGGCGCAGGCTGTCGGCCTGGGCCTTGCCCCGGCCTTCGGCGAGCGCCTCGGCAAAGTTGGCGAAGATCAGGGTGAACCAGAGCCAGAGGATGATCTGGCCGGAAAAGAACAGGTTGGCGCCGCCGGTGACGAGGTCGCGGACGAAGAGCACGGTGGTGAGTGCGGCGACGATCTCGACCACGAACATGACCGGGTTGCGGATCATAGAGCGGGGGTCGAGTTTCCTGACGGAGCCGACGAGGGCCGGCCCGACGAGGGCGGCGCTGAAGAGCGATGAGTTCTTACGGGACATGGGTTCGGGGGTCCGGAGAGGGCGAGGAGGCCCGGCGAGCGTTGCCGGGCTTTGCCGTTTCAGGGGGCGGTCGCGCCGGCGGCCAGGGTGAAGGCTGTGCCGAGGGCGAGGCCCCCGAGCAGGACGACGCCGAGGAGGGCCAGCACGAGGTCCGAGGTACGCACGGGCTTCGCCCTGGCGCCTTGGGAGCTGTGATTTGGTGGCCGGTGCGGCATCAGGTGATGGCGCGGGATGCGCCGGTTCGGGAGACTGCGGGGCATCTCAGCCCCCCGTGCCGAAGGTCTGCCCCGCCGCGCCGGCGAGGTGCTCGACCACGGGTCCGAGCGCGAGCGACGGGAAGAACGTCAGGCCGCCCATGATCAGCACCACGCCGACGAGCAGACCGATGAACAGGCCGCCGTGGGTCGGGAAGGTGCCGGCGGACGCCGGAACCCGTTTCTTGGCGGCGAGCGAACCCGCGATCGCCAGCACCGGGATCTTCACGAAGAACCGGCCCACCAGCATGCCGATGGCGAGGGTGGTGTTGTAGAACAGGGTGTTGGCCGTGAGCCCGCCCAAGGCCGAGCCGTTGTTGGCTGCTGCCGAGGTGTAGGCGTAGAGGATCTCCGAGAAGCCGTGCGGCCCGGCATTGGCGGGACCAGCGAGACCGGCGGGTACCACGGTCGCAAGCGCCGTGAAGCCTAACATCATCAGCGGCAGGCAGAGGATGCCGAGCACGGCCATCTTCACTTCCTTGGCCTCGATCTTCTTGCCGAGATACTCGGGCGTACGTCCGACCATCAGCCCGGCTACGAAGATCGCCACGACGACGAAGATCAGCATGCCGTAGAGGCCGGCCCCGACGCCGCCGATGATGACCTCGCCGAGCTGCATGTTGAGCAGCGGGATCAGGCCGCCGAGCGCGGTGAAGGAGTCATGCATGGCGTTGACCGCGCCGCAGGACGCGGCGGTGGTGATCACGGCGAACAGGGCGGAGGCGGCAATGCCGAAACGGACCTCCTTGCCCTCCATGTTGCCGCCGGTCAGGCCGAGGTTCGACAGGACGCCGTGGGCGTTGGCCTCGGCCCAGTAGGTCACGGCGACGCCGACGATGAAGAGCAGGCCCATGGCGGCCAGGATCGCCCAGCCCTGGCGCTCGTCGCCGACCATGCGGCCGAAGACATTGGTCAGGGCTGCGCCGATGGCGAAGATCGCGATCATCTGCAGGAGGTTCGAGAGCGCGGTCGGGTTCTCGAAGGGGTGGGCGGCATTGGCGTTGAAGAAGCCGCCGCCGTTGGTGCCGAGCATCTTGATGGCGACCTGACTGGCCACCGGCCCGACCGCGATGGTCTGCTTGGCGCCCTCCAGCGTGGTGGCCTCGACGTAGGGGGAGAGCGTCTGCGGTATGCCCTGGGAGACCAGGAACAGCGCGATCAGAAGGCAGAGCGGCAGCAGCACGTAGAGGGTGGCACGGGTCATATCGACCCAGAACGAGCCCAGGGTCTTCGTGGAGGCGCGCGCGAACCCGCGGATCAGCGCCACCGAGACCGCCATGCCGGAGGCCGCCGACACGAAGTTCTGGTGCGTCAGCCCCAGCATCTGGCTGAGGTACGACAGCGTAGTCTCGCCGCCGTAGGACTGCCAGTTCGTGTTGGTGACGAAACTCGTGGACGTGTTGAAGGCCAGATCCGGCGCGACCGCGGCCTGGTCGGCCGGGTTCAGCGGCAGCACCGCCTGCAGGCGCAGGATGGCGTAGAGCAGGACGAAGCCGAGCAGGTTGAACACGACCATCGCCCCGGCGTAGCCGAGCCAGGTCTGCTCCTGGCGGGCGTCGATGCCGGAGACGCGGAAGAGCCCACGCTCGATGGGGCCGAGCACGGGTGAGAGGAAGGTGCGCTCGCCGTCGAAGACGCGGGTCATGTAGAGACCGAGCGGCTTCACGAGCGCCAGGACGACCGCGCCGTAAAGCGCGATCTGCATCCATCCGTTGAGTGTCATGGGAGGTGGTCCGTGCTCAGCCGCTCAGAACCGCTCGGGGCGGACGAGGGCGTAAGTGAGGTAGACGAGGAGCCCGGCGGTCACGAGGGCGCCAAGGGCGAGGTCGAGGGTCATTGCGGCGTGCCTCAGAGGCGCTCGCAGAGCGCGGTGTAGCCGGCGACCAGGCCGAAGAAGGCGAGGCCGGCGGCGATGAAGACGATGTCGAGCATGGGATGTCCGTATCCGTTCGACCCGTCGGTCGCGGGCGTCCCACGGCCGACCTGGGCCCATCCCGAATGTGGACGGGAACCGCGTTAGGGTTCGAGACGGAAAGGGAGGCGATCCCATAAGGGACTCATTAGGATCGGCCCGATTCCGGGCTTCGTCCGGGGCATCCCTTGCGCGTCGTCGGACGTTAGGCGGCCTGCAACTCCTGGCAGGCACCGGGCGCATCGACGAGCATGGCTTTCGGGCAGGCGGCGCGCCACAGGGTGCGGTCCGCCTGGATCACACCCGTGTCCGCGCCCCTCGAAACCGCTGTAGGGCACGCCGCCGGCCGGGCAGCGCCCGCCGACGCGACGGTGGTCCGCGGTGCAGGCACTGGTATCCTCCGGCTTGCGGGGACCGGGGCCGGACGGGAGAAGCAGGGCGTGATGCCGGCGAGGCGAGCCCGCAGGCCGCGATGCGACCCGGCGCTCAAGACGCGGGCAGTAGGTCGAGGACGTTCAGGGCGAGCAGCGCGAGGGACAAGGCCAACCACGAACCGAGGCCCAGGATCATGAGGGCGAAGACGCGGTCGGCCCTGCACTCGGCGGCGATGTGCCGGAAAACGGTCGTTTAGGTGCTCCACGCGGGCGATGGCCCGGTGGAGCGAGAGGTCCTCGTTACCCCATTAGGGAACAAAACGAAGACGGGGCCTCCGGCATAGGTAAGTCATAAGGACCGGTCGACGGGGCGCGGCGTCAATGGGCGGCGTGGCCAAGCCGGGCGCAAGGAGGGGCGCAAGGGTTTTATGCCCGCAACATGGGCCTTGCCGCTCCCTTCGCGCGCTCCTGATGACTTCCTTGTTTCGCGCGCCCGCAATCCATCTCGTTTCCTTATGCGAGCCGTTTTAGCGTCGAGGCCACGCCCGCTCGAAGACCCATTCCGGTCTTCCATTCCCCGACATCCCATCCTTCGTGCCGGTACCATACGGACGCTTGGATGACGCCGTGGGTCACCGTCCGTCCCGTGGCCGCGCCAAACCCGAGGTTCGTCATGTCCTTTGCCTTCTTGGAGAAAATCGAGCCGTCCGGCGCGGGCACGCATGGGCCGGACCGGTTCTCCAAGCGAGGGGCCGGCAGGTCGAGGCTGCACCCGACAGCCAGGTCTCGCTGACCGATCCCGACGCGCGCTCCATGGCGACCAGCAGCAAGGGCACCGGCTTGGTCGGCTACAACGTCCAGGCTGCGGTCGATGCCGAGCATCACCTGATCGTAGCTCACGACGTGACCAACGTCGGCAGCGACCGGGCGCAACTCGCCCCGATGGGACGTATGGGGTTGCATGCCGGGGAAGCTCTACGGGGTTCCGCTGGTGATCTGACGGGGCGAACGACCAATGTAACATTTTGTGTCAATGGCCCTTTCCGCGTTGTCGAGCCGCCCGGCTCTCGTATGTTCGGGGCATGAGCCAAGGCCCGACTATCGTCGTCGTTGAGGATGACGCTGACATCCGCACCCAACTGGCCAGCTACCTAGAGGGCGAGGGCTTTCGCGTGGTCGGCTTCGACGGTGGCGCAGGCCTCGACCGCCACCTTGCGGGCGCGCCCGCTCCGGACCTGATCGTGCTCGACTGGATGCTCCCAGGCGAGGACGGGCTCTCCATCTGCCGGCGCCTGCGCGCGGCGGGCGGACCGCCCGTTATCATGCTCACTGCCAAGGACGAGGACATCGACCGGGTGCTCGGGCTAGAGATGGGAGCCGACGACTACGTATCAAAGCCGTTCAACCCGCGGGTGCTGCTCGCCCGTATCCGCGCCGTCCTGCGGCGAGCCCATGGGAATGGCGCCCGCGCGGACGCCGCCGATCCCGAGACCCTGACCGTGGCGGACCTTGTCGTTGACCTCGCAGCTCGTCGCGTGACGACCGGCGAACCCGCGGCCGAGATCGCCCTGACCAGCGCCGAGTACGACCTGCTGCACTGCTTCCTCACCCGTCCGCAGCGTGTACTCTCCCGAGATCAACTCCTGGACTGGACGCGGGGCCGCTCGGCCGACGCCTTCGATCGCACCATCGACGTGCAGGTGAGCCGCCTGCGGCACAAGCTCGACGCCGGGGGCAGCGGCGTAGCGGCAATGCTCAAGACCGTGCGCAACGCTGGCTACATCCTGGCCGCGCCGGTGAGGCCCGCGCCGTGATGGCCCGTGTCGGCCTGCTTGGGCGGATTATGTTGCTCCTGCTCGGGGCGCTCTCGCTGCTCGTGCTCGCCACCGTCGCCCTCGACACGTGGCAGCGGCGGCAGGAGCGCTCGCCCTACGCGACGCGCTTCCCGCGCGTCGACCAGGCCGCGAACATCGTCACCCTCCTGAGGGATGCCGACCCGGCCCTGAGACCTGCTATCCTGCGGGCGGTCAGCGGCGAGGCCCTCAGGGCCGAGATCATGGACACGGCTCCGGATGACACCGGACTGATCCGCGAGCCGCGCCTCGAACGGCGCCTGCGCCGGATGACCGGTGATCCGGATGGGCCGCTGCGAGCCTACACTGACACGGCCATGCTGCATCGGGGCGTCGCCCCCGAGGACGTCAACGACAGGGATCGCAACCTCCCCATCGGCCGCCTCGCGACGGCGACCTATCGCCTGCCGGACGGCCGTACACTCATCATCTCGGCCGTCGAAAAGCATCGCTCGCTCATGCCGTGGCTGCTGGGGCAGCCACTGAGCCTGTGGGTGGCCGTGCTTGGCGCCGTGGTCGCCAGCCTCGTCCTCGCCGGAACCCGCTACGAACTTGCCCCGCTGCGGCGCCTGACCGAGGCGGTGACCCGGTTCGACGGCCGTGCGCCAGAGCCGGTCGAGGCCCCGCGGGGCGCTCCGGAGATACGGCGTCTCTCCCGGGCGGTCCGAGACATGCAGAACCGCATCGTCAGCCTCCTCGGCGAGCGCTCGCTGCTGATTGGCGCCATCTCGCACGATCTCAAGACCTATCTGACCCGCCTGCGCCTGCGGGCCGAGGGAGTGTCGGAGCCGGAGCGGCGGGACCGGCTGGTCGAGGATCTCGACGCCATGACCGCGCTGATCGACACCTCCCTCGGCTTCGCCCGAGGCACGGCGGTCGAGGTGGGCCGAACGGCGGTGGACCTCGCCGACCTCGTCGCAGTCGAAGTGGCCGAGCAAGCCGCGCATGGCATCGACGTCCACCTGACCGGCGAGGACGTGCAGGATGCGGTCACCGCGGGGGATGCACTCGCCCTGCGCCGGGTCGTCGCCAATCTGATCGGGAACGCCGTCAAGTTCGGCCGCTCCACGGTCGCGGTTTCGGTGAGCCGGACCGGTGCGCTATGCCGGGTCACGGTGGACGACGACGGACCGGGCATCCCGGAATCCGAGCGGACGGCCGTGTTCGGCCCGTTCTACCGGATCGAGCGGTCCCGTAGCCGCCAGACCGGCGGTACCGGCCTCGGGCTCGCCATCGCGAAGCAGATCGCGGAGGCGCACGGAGGCACCGTGGTGGCCGAGGCGTCCCCGCTCGGCGGTGCTCGCCTCGTCGCGACCCTGCCGGCCATCACCTGAGAACCCTGCCGTCACGCAAGGCGGCCCGTTACAAAACGTTACATCAATGCATCGGTCTGTCACATCGGGGAGGCAAGCGGGGATGATCCTGCCCTCATCGGTCACGACGCCATCACGGGCATCGTGGCTCTGATGAGAGCAGAGAAGGATTCGATGATGCTGAAGATCCTCGCCCCGGTCGCCTTCCTGGTCGGACTAGTGGTCCCGGCCGCCGCGTCGCCCCTGATCCAGCCAGCGGTGTCCACCGGCTCAGACGGCGCCGAGATCATCCAGATCTATGGAGGCTGCGGCCCCTACGGACACCGAGGCCCCTACGGTGGTTGCCGCACCGGTGGTCAGCGTGGCGGCTATGTCCGCGGCGCCTCCTGCCCGGCGGGCTTCCACATTGGACCCTACGGCCGCCGCTGCTGGCCGAACTGATCTTTCAGCGACCCTCTTTGGATGCATCGCGGCGACCTCGCCGACGATGCCAAGGGTCGATTCGGCTAAGGCCGAGGCGACCCACAGTACCGGAGACGAACCCGTTCCCAACGATCCCATACGGTCGATCCGACCGGGTGGGGGCGCGACCGAGGCGATATCGCATGAGATCCACAGAAGGAACCGCGTCGGGACGGATCACCCGTCGCCCGCTGCTCGCCAGCCCCATCCTCCTCGGTGCTGCCTGGGTGTTGGCGACATGGCCCTCCGATGCCCTTGCGGTCTCCGTCGACGACCCGTCGATGGCGGGGCCCCTCAGCGACATCTGGATCGGTGCGTCCGACGCCAAGGTGACGCTGATCGAGTACGCCGCGGTGACGTGCTCGCACTGTGCAGCGTTCCACGACAGGACCTTGCCAGCTATTCGGAGGCGCTGGATCGACACCGGGCGGGTGCGCTTCGCCCTGCGTGGGCTTCCCCTGAACCCGCTTGATACGGCCGCCTTCATGCTCGCCCGGGCGGATGGCGGACGGCACTACTACGCGATCACGGACCTGTTGTTCGAGAGGCAAGCCACCTGGGCCTTCGTGCCAAACCCCCTCGATGCGATGCGTGACCTGTTGCGCCAGGCCGGGTTCGACCGGGCGAAGTTCGACGCCGTCCTCGCCGATCAGGCCCTCTACGACCACGTGAACCGAGTGCAGGCCCGCGCGATGGAGGAGCTCGGCATCCATGCCACCCCGACCCTGTTCGTAAACGACGCCCGTCACGAGGGGACGCTCACCGCCAAGGCCTTCGATGAGATCATCATTAAGCTACCGGCGTAGAAGCATGTGACGAATGTATTCTTCGTCGGCGCGTTCTGAGCAAGCTGAACGGCCGCTTGCCACCCGACCCAGACGTAGGTCATGCTCCACCAAGCTGCCCCAAAGCGGACCTTCCAAAGGTCTGTGAAGGGTGCAGGCTGTGTGAAAACGAGCTGGTCTGGTAGAGTGAAGCCCGATCTGGGAGGTCGGGATGAAGCGCTTCATTGCAGGCGAGGATCGTCAGCAGATCACGCTCCTTCCCGACTGTCTAGACGACTTCATCACCGCAGACAATCCGGTTCGCCTCGTTGAAGTGTTCGTCGATGAGCTTGATTTGGGCACGCTCGGCTTCGCGGGCGCGGTGCCGGAGGCAACGGGTCGTCCCGCCTACCATCCGGCAACCCTGCTCAAGATCTACCTCTACGGCTACCTCAACCGCGTCCCGTCGAGCCGTCGCCTCGAACGCGAGAGCCAGCGTAACATCGAGTTGATCTGGCTCACCGGTCGGCTGATGCCCGACTTCAAGACGCTGGCCGACTTCCGTAAAGACAACAGCCCGGCCATCCAGGCCGCCAGCGCGCAGTTCGTGGTGTTGTGCCGTCGACTGAACTTGTTCAGCAAGGCCGTCGTCGCGATCGACGGCAGCAAGTTCAAAGCGGTCAACAACCGCGACAAGAACTTCACCGCCGCCAAGGTCGAAGCCCGGTTGGCGCAGGTCGAGGCAAGCATCGGCCGCTACCTCGCGGCGCTGGACCGGGCCGACCGCGAGCCGAGCGACATCGCCGAGGTGCGCACGACACGACTCAACGACAAGATCGCGGGCCTGCGCGAGCAAATGCAGGCTCTCCAGGCGAGGGGCCGGCAGGTCGAGGCCGCCCCCGACGGCCAGGTCTCCCTGACCGACCCCGACGCGCGCTCCATGGCGACCAGCGGCAAGGGCACCGGCATGGTCGGCGACAACGTCCAGGCCGCGGTCGATGCCGAGCATCACCTGATCGTGGCCCATGCCGTGACCAACGTCGGCAGCGACCGGGCGCAGCTCGCGCCGATGGGGCTCTTGGCGCAGGCGGCGACAGGATGCACCACGCTGACGGTGCTGGCCGACCGGGGCTACCTCAGCGGGGAGCCGGTGCTGGCCTGCGAGGGCACCGGCGTGCTGCCATGCGTGCCCAAGACCCTGACCTCGGGCCACGCCAAGCGCGGCCTCTTCACGGGACAGGACTTCGTCTACGATGCTGAGAAAGACCACTACACCTGTCCCGCCGGCCAGCACCTGACCAAGGGGGCCGCCCGGTCCGATCGTCGGACCGAGGACGACGCGGTGGATCACTACCGCAACCTGACGGCTTGCCTCGGCTGCGCGCTCAAGCCCCGCTGCACGCCGACGGAGACGCGGCGGGTCAAGCGCTGGGTGCACGAGAGCGTGCTCGATACGATGCAGGCGCGACTCGACCGGATGCCGGACGCGATGAAGATCCGTCGCCAGACCGTGGAGCACCCGTTCGGCACGCTGAAGGCCTGGATGGGTGCAACCCACTTCCTGACCCGGACCTTGGCCAAGATCAGAACCGAGATAAGCTTGCAGGTTCTGGCCTACAACATGAAGCGGATGATCCAGATCTTCGGGGTCGGTCCGCTGCTGGTAGCCATCCGGGCCTGAGGCCAAGCAGCTCGATCTCCGGCGCTACTCCGTGCGCTCGCCCCGATCCCGAGGGATCTGCGTTTCCACACGGCCTCGGTCGGAAGCGGCGGTTCGATCGATACCCGGCGTGTCTCCGGACTGCGGCTTGAGGCAGGCAGTCTGAAATCGCTTCCGCTGGCCTAAGCTACTCTGCGATCCTGTGTATGAGGCGACGCCAGCCGATCACCACGCCCGACACCGAGATAATCAAGCCGGCCGCCGAGAGCAGCCAGAGCACAGCGTCCCATGCCGGACGCCGCTGCAGCAAGAAACGAAAGTCGAAGCTGTGCAGGGCGTTGAACAGCCAACGGTAGGTCCGCGAGGATCGATCGGCTCGGTTAAGCACCTCTCCGGTTGTTGGATCGATGTGGAACCACGTCTCGTCCGAGTCGGCGAACTTCACCCGCAACACCGGCAGGCGGCGCTGATGATGGTGGGAGTACCAGTAGGCATCCTCTTCGGTCAGGAGCACCGCTTCGCGGATCGGAACGTCCGGCAGCAGCTGCCGAGCTGCGCTCGCGAGCCTGGAGATCGCCGGGGATGCGGGCAGCGTCGCCGGGGCACAGCATGTCAACGTCGAACCGTCCTGACAGCTCACGACCGCCTGCGGCTCGCCACGAAGCCAGCCGAACCGCGCCTCAACAGCGTTGGGGCAGGCCGCGGCGCGGACGGCCGCCAGTTCGAGATCCCAAAGAGGTGCCGTGACACTTGCATAGCGCTCAAGCATGGCCTGGCTCGGCGACCGCGAGCCGAACCAGCGGTTCGGGTTCATCGACAGCCAGCCGCTGGCGATGAAGGTCAGTACGGTCAAACCACCAATCAGACCGGCGAGGTGATGCCATGCAGCCCAGCCGCGATAAGGCGAGACCGAGCCCGACGCGTAGCGGCGGCGCAGTCGGGCCCGCAGCAGGCCGACCCACAAACCCGTCACGGCGCCGACGATCGCGACGCCGGAGACCCACAGAACCACGTCCCGCCACAAAGCAGCCTGCGCCCGCAGCGGCGTCACGTAGATCCAGTGCGGGATGGCGCCGAACCAGTTCCAGAACCGCTCCTGCCCCGTAGTGTCGAGGGCGATCTGGCCCGTGCGAGCTGAGACGTAGAGGTGGGTCTCGTCCGTATCGCCGAGGGCGACGAGATGGAAGGGCCGCAGGGGATCGTAGCGCGCGGTCACCGACCACTGGTCGCGATCGACTTCGCCGAGGAGCCGGGGCTGCCGTGCACGTCGATCGTGCCTGGCGATGGCGAGAGCCTGCCCGGCATCGACGCCGGTGATCGGACGAGGTTCGACGGCCGAAACGGTCTCCTGCCCACCGTCCCAGCCCACAATGCGATAGACCGGCTCATGGTCGAGCATCGTCAGGCGCAGATCGCGCGGGAAGCGGGTATGGCCGGCAGCTTCAAGCGCCTCGCGCGGCGTCACCGCCACTCGATCCCAGGTGATACGTGGCAGGCCGCCCTGGCGGTCCGTGTCCGTCAGGCTCGGAAAGCCGACATACATCATGACGAGGCCCGACAGGAACCACGTCACGAACAGCAGGCACGTCGTGATGCCGAGCCAGCGATGGGCGAGATAGAGCCAGCGCTTGCCTGGCTTGAGCAGCGTGCGCATCGCGTGCCTCAAAGTGCGATGCCGTGAACGACATCGGCCCGACGCTGCCGCTTCAGCGGCCAGATGCCGGTGATGCCGCTCAGCGGTAGGATACCATCGAAAAGGCGGTCGATCGGTTCGCCGACAAGCGAGGTCTTGCCGTTGCGCCGATCCGCGTCCGTCGGCAAGCCGCTCCGATGCGAGAACATCACGACGGCCATTCCGCGAGCCGACGGTCAGTGAGAGCCGTCAGCAGCAGGGCGGCAGCCAGAAGGGAGCCGAGTGCAACCAGTGCCTGGTGCTCGGCGCTGGCGCGGGGGATCGAGGGCTCGAATGCGGGCACGGCGTCGTAGGCGTCGAAGTCGAGGCGGGCTGGGCATCCCGCACAGACGGGAACCGGGTTGATGGCCTGGGCCAGGATGCGCGGCTCGAAGAAGGCTCTTAGTTGGCGCCGATAGGCTCCGCTGGCCGTCAGGAAGTCCGCATGTCGTCCCGCATCCGTTCCGGCTGCTGCTTCCAACGAGAGGGCTAGGATCGTGGCGGGCGAGAGCAGGGCCAGACGCCGGCTCCAGAACGAGGCTGCCAGAGCATGTTCCCGCAAGGCCTCCCGATGACTGATCATGGCCTCGCCATAGAACGCGTCACGAGCCAGCCGCTTGATCTCGGGGGCCTCGACGAGATCCGGCCGCTGCGCGGCGTCCGGGACCTTGCGGACGGCCCAGGCACTCGTGATCCGCGCGCCCTCCTCGCCGGTCGAGAACATGGCCTGAGCTTGTCGGCTGGCGTCGATCGCGGCGATCCGGGATGGCATCGGTGCGAGCGTGTCGAGCGCGATGCCGAGCCCCGTCGGCAGCACCACGGTGATGCCGGCCCAGGCCAGCACGAGGATCGCCAATGCGGCGACCGCCCCACGCCAGAGGCTCGCCACCAGCGCGCAGGCTGCAACCCAGAAGAGGACGTAAGCCGCGAGTGCTGCAGCGAGCAGCGCCAACGTGCTCTCCCAACCGGCGAGCGGTCCGAGGCCGCGGGCGAGGACCAGCGCCAAGCCCGTGCCACCGACGACGCCGGTGACGGCGACCAGCGCGACTGCTCCGAACTTCGCCGCGGCGACCCGGCGCGGCCCAACTGGCTGCGCGGCGATCATCCGCAGGATGCCGGCATCCTGCTCGGTTGAGAGGCGCGTGCCGGCGAGTGCAATCACCGCGAGCGGGACGAGGTAGACAAGGACGAAGGCGAGGTCGAACGGACCGAGCTTCAGTTTGGCCGCCGAGCCGAGTTCGTAGGCGGTATCGTCGAATACCGTGCTGAAGCCGAAGCTGATCTTCGTCACCGTGGGCTGCACGTCGGACTGGCCGGCGGCGAAGGAGGCCAGCGGGGTCGGCGGCTTCACCGCATAGGCGGCCATGAAGTAGGTCATGAAGCCGAACGCGTCGGTCGGATCTTGCCAGTAGTTCACCTTGATCGGGCTCGCCCTGGAATAACGCTCGTGGGCAGTCCGGGCCTCGCGGACGGCTCGCGCAGTATCACCGACCGCTTCGGCGATCGCAGCGCGCTCGCGCGCGACGCGCTCCGCGCCGGTCCAGACCGCCAAGCAGAGAGCCGCGAGGAGCGCGGCGAGGACGGCCCAGGTCAGGCGCTCGCGCAGAACCAGCCTCAACTCGGCGCTGAGCAGGCGGGGGAAGCGGACGACGCTCACGGCTTCAGCCTCCGGATCACCGGGACGCTGAGGGCGGCGAGCAGCGTCAGCCACAGGGCGAGGACGAGGGCCGGCACTCGCGCATCCGCCAGAGACCGCGTGAGCGGCAACGGGGTGTGGACGAAGGGTGGGATCTGCTGCCACAGCTCCACCCCGGCGATCAGCCGGCCCTTGCCGTGCTGCGGGTTGTCGCGAATCTCGCCATTCATGCGCTCGGAGATCCTGCGGCGATAAGCTTCGACGCCCCACACGAAATGGGCGTGCTGGGCAAAGTCGGTACCGGCCAGCGTCTGAGAGAGCGCCTGCAGGGCGACCCGCGGTGAGAGCAAGCCCGCCCAGGCGAAGGCTCGCTCCTGACCCGCGAGGCTCTCGAAGAAAGCGCCGAGTTCGCGGTCGTAGACCGCGAAATTGTGGCTCTCGTTCTCGAACATCATGAGGCCGTCGAGATCGACGGGCAGCTCGCGCGCATCCTCGACGCCGTAGCGGGCCAGGACCTCCCGGGCGCGCTCGTCGCCCGCCTCCGCCGTCTTGTGCGCCCGGAAGCCCGCATCGATACGCGCCCGGACCTCGCGGTACGAAAGCGCCGGCACGAGGGCGTCGACACCCGCCGTCGCAAGGCGCGGTGCCGCGACGCAGATCAGGACCCAGGCCACCAGTGCGGTCGCGAGCGCGGCGCGGGCTGTTCGGGCCAGGAGCGAGATCAGCATCGCCAGCAGCAGGAACACGCTGGCGTAGGCGATCTGCACGGCGACCCAGCTCGCTAGGCGCGCGGGCACCTGCCAGCCAGCGCCGTCATGCCCGGTGATCACGAGCCCCCCGATCGCGAGGAGCGGCCCTCCAACGACCACGATGAGGATGAGGAGAAGCGCCGCGAAGCGGGCTGCGAACAGGCGGCCCGGCGGGGCGCCATTCCCCAGGGCCAAGCGAAGGGTGCCCCGCTCGCGATCGGCGGCAAAGGCGGAGAAGCCGAGCAGGATCGCTGCGAGCGGGACCACGAGTTGCACGATGTCGGCGATGCTGCCGAGGCCGGTGCGGGCGAGCGGGCCAGCATCTTGGACGGCGCGGTAGACCGTATCGTTGAACACGTGCGCCTCAACGCGCACCATGCGGCCGGTATAGGGTTCGGTGCCAGGATCGAGCACGGCGAGAGGTGCCGAGGGCCGGAACACCCACAAGCCGAAATGGTCGGCCGAATGCGGGTTCTTGGCGTCCTGTCCGAGCCAGCGCTCACGCTCGGCCGTTGTGACCTGGGCCGCCTGGGTCGTGTAACGCTGGGCTTCCCGCCAGGCGCCGAAGCTCGTCAGGGCCAGGAGCAGGACCAGCCCAGCGCCGATCCAGCGCACACGTGCATCGCGCATCATCAGTGCGAGTTCAGCCGCGACCCGCTTCATGTCGCGATCTCGGCAAGGCGCTCGATGTAGAGGCGTTCGAGCGCGACATGATCGAGCGTCTTCGGATCGACCTCTTCGACGATCCGGCCGCGGCTCAGCACGCCGACGCGGTCGGCCATCTCGCGCACCCGGTAGAGGTCGTGGGTCGCCATCAGCACCGCAGTGCCCCGCTCCGCGGCGTGCCTCACCGTGACGGAGAAGTCGGCTGCCGCACTCGGATCGAGCCCGGAGGTCGGCTCATCGAGAAGAAGAAGCCGTGCCCGGCGGGCGAGGGCGACGGCGATCCCGACCTTCTGGCGCATGCCCTTCGAGTAGGACGCGGCGGGCCGAGTCTGCGCCTCGTCGAGCAGGCCCGCCTCGGTGAGCAGCCGGCGCGATGCGTCTGCGGGCAAGTCGAGACCGGCGAGCGTTGCGAAGTAGCGCAGGTTCTCGAGCCCCGAGAGGCCCGGATAGAGGGCGACCTGCTCGGGGATGTAGGCGACATGGCCCCGCGCGCCGACCGAGTCGGCGCCGGCCTCGATCCCGCAGACCTGGACCGCGCCGGCATCCGGCTTCAGGAAGCCGAGGATCAGGTTGATCGTCGTGGTCTTGCCGGCTCCGTTCGGTCCGAGCAGGGCTAAGACTTCTCCGGCACGGAGCGTGAGGTCCAAGCCATCGAGGGCGGTGCGTGCGCCGAAGCGCTTGACCGCCGCTCGGATCGCCAGAACGGGATTGTCTGCCCCGGCCTGGGGCCGTTCGCGTTGCTCGATATGCATGCGCGTGCGCCCTCAGAAGGCAACGTTGTAGGCGACTTCGACCGAGCGCGGCCGGCCTAGCAACCAGGTGTTGGCGCTGCCGGTCACCGGATAGATCGTGTCGAGCAGGTTGTAGACGCGGACGCTGAAGCGGGATTTATCGCTGACGCGGTAGTCGACGCTGCCGTTGACCACCTCGTAGGCCGGGCGCCGCACCGTGTTGGCGAAGTCGCTGAAGGTCTCGCCGACGAACTGCACGCCGACCCGAGCCTCCCAGCGCGGTGCGAAGGCCCAGGAGAGCCAGAGATTAGCGATGCGCTCAGGAACGCTGATGGGCTGGTTGCCGGCGAAGTTGACGGCGACGCCGCCAACGGACTGCTGGAAGTCGTCGTACTGCGCGTGCAGCAGGGCGACATTGCCCTCCACGCGCCAGTTCTCCCACAGGCCGAGCGAGACGAACGCCTCGACACCGTGTGACGACTGGCTGCCGACCTGGATCGAAACCTGTGGCCGCAGCGGATCCACGGTCAGCAGATCGCGCTTGTTGATCCGGTAGCCCGCCAGGGTGAACTCGCCGCGTCCTTCCCAGAACAACTGCTTGTAGCCGATCTCGACCTGCTCGCCCGCGGACAGCTTGAAATCCTTCTGCGCGATCGGCACCGTAATCAGCGAGTTCACCGGATCGACCGCGGTGGCATAGCTTGCGTAGATTGAACTGTCCGGAGTCGGATTGTAGACGGCGCCGAAGCGGTAGCTCAGCGCACTGAAATCCTTAGTGAAGCTCTGTGATGGCGTGACAAGATCCTCCCGGCGCACCGTCGGTCTGTCGTAGCGCACGCCGGCAATCAGCGAGAACTGGTCGGACAGGATCAGCCGGTCCTCGGCGAAGAGAGAGTACTGATCCGTGCTCGACACGTAGAGCGGCCGGACGCTGTCCAGGCTGCTGAAGAAGCCCGGATTGAAGAAAAAAGGGTTCACGGTGTTCTCGCCGCGATAGGGCGAGTTGTTGCGCAGGCGGAAATCGATGTGGTTGACCTCGAAGCCTGCGACGAACTCGTTGCGGAATCCGAACAGCGTACCCTTGAACGTCGCGTCGAAGCGGTTGCCGATCTGCTCCTGGTGATGGAAGATCTCGATCGGGCTGGTCCGCCGGATGAGACCCGTGCTCGGGACGAAGGCGTAGCTCTCCAGATTACGCCAGTGGCGGTCCGAAAGCAGACGGTATGCGGTGTTGCGAATGACGATGTCGTCGCTCGGCGACCACTCTACTTTCAGCTGTGTCCAGTTGTCCTGGAAGACGATGCGGCTGCCGTCGATATTGTAGTTCTGGAAGCGCAGGCGCGGGTCGATGCGTCCCCCGATCAGGGGCGTTCCGAAGTAGCGCAGAGGCTCCTGGTAGCCGTAATCATGCGAGAGCGTGACGGCGAGATCCGGCGTCGCCTGATAGAGCAGTGAGCCGGAGACGGCGAGGTTCGCAAAATCTCCGTTCTGGTTGAGCCAGCCGTTGACTTGGTTGCCGCTGACGTTGAGGCGGTAGAACAGGTTCTCGCCGATCGGGCCGCCACTATCGACGGCGAGGCGCTTGACGCTGTCCGATCCGAGGGCGGCGCGAGCGGCGTTGATCGGTACGGCGACCGGCTTCTTGGGCACCACGTTGATGACGCCGCCGATCGCGCCGTCGCCGTAGAGGACCGAGGCGGGACCGCGCAGCACCTCGATCCGGTCCACATTCCAGGTGTCGAACGGGTAAGTCGTCGTGTTGACACCCACGAAGAGCCGGGTGCCGTCGTAGAGTTGCATCACCGAGTTCACGCCGGAGAAGCCGCGGGAGGTGTAAGCACCGAAGCCGTTGCCGGGGGAACCGATCGTCGTGATGCCGGCGGCGTTCTGGGTGATCGCCTCCTGCACGGTTTGCTGCCCGCGCTCACGGATCTTCTGGCCTGGGATGACCTCAATGCTCGCAGGCGTCTGTAGGGGCGAGAGGTCGAGGCGGCTGCCGCTACGGTTCGGTGTGGTGAGGTTCAGCCCCGTTGGCGCTGCCGTGTAGGGGGCCGGCGCGAGCAGGCGGGTGCCCGATCCGGCACCCGTGACGGTCAGTTCCTCCAGGGTGACGGCATGCGCACTGCCCGCATGTTCCGGTAGTTCCTGGGCGGCCAGATGATGTGGGGCAAGAACAAGGGTGCTGGTCGATAGGAGCCAGGCGGCAGTCGAACGCGATCGATCAGCCGACGAGCGGAGACGGGTGGCGCGGAACATGGAACGCGGAGCCTCGGGCAACGGCTGTGGCACGTCACCGCGAACGAAGCCTCGGCGATCCGCATCCTCACGGGATACGCGTCGCTTCGACACCCATCGGAGCACCCCGCCCGACGCGTTTCGCGTGTGACCACGACGACGGCAGGTCTCCTGGCTCGCGGGTCGTCGCCGTCTCACCGTCTTCCCGGACGAGGCTGTCCAGTGACGTAGTGGTGAAGAGCTCGCCGCTTACAGTTGCGGGGGCAGCCGCGGCATCGGAGCGAACCCCACACCGCGTTCCCTTTTGATCCCCGAAGGGAACCGTCGCAGCTTGGCTATTCGACTTGGAATGGGCTGTCAATTCGTTCTCTCAACCTTCACAGGGCCGTGTTGAAGCTTCCAACCTGGCGCTGGCGGGGAAGCGAACAGTCGAGGTGATGTCAGAGGCTGGGGCAGGAGCGGACCTTCAGCCATCCGCATGCGAATGTCTGTTGATGGCGCAAATGAGAAACGCCAGCTGAGTTGCTTGAGCGCCCCCATCGGAGAAGCGGCGAGGGTCGGCTGTATGATCGGGGGTGTGCCGCGTCAGGCTTCAAGTCGCGTGGAGCGGCCTCTGGTCTGGCCGTGACCGGAACTCCGTTATCGGCGGAGACCGTCCAGATCCCACGGCGTCGCCTTTGCGTGTGAATGGATGAGCCGATGATGAGGAGGACGGGAGTCGTGCTCGCCGTCGCCTCCCCATCGCGCAATCCTTTGACGAGTCATCGGTGATCACTGTTCCAAGAAGCGCCCAGTCATACGTCCGCAGATCCCGCGTTACCTCAGGTATGGCCGCGATCGCAGTGAGCAGGTCTTCGGGTTTGAGCGTCTTCTTGTAGTTGCGCGAGTTCACCGTGGCGCCCTCATGGCCCAGCATCGACTCGCGGATCGGATCGAGCACCAACTGCCTGATCATCTCCGTATTGCCGAAATGCCGAAAGGAATGGAACGTCTTTCCCTCCTCCCGCGCCGACGGCCCGGCCTCGTCCAGAACGACTGTCCAGCGCTTGTCGAACAGGTTCGACAGGGGTGTATTCTCGCCGAGCTGCGCGATCTCTGAGAAGATCAGATCGTTTCGCCCGCCCGCTTTGGTCCGCACGAAATCCAGGAAGCCGAGGCGGATGAGCTCGGGATGGATCGGCAGCGTACGGCGAGACACCGCATTCTTGAGACGCCGTCGGTGTGTCGGCCGGATCTTGAGCGTGCTCCGCTCCACGTCAATGTCGCCGAGTTCGAGATAGGCTAGCTCGGACAAGCGCGCGCAGGTGTAGTAGCCGAGCAGTGGCAGCCAGTAGACGGCCGCGAAGATCTGCTGCCTCCGCGCGATCCGCAGCATCTCCGGCTCCGAGGCCGTCGAGGTCCAAACGGGATGCGCGAACAGCTTCTCTACCTCGTGAACCTCAAAGGCCGGTCGCTTCTCACCATCCCGTTCCGGGTCGATCAGCCGGAAGTCGCTCAGGAGTTCGACCTGCCCAATCGGGCGCTGCTTAGCGCGGCAGTACTTCGCGATCGTCGAGAGCTGCGTGATATGCCGGTTGACCGTCGCGAGGCTGAGCCCAACCTTCTCGGCCTGACCTGCGGCCCGCATCGTTCGTCCACGCTCGACGAGATCTGCGATCGACAGATCCGCATCACGTGAACTCTTGCCGTAGGATTTAGGTAAATTCGACAGGTTCTGGACGTAGGCAGCGAGATGCGCGTGCGTGATCCGGCGCAGGTCGTCGGTGCCGGCGATCTCGCCCAGCATCCTGGCGACGGCCCGATGCTGCCGCTGGGTCTTCTCGTCCCAGGTGGTGCCTTTGTGGCTGATAAGCTCTTCGACCATCGTCGTCAGAGAGTTCGTGATGGGCTCGGAGACGGTTTCCACGCCCGTACTCGCATCATCCTGATCTCGCTGTTCGCGATCTGTAGCGCGGTCGGCGATGTCTTGAATGGCTTCCTCCCCATCCAGTTCGGACTGCACACGCGATGAACCTGAATCCGCTTCTGGAGCGGCGGCCTCCGTTTCCGAAGGGTACGACGCAGGTGCTGGCGGGGCCGGTGGGTGTTTCCCTGGCCGGTGCAGGACCCTGCTCGGGGGCGGGATGGCGGGCAGATTCGGATAGGGGAGGGGGAGGACCATCATCGTCACTCGCGGTCTGCCGAAGTATCGGCGGAGCGTGGATCTCGAAGTCGCCCCATTCGAAGCTGTCGGCGCCATCGAAGTCGGACGAGGCCCAGCCCAGTTCGTCGCGTGGCATCTCGCCCCTGGCGCGCATGGCAGAGAGGTTGGCCCAGGCCTCACGCGGATCGCAACGGGCCTCGGCATAGGTTGCAGCGAACTCGCGCGAGACATGGCCGGAGACAGCCGCGAGGCCGCGTAGGCATCGGATCAGGCCCGCTTCGGTCACGGGCTCGTCCATGCTCATCAGCATCGCCTCGAGGTAGGCGCGGGGCGGCGTGAGCCGCCCGGTCTCATCCGGGCGTCCGAGATCGCGCAGGTAGCCATTCGTGATGCGCCGCCTGATCGCCCCGCGTTCCATCAGGCTGAAGCCTTCCTGCTTCAGACGAGCATCGAGTTCGCCGTCGTACCCGGCTTCGAAGCCTTCCTCGGCGGCCAGGGCCTGCAGGCGTCCGAAGATGCGGTACTCTCGTGCGCGTCTCTCCATCAGCGCGGGCCAGTCGCCGACAAGCGGATCACGCGGCGGATCGAGGTCGCGCTGCAGACGCGTCAACCGCGCGCCTCGCTCCCGGTCGACATAGGCGCGGAGGTGGTCGCGGATCTGGCTGGTGGTGCGCATGGCGGGATCGTCCCGGACGCGGAGGCTTTCCGCGTTGAGCGCCCAGCCGAGTGTGCGCGCACTGGATGGGTCGGTCGTGCCCAGGCTCAGAGCGACCGTGGCGGAATTCCCCTTAACAGAGGCACCAAGCAGTCGCGTCCGCTCATCGCAACGGAATCGCCTACGCCACCAGTATACCGCACCGCGACGGTACACGTTAGAACAAATCGTCAACGGCCTGCCCCTGTGGACAAGCGCGTGCAACAGCTCCGCGTACAATCGGCGCAGCCGCGGGAGCGGCCGAGCACGGATCGCAATCAGATCAACGACTTAGCTGAGGCTTGGCTGGGGCGCCAGGATTCGAACCTGGGAATGGCGGTACCAAAAACCGCTGCCTTACCACTTGGCGACGCCCCATCGGCTTCAAGCCGCCGGATCTCTAGACGGGCCGGACGGGACTGGCAACTGGGTTGGAGGCCTCCGCCGCGAACCGACGCGCCTTCGTGAAAGGATCGCTTGGGCTCCCGCTGTCGGCCGAGCATGCTCGGTGCCCCTGCACCGGAACGATGCGACCGCTTATCTTGCGGCTCGATGGCAGGAGCGGGACGACCGAGGAATGGCAATGGATGATCGGGTGGCGGTCGTGACCGGGGCAGGCTCCGGCATCGGGCGGGCGGTGGCGCTGGGATTGGCGCAGGCCGGGTGGCAGCTGGTGCTGGCCGGACGACGGGGCGAGGCGCTGGAGCGGGTCGCGGCGGAACTGCCGGGCACGGTGTTACGTGTGCCGACCGACGTGTCCGATCCACGCGCCGTCGAGGCTCTGTTCGCCGCGGTGGGCGAGCGCTTCGGGCGGCTCGATCTGCTGTTCAACAATGCCGGGATCTTCACCCCCGCCGCGACGGTGGACGAGATCGCGGTCGAGGATTGGCTTGCCAGCGTCAACGTCAACCTCACCGGTGCCTTCCTCTGCACCCGGGCCGCCTTCGGGATGATGCGCAAGCAGGAGCCCAGGGGAGGGCGCATCATCAACAACGGCTCGATCGCGGCCCATGCGCCACGGCCGATGTCGGCGCCCTACAGCGCCACCAAACACGCCATCACCGGCCTCACCCGTGCCACCGCGCTGGACGGGCGCCCCTTCGACATCGCCTGCGGGCAGATCGATGTCGGCAATGCCGAGACCGAGATGACCCAAAGCTTCGGGCAGGGCGCGCGGCAGGCCGACGGTTCGATCCGGCCCGAGCCCTACATGGAAGCGACGCATGTCGCCGAGGCCGTCGTCTACATGGCCGGGCTGCCGCTCTCGGCCAACGTGCTGTTCATGACCGTGATGGCGACCGGCATGCCCTTCGTCGGGCGGGGGTAGGGGGCGGCTTTGCGTAGGCGGCGCGGAACGCGTAGAGAGCGGAACACCGCCCGGTCCCCCTTCGAGACGAGCGGCCGACCGCCCCGCGGCGGCCGGTGCCCGCCATGCTGATGCAAACAGACACCAAATCCGCCGACGCCAAATCCACCGACGCGAAGGCCGATCCGGTCGCGCGGCGGCGCACCTTCGCGATCATCTCGCACCCGGATGCGGGCAAGACCACACTCACGGAAAAGCTGCTGCTGTTCGGCGGCGCGATTCAGCTCGCGGGCGAGGTCAAGGCCAAGCGCAACCGCGTCTCGACCCGCTCGGACTGGATGGGCATCGAGAAGGAGCGCGGCATCTCGGTCGTCACCTCGGTGATGACCTTCGAGTACGGCGACTGCGTCTTCAACCTGCTCGACACGCCGGGCCACGAGGACTTCTCGGAGGACACCTACCGCACCCTGACGGCGGTCGATTCCGCCGTGATGGTGATCGACGCCGCCAAGGGCATCGAGGCCAGAACGCGAAAGCTGTTCGAGGTGTGCCGGCTGCGCGACATCCCGATCGTCACCTTCGTGAACAAGCTCGACCGCGAGGCGCGCGACCCGTTCGAGACGCTCGACGAGATCGAGAAGACGCTGGCCCTCGACGTGGCGCCCGTGACCTGGCCGATCGGGCTCGGGCGCAACTTCGCCGGCACCTACGAACTCGGCGGCAACCGCGTGCGCCGGCTCGACGCGGCGGACGATGCCGGCACGATCCCCGTCACGGGCTTCGGCGACCCGCTCTTCGACACGCTGCTGACGGAGAATGGCGCGGCCGATGCGTGGCGCGAGGAGGTGGAGCTCGCCGAGGGCGGCCTCAAGACCTTCGATCTGGAAGCTTTTCGCGAGGGGCACCTGACCCCGGTCTTCTTCGGCTCGGCCTTGCGCAATTTCGGTGTGCGCGACCTCATCGACGGGCTCGCCCGCTTCGCGCCGCCCCCGCGCGGCCAGGAGGCGGACAAGCGCGCGGTGCAGCCGTCCGAGCCGAAGATGACCGGCTTCGTGTTCAAGATCCAGGCGAACATGGATCCGAACCACCGCGACCGCATCGCCTTCATGCGGGTCTGCTCAGGCCAGCTCCGGCGCGGGATGAAGGCCAAGCTGGTGCGAACGGGCAAGCCGATGTCGCTCTCGGCGCCGCAATTCTTCTTCGCCCAGGATCGGGCCATCGCCGACGAGGCCTATGCCGGCGACGTGGTCGGCATCCCCAACCACGGGACGCTGCGCATCGGCGACACGCTGACCGAGGGCGAGGAAATCGTTTTCCGGGGCGTGCCGAGCTTCGCCCCCGAGATCATGCGGCGGATCAAGCTCACCGATGCGATGAAGGCCAAGAAGCTCCGGGAAGCGCTCCAGCAGATGGGCGAGGAGGGCGTCGTGCAGGTCTTCATCCCACAGGACGGCTCGCCCGCCATCGTCGGCGTGGTCGGCGCGCTCCAGCTCGACGTGCTGAAGGAGCGGCTCCAGGCCGAATACGGCCTGCCGATCGACTACGAGCCCACCCGCTTCTCCGTCTGCCGCTGGATCGAGGCGGAATCGGACCTCGAGATCGATCGTTTCGTGAACGCCCACGGCTCGGCCATGGCAAGCGACCTCGACGGCGCGCCGGTCTTCATGGCCACCACTGCCTTCTCGCTTCGGTATGAGGAGGAGCGGTGGGAGAAAATCCGCTTCACCGACGTGAAGGATTACCAGAAGCGGGCAGCCTGAGAGGCCCCTCCCGGCCCGCCATCCCGCTCTCTCCCTCATCTTGAGGTGCTGCAGAGCGGCCTCGAAGATCCTCCAGTTCCCGTGCGATCTCTGGAAGATCCTTCGAGGCCTCCGCTGCGCTTCAACACCTCAGGATGAGGGAGGGGGTTGGGCAACTCGTCGTGTCAAAGCGCTCGGTGCGGAAGACAGACCGGCCTTCGAGCCAGCTCAATCGTAGTCGAAATCGAGTGAGCGCTCGAAGGCGATGGCGCTCATCTCGCGCCCCTTCGGGTCGGCGACGGAGATGTCGCGAAAGCCGCGGCCGGCCAGCTCCCAGGTCTTCTCCAGCGCCTGCTCATCCGTACCGCAGGCGAAGGCCAGCGTGCGGCCGGCGGGGTCCGTGCCGGTTACCTTGTACATGGCCGCGCTCCTGTCCGAGCCGTGAAGTATAGGCTCGGTGCCGTCCGAGAGAAGAGGTTGTTTGAGCAGGGCGATTCAGCGCGTCGCCTCAGCCGAGCAGCGCCGCCTTGTCCACGTCGAGCGCCCGGGCCAGATCGTCGAGCACCGCATGCTCGCTCTCGGTGATCCCGCCCTTGTCGGCCACATCCGCCGCGATCAGGAACACGTGTTGGCGCTGCTCCAGGGGACGGTCGGCGATGGCCGCCGCATGCTGGCTGTTCTCCAGGCGCCCGGCACGCAGCTCCGCGCGGGCGAGCGCTTCGAACAGCGCCTGTTCCAGGGTCAGCGTGTCGTAGGATTTCTGAAGGATCGGGTTGGCCCGCATGCTGACGAGGGCCGCCTCGATCTCCTCGTCATCGGTGTCGCCGTCGGCGACGATCACGTTGGCCGCGGCGGAGACCGCCGCCTGCATGAAAACGGAATCGCCGGCGTAGGACATCACCACCCGGTTGAAACGGACGAGGGCGTCCTGAAAAAACCCCATCTTGCACTCCCCGAGGCGCCCTGTGCGGCCGCCGGATGGTTCCAACGCAGGCAGCATACCGTCAAGATAGCAAGCTTGACGGATCCCTCACAGTTCCGCCGAGCGCCGCGACAGTTCCGCCCGCAGGTGGCGCGCCGCCTCGATCAGGGCCGCGTCCCGGCGCTGGCGCGGCCGGGGGAGGGCGAGGGTGACGTCCGCCGCGATCCGGCCGGGGCTGCCGGCCAGCACCACGACCCGGTCGGCGAGGTAGACCGCCTCGTCGATGTCGTGGGTCACGAACAGCACCGTCTTGCCCGTCTGCGCCTTGATGCCCTGGATCTCGTCCTGAAGGCCCTCGCGGGTGAAGCTGTCCAGCGCCGAGAACGGCTCGTCCATCAACAGCACCTCGGGCTCGACCGCGAGTGCGCGGGCGATGGCGATGCGCTGGCGCTGCCCGCCGGAGAGCTGGTGCGGCCAGCGGCCGGCGAGGTCGGACAGCCCGACGAGCTTGAGCATCGCCGCCGCCCGCTCGCGGCGCGCGGGCTTCGACAGGCCGTGCCGCTCCAGGCCGAAGGCGACGTTGTCGATCACCCGCCGCCAGGGCAGCAGCCGCGCGTCCTGGAACACCAGCGCCATCGGCGTGCGGGTATTCTGGGGATCGGTACCGAGATGGACCGTACCGCCGCTGGGTTTAGCCAGATCGATCAGCACGCGCAGGAGCGTCGATTTGCCGACGCCCGACTCGCCGACGATGACGAGGAACTGCCCACGCGGCACCGCCAGATCGAGGGCCGACAGGATCTCGGTGCGCCGTCCGTCGCGCTCATAGGCGAGGCTCAAGCCCCGGATATCGATGATGGGGCCACTCATGCGCGCCACCGCAGCAACCAGCCCTGCAAGGCGACGAAGCCGGTATCGAACAGGCCGTACAGCCCGGCCATGGTGAGCATGTAGACCACGACGATGTCGGTGGAGAGGAGCGAGGAGGCCTGCATCATCCGCGCGCCGATGCCGGGCACCCCGAAGATCTCGGCAGCGACCACCGCCATCCAGGCCTGACCCAGCGCCGTACGCAGGCCGACGAGGATACCCGGCGTGGCGGCGGGCAGGAGGATCTTGGTGAGCCGCGCGAGCGGCCCGCGAAAGCCGAAGGCCTGGGCCACCTCGATCAGGTCACGGTCGACGCCGCGCACCGCGCCTTGGGTGGCAAAGAACACGATCCAGAACACGCCGATGGCGATGATGAACACAGCCGCCGAGGGTTGGACGCCGAACCAGATGATGGCGAAGGGCACCCAAGCGAGACCGGGAATGGGCCGCAACAACCGCACGATCCCCGCGGTCAAGCTGTCGAACCAGGCGAACATGCCCGTGGCCAATCCGAGGGCGACGCCCGCGAGCGCGCCCGCGCCGAGCCCGACCATGTAGTGGCTCAGGCTCTCGACGACCGCCGTCGGCCAGGCGCCATTGGAGATCTCCCGAGCGAAGGCCGCCGGGATGGAGGAGGGCGGCGGCAGGAAGGCCGGGTTGATAAGGTCGAGCCGGGGTGCGGCCTCCCACAGGGCGAGGAAGGCGGCAAGCCCGACGACTGCCAGGGCGGCCGAGCGGAACGAGGTCATGGCGTCGGGATCGAGAAAATCAGGGCTTCTTGACCGCGTCGAACGGCTTGGCGTCGAACAGGCCGTCGATGGGCGCCTCCCGGTCGAGAGTGCCGATCGAGACCTGATAGGCCTGCATCGTCTTCGTCGCCTCGATGATCGTGCGCGGGTCGGCGACGAACTTCGCGGCCGGCGAGGAGAGCGCCTTCCGGATCGTGGCCACATCCGTGATGCCCTTGCCGAGCGCCGCCTCGACCGGGGGGGCGGCGCGCGCCGGATCGGTCTTCAAGAGGTCGGTCGCCTTGACCAGCGCCGAGACGAGGCCCTCGACCGCCTTCGGATTGGCATCGGCGAACTTGCCGTAGACGGCGACCACCGTGCCCGGCTGGTCGGGGAACATCTCCCCGCCGGTAGCGATCAACGTGATCTTCGGGTTGCGGCCCTGGACGATGGTGAGCGCCGGCTCGCGAATCGAAGCGCCGTCGACGGCCCCGGCCAGCAGCGCCTGCTGGGTCGCGTCGATGCCCATGGAAACGATCTCGACATCGGTCTTATCGGCCTTCGCCACCTGCCAGAGCCAGTGCTGGAGGGTGGTGTTCGGCACCGAGCCCGGCGGCTGCGTGGCGAGCCGGGCGGGGCGGCCCTCCTTGGCCTTGAACTGCTTGAAGGCCTCGGCCTTGCTCGGAGCCGACGCGAAGTAGGGCGCGAGCTTGGGCGCTGCCACGAACACCATCTCCTCGATGGCGGTGGCGGCCACGACCCGCACGTCGATGCCCTTGGTCCGGGCGACCGCGAGCGGCGCGATGCCGGCGACGTAGACGTCGATGGTGCCGGAGGCCAGCGCCTGGATCATGTTGGGGCCCGACTCGAAGGTCGTGAAGGCAGGCGCCAGCCCGGCATCCTTGAGCCATCCCTCGCCGTTGGCGACGAAGACCGGCGCGGCACCGATCACCGGGATGACGCCGATGCGCACGGGCACGGTCTGGGCAGCGAGTGGCACGGCGAAGGCTACGGGAAGGGCGAGAAGCCCCGCGGCCAGGGCGAAGGCCTTGAACAGATTGCGCATCGATACGGGTTCCAGGCGAGCCGAACGGCGTTCCCCATGGCACAGAGGACGCCATCTTCCAATCGCGCGTCCGGGGCCGCTCCCAGCCTCGGCGACACCGGGAAGCGGCAGGCCGCACGAAGAAGCTTTGCCGGCCTGCGACGGAACGGCGCCGTTCTTCCTGCTGTTTACCCAGCCGAAAGCGGCATCCACGCCGTGGGACAGACGACAGGATACCCAACGCCATGAGCCTCCTCGGAAGCATCGTCAGCAAGATCCTCAATCCGTTCGGCTCGTCGGAGGCGAAGGCCGGCGAGTCGTCCGCCAAGCCCTCCGAGACGCAGGCCCAGCCGTCCTCCGGCGGCGGCAGCGCCCCGGCCTCCACGCCCACCAGCGGCGGAACGTCGTCGGGCGGACCGGTCGATGTCGAGGCCGTGCTCAACGACCTCGCCGCGAAGAACTCGCAGAAGCTGAACTGGCGCAGCTCGATCGTCGATCTGATGAAGCTGCTCGACCTCGATTCGAGCCTGCACGCCCGCCAGCAGCTCGCCGACGAGCTGCACTACACCGGCGACAAGAACGACTCGGCCTCGATGAACGTCTGGCTGCACAAGCAGGTCATCAAGAAGCTCGAAGAGAACGGCGGCAAGGTCCCGGCCGACCTCAAGGACTGATACGGTTTCCGCTTGATCCAAGCGGGGACCGTATCGGCAAGCCCGCGCGGCGCTTGAGGAGGGTACCCACCGCGCCAGCGCGATGGGTACCCGCCGAAGCCCAAATCCGCCATCCCGAAGGGATCAAGCGGATTTGGTCTGAGAGCGGGGAAGGAGAGGGCAAAGAGGTACAGGCGCGGCGCAGGAAATCTGGTGCGCGAGCCCCCCGCCGCGGCGGCAACATAAAGACGGTTTGCGGTCCGGTGTCTGGCCAAAGCATCGGTATCTTCGGCCGGTCTCCTCCGTCACAGGTGCGGATCATCCGCTGCCGTAAGGCGACCCTCGGCTATCGCGGCGCGGAACAGCGCGTAATCCGCTGCATTGCGGTCACCGTAGGCTTGCGCCCAATCGGCGAAGGCTTCACGCAGGTCGGCGCGCCCATCGTGACCGAAGTAGCCCGCGATCGCCGCAGCATCCCCGGTGCGGGCATGCGCCTTCGCCAGCAGCGCCCCGTACGCGTGCGAGAAGTACATCAGCGAGCGGCCCGCCATACGATTGAGCGGGATATCGCCCTTCATATTCTTCATCTGACGCACATAGAACGGGCGGCCATCAATGCTCGTCCAGCCGAGCAGCGGGTCCCCCACGGCTTGCAGCAGGCGTTGTCCGTAGATCACGCGCTCGCCCTCGTGGCTGGCGTAGGGCTCGGGCATGCCGCGAAGATACGGTGCGCTCGCCGGTCGCACCGCCTCCTTGACTTGGAGGAACAGCGCATCTTGATCCGAATTTCCGCACAGCAAGGCGACATAGGCCCGCGTGCCGACGCTGCCGACGCCGACCACCCGGTGCGCGACATCGACGACGTGGTAGCGGCTCAGCATGAACCGGCGCTCGCGCGGCAGCGTCTCGGCGTAGCGTTCCAGGCCGGCCGTGATGCTCTGGCGTGTCGCCTCATCGACGCGGGTGAGGATCGGCGGCTCCTCGCGGAAGCGCCAGCCACCATCCGTGCGCCGCTCGCCGACCCGATCGAGCAGGCTCTTGTTGTTCTTGCGTCTGGCCTTCTCGACGGCTCGGTGCACCACAGCCTGCGACTGGGCATCGATCTCGATGCCGATGAAATCGAGATCATCGGCGCGCGCGGCCTGCTGCCAGACGTCCAGCGATCCACGCGGAGCGAGATCGTCCATGGTGTGCTGGTAGCCCGCGGCGGCGCTTTGCACCGCTTGACGCCGTTCGGCCACGGGCACGGCGGCGTCCCGCGCCGCGACCTCGATACTCGCGCACAGCCGTTTCAGATCCCATTCCCACGGTCCGACCGTGACCTCATCGAAATCGTTGAGATCGAGCACGACCTCGCCCTGCGGCGAACCGAACAGGCCGAAATTCGAGATGTGGGCGTCACCGTTCATCACGACATCGATCGCACCGCGCGGTCCCTGAGCCAGATCCCAGGCCATGACCTGCGCCGCCCCGCGCAAGAAGGCGAACGGCGAGGAGGCCATGCGGGCGACCCGCAGCGGGATGAGGTGTTCCTGCCGGCCGGCATGCGCCCCTTCGATGAGCGAGACCGGGTCGGGTCGATCCGCGTCGGCGCTCAGGATGGCATGATCGGCGTGGGGAAGGTCGCGTCGCAGCGTCTTGCCCGCGGCTCGACGCTTGTCCCACGGCTCGACTCCGGTGCGCAGGTCGATGTGCGGGAAGTCGGCCAGCGGCTCCAGAACGACCTCTTCAGCAGCCTCGATGATCGCGGCCTGCTCGCCCGATCCTGATGCCGTGACGTCGTGATCCATCGCGCGTTCCGTCGTCAGATACGTCCGCGATGAGCCGCGGTCACTCCGCTTACGGCTTCAAGCCGTCGCCCCGCAACACGACCGAACGGACCGACTCCTCCTGCATCCGCCTCGAAAACTTCAGCAGCCCTCGGCCGGGCAATCGCGCGCGTGTGCCCATCCGTCGGGGATTGCTGGCGGACGGGTGAGCTTCAGGATGCCCGATATCGAGCGGCGGAAAACGCGGCCGTCGGCGGGTCGCCGCCCGAACCGTGGTGTCGGCAAGGGGCGCCGCGCGGCGCGGGCGTGCCGCTCCAACGGGCGCGGATCTTGCGGAGGCGCGACCGACCGGCGCGGGCAAGGCTCGCGCCGGCGGGTCAGACAACACGTCGGACCGGAGGCGCCCGGAGATCCGGGCAGGGTCACTCGTCGAACCCCAGCATCTTCCGGCCGCCACAAGGAAACCGGTATGGCTTACCTCGCGCCCTCCGAATTCGTGACCAAGATGGTCGATGCCGGAGAATCCAAGATCTTCATGGCGACCCGCGACACCGTGATTCGCGCCTACATGGCGGGCGCGATCCTGGCGCTTGCCGCGGTCTTCGCCGTCACCATCACCCAGCAGACCGGAATCCCGATCCTCGGCGCCGCCCTGTTCCCGGTCGGCTTCTGCATGCTCTACCTGCTGGGCTTCGATCTTCTGACCGGCGTCTTCGTGCTCGCCCCGCTGGCGCTCCTCGACGGACGTCCGGGCGTGACCTGGGGCGGGGTGCTGCGCAACTGGGGCCTCGTCTTCCTCGGCAACTTCCTGGGCGCGCTCACCGTGGCCTTCATGATGGCCTTCGTGTTCACCTTCGGGTTCACCGCGCCGGCCGACAAGGTCGGCGAGTTCATCGCCCATGTCGGCGAGCGCCGCACCCTCGGCTATGCGGCTCACGGCGTCGGCGGCTGGTTCACGATCTTCATTCGCGGCATGCTGTGCAACTGGATGGTCTCGACCGGCGTCGTCGGCGCGATGATCTCGACCACGGTGAGCGGCAAGGTCATCGCCATGTGGATGCCCATCATGGTGTTCTTCTACATGACCTTCGAGCATTCGGTCGTGAACATGTTCCTGTTCCCGTTCGGCCTGATGATGGGTGGCAACTTCTCGATCGGGGATTACTTCTTCTGGAACGAGATCCCGACCGTGCTGGGCAACCTCGTCGGCGGCCTCGCCTTCACGGGGCTCACCCTCTACACCACCCACGTCCGCACCGCGCCGAAGCGCGCCGTCCAGGGCGAGGCGCGCCGCCTCGCCGCCTGATCCGCGCTTGACCCGACGGGGACCCGCGCCGCAAGGGCACGGGTCCCCTCGCACGCGGCCGTCCCCATGACGAACGACCTGAAGCTCACGCTCGGCCAGCACAGCGAGGCGGGCCGCAAACCCTCCAACCAGGATTTTCATGGGGCGCTGGTCCCCGGGCAGCCGGCTCTGGGGCTCAAGGGCGCGGCCATCGCCATCGCGGACGGGATCGGCAGCAGCGCGGTCAGCCACGTCGCCAGCGAGACCGCGGTCAAGAGCTTCCTCACCGACTACTACGACACTCCCGACACTTGGTCGGTGAAGAGCGCGGCGCAGCGCGTGATCGCGGCGGCCAATTCCTGGCTCCACGCCGAGACGCGGCGCAGCCGGCATGAGCCCGACCGCGGCTACGTCACCACCTTCAGCGCTCTCATCCTCAAGGGCCGCACCGCCCACCTCTTCCATGTCGGTGACGGGCGGATCTGCCGGGTCGCGGGCCGCTCCTTGGAGCAATTGACCGAGGATCACCGCCTCGTCCTGTCGGCGGAGGAATCGTATCTCGGCCGGGCGCTGGGCGCGGGCGCACGCGTGGAGATCGACCATGCCAGTGTGCCGACCGAGCCCGGCGACGTCTTCCTCCTGACGACCGACGGCGTGCACGAGCATGTCGATCCAGAGACGATCGCCGGCCTGATCGCACGGCATGCTGCCGATCTCGACATTGCTGCCCAGAAAATCGTCAGACATGCCTACGAAGCCGGCAGTGCCGACAATCTCACCGCACAGATCGTGCGCATCGAGGCAGCACCTGAGGACGGACCGGCCGATCTTACGGGCCGCGTCGCGGATCTGGCGCCCGCGCCCCTGCTCGATCCGCCGACCGACTTCGACGGCTACCGGGTGGTGCGCACGCTCCACGCGAGCCACCGCAGCCACGTCTACCTCGCACGGGATTCCGAGAGCGGCGAGCCCGTCGCCCTCAAGCTGCCCTCGACGGACGCGCGCGACGACCCCGCGCAGCTGCGCCGGCTCGTCATGGAAGAGTGGATCGCCCGGCGCATCGACAACCCCCACGTGCTGAAGGCCCAGCCGCAGGCGCGGCGGCGCAGCTACCTCTACACGGCGATGGAGTATGTCGAGGGGCGCACGCTGGCACAGTGGATGCGCGACAATCCCGCGCCGGACCTGGAGACCGTGCGCGGTCTCGTCGAGCAGATCGCGCGGGGCCTGCAGGCCTTCCACCGGCGCGAGATGGTGCACCAGGATCTGCGGCCTCAGAACGTCCTGATCGATGCCGCCGGCACCGCGCGGATCATCGATTTCGGCGCGACGCGCGTGGCGGGCGTGGCCGAGCTCGCCCCCGAGGAACCGGTGCTCGGCACCCAGCAGTACAGCGCGCCCGAATACCTCGCCGGCCATCCCGGCACGCAAGCGGCGGACGTGTTCTCCCTCGGGATCATCGCCTACCAGATGCTAACCGGCCAGTTGCCCTACGGCGCGGCGGCCGCGCGGGCATCGACCGAGGCGCGGGCGCGGCGCCTGCGCTACGTCCCGCTCTCGGCCGTACGGCCGGGCCTACCGGTCTGGGTCGACGGCGCCCTGCGCAAGGCCGTCCACCCGAACCCGGCGCTGCGCTACGAGGCGCTCTCGGCCTTCACCTACGACCTGCGCCACCCCAACCCTTCGCTCGCCGGAATGCGCCGGTCGGCTTTGCTGGAGCGCAATCCGGTCCTGTTCTGGAAGCTCGTCTCGCTGGGGCTCGCGCTCGCGCTCCTCGCCCTGCTGGCGACGTGGTCGCGCACCTGAACGCGAACGTGGAGTCAGGTTTCGAGAGGACAAGTTCTTTCACGGGTCCAGGGCAGGGCCTCGAATGAAGAGACCCGGGACACTGCCCCGGCTCAACTCGGGGTCGTAGGTGCCGCCGAGCCAGGCGCGCGTGGAATTGTTCGATGACATCGAACGCTTCCACAACCCGGCGCGGCGCCACTCGATCTTGGGCTACATCAGCCCTGTCGAGTTCGAGAATCGAGTCCAATGGGCTTAGGAAGGTGTCCACCAAACCGGCAGCAGGCCAACTCAACGCGTTCCTCAGCGAGACAATTGGCCAAAGCCGGGCTGGGGGCCCCTCAGGCCGCTCTGACGAGATCGAGGAATCGAGTGACTTCGGAAGTGAGCTTCGCGGACCGCTTGGACAATTCGGATACCGATCCAATGACTTGCGACACGGTCGTTTCGCTCTGGACCGCCCCGGTCGCTACGCTACTGATGTTCGCACTGACGCTGCTCGTGTTCGACGCCGCCTTGGAAATGTTCCCGGCGATGTCGTTGGTCGCCGCGCCCTGCTGCTCGACGGCGGCGGCTATGGAAGTCGCCACATCCGCGATGGCCTGAATCCGCCTCGAAATGTTCTGGATCGCCGCCACGGTGTCACCGGTCACGGCCTGGATGCTGCCGATCTGCGTGGTGATGTTCTCGGTAGCTCTGGCCGTCTGGCTCGCCAGGGCCTTCACCTCCGAGGCGACCACCGCGAAGCCGCGTCCGGCCTCGCCCGCGCGGGCAGCCTCGATCGTCGCGTTCAGGGCCAGGAGGTTGGTCTGGCTGGCGATCGTCGAGATCATACTCACCATGTCGCCGATGCGGAGGGTGGCGGCCTTGAGCTCGTCGACGAGCGCGACGGTTTGTGCCGCTTCCAGAACCGCCGCGCTCGTCATGGACGTGGAGCCCTCGACCTGTCGGGCGATTTCCACGATCGACGCACCGAGTTCCTCCGTGGCGGAGGCCACCACCATGACATTGTCCCGCACTTCGATCGCCGAACCGGCCGCCGTGGCCGACAGGCTCGATGTCGATTCGATCGAGTGCGCCATGATCGCGGCTCCGTCGCTGAGGAGTTCCGTCGACGTGGCGATATCCTGGGCGATCTTTCCGACGTTGCTCTGGAAGTTGTCGGCGAGGGCTGACAGCTCCCGGCGCCGCTCGGCTGCGGCGAGAACTTGGCCGATGTCATCCGCCTGGGCAATGCTGTAGGCGGTTCCTTCGTGGACGATCACGAAGACATGGATGTCGACGCCGAAGGAAATTCCGTCTTCCCTGATGAATTCCACCGCCGCTTTATGCCATCCTTTTGCCTGCAGCCCGGCCACGACTTCCGTGACGACGTCCATCTTCTTGCGCCCGTTCGGCTGCTCCAGGTGGAAGAGCGAGGAAACATGCCGACCGATGAGCGCATCGGCGGATGTAACCCCCATCGCTTTCACGAAAGCATCGTTCGCAAAGAAGATGTTATTCTGATCCTTTTCGAGATCGACCATGAAAACAGGCATCGGAAGAGCCTTCATGGCGGACGAAGCGAAGTCGTATCCAAGCAGATCGCTTGAAGATTTCTTAACTTTTCTGCCGCCAAATTTCATGGATGCCACATCCTTAATGTGCCGATAAATTTCTTAATAAGACAGATAGAATTAACAAATAATTGCACGGTGACGTGCTTGTATCTGTCATTTATGCGTTCTCGCTTACTGAATGCTTGGTCCCACCGAGGTCGAAGCGCGCTACTTCGCTCAGGCCGAGGTACAAGCCTTGGCCGCCCGATCCGAGCCGAATAGCCTTCCGGGAAACCCATAGCGATTCAAGCCCGGCAAATGGGGTCCACTCCCACCGCGTGCAGATCCCCCGCGAGGACGGATCAAAGCTCTCCGCCCGCCACCGCAATGGTCTGACCTGTCATGGCGGCGGCCGAGTGACTGCAGAGCCAAGCCACCGCACAGGCGACCTCGTTGGGCGGGACGAGGCGGCCCTGGGGGTTGTGACGGACGAGGGAGGCCAGCGCCGCGTCCCCTCGGAACCCATCAGCGCCTCGCCTTCGACCTCTTGCTCTACACCGGCCTGCGCTGCGGCGATGCCGTGCGCCTTGGGCGCCCGCACGTCCGTGGTGGCAACCTTAAGTCCGGACGGAGAAGACGGGCATGGTGTGGTGGCCGCGCCGATCCTGCCGGCGCTGGCTGCATCGATCGCTGCGGCGCCGACGGGTGAATTGACCTTCATCGCAACTGAGCGCGACAGGCCCTTCACCAAGGAATCGTTCGGCACGTGGTTCGGCAAGGTCTGCCGTACAGCCGGCTGCCCCGGATCAGCGCATGGTCTTCGCAAGGCCGGAGCTCGCCGCGCGGCCGAGGACGGAACCACGGAAGCGCAGCTCAACGCGCTGTTTGGATGAGCCGATGGAAGCCGGGAAAGCGCGATCTACACGCGCACTGCCAACCGGGCGAAGCTCGCCCGTCAGGCAGGAAAAATCCCGCACCCTTCGACAAGGTACGGGATCAAAACTTAGAAGACCAGGGATCTCAACAACGTGGAGATCAAATGGTGCCCAGGAAAGGATTGCCCACTTTCCTCGCAAACATGAGCAAAAACAAAAACTTAGACTGCGCGCTTCGGCTTAGTTTGTACCACCGTCCTGTGCCACCGTCGAGGCATAATTCTTCTCTCTCTAGAACAGCAGGTCATCCACGGACGCCTATCTCAAGATGCAACGGCTAAGTGCGGTAAACGGCACCGATCAGTCCTCACGGGAAGCAGGCGAAGGCATATCATCGAGCCCTAATCCTGGTGATGGAGTCGTGGCAGCGGCTTTTCGTGTTTCAGTCGCAAGAGTGTCGAGGATGGCTTGCGCCCTCCGGGTAATGGTAATGGTCGGCCCTGCCGCGGTCGGACTGCCTGCCTCGAACGGTGGCTTGGGCGCATATTCGGCTACGAGTTGCGCCGTCCGCGCGTAGTCCTCACTACGCAGGCGGGCTGCGAGCGCCAGGGCGAAATCGAGCCCTGCCGAGACGCCGGCGGCGGTCACCCGGTTGCCGTCGAAGACGACTCGATCATCGACTGGGATTGCCCCGAGGAGCGGGAGGACCGTGTCACGTACACACCAGTGCGAAGTCGCGCGATAGCCTCTCAAGAGCCCAGCTGCTCCGAGGATGAGCGATCCGGTACAGACACTTGTCACCCAGCGCGCCCGGTTGGCCCGATCCCGCAGAAAGGCCAGGGTGGCGGCGTCGCGCATTTGCGCGGCTGTGCCATCGCCGCCCGGCACGAAGAGCACATCCAGATCGGTGGGACAGTCGGCGAAGCTCGCCGTGGCAATCAGGCTAAGGCCGGTGTCGCTCGAGACGGGTCCGACCGCCTGAGCAACGAGGTGGAGGGTGTCCGGCGCAAGTCCCGCCAACAGCCCTTGTGGGCCGATCACACCGGGATGGACGACCTTTGATCCGCCGTGGCCACAGGGAGATGTTCGCCAGGCGTTCGCAGATGCCCGCTTGGCTCATGAGATCGTCCTCCTGAACGCACCGGAGCGGTGTCTGAGGTGTGAGGGCGTCTCATCTCGGGTGCACAGCCAATACACCCGCACCCTGTCGGATCTGCCAGTTGCGGGCCGACGCGTCGTCGTCACGATCAGCGGCCGCCGGTTTCGGTCCATCGGAATGGTACTCCGCAGAGCTGGAGGCGGCGGGGAAGACTCTGGCGGACGACTTCTCTTACGAGGTCCACCACCTCAGGGCCCGTGCAGGCGACTGAGAGATGTTCCTCGGGAATGGCGGTCAGGCGGCTTGAAAGTGCAACACGGCGCAAGCCCATGAGAGTTAGCCCGACAGCGGCACCATTCGCCTTTGCCATTCGCTTGAAGAATTGGCTCTTGAGGCGCCACCGATAATTGCTCAAGATGCATCACCAGCACTGCTGAGGATCGCGCCTATGCCTGTGCCGAAGCCTGCGCCAGGGTTGTCGGGAGTGCTTATCGTGCTTGATGATACGCTCTATAAAGGTGACCTTGACCTTCTCGATAGATATCTCAGTTTCTCGGCCGAGATTGTGCGCCTCTCCCTTGCTGGCTTTGCAGGTGCAGGTCTGGCCGTGAGCTGGTTCCTGAAAGACGGGAAGCTCCAATTGGCGTCGGCGCCGAAGCCGTTCGTCGGAGCCATAGTTTTCGGGTTGGTATTTCTCGCTCTTGCCACCGCCCTTGCACTCGCCCACCGTTATGTGGCGTCCGGTGGCATCTATCACCACCTACGCGCCATCAAACACTTAGTCCTTCTCAAAGAGCATGAGTGGGACGAAGGTACAGCCAACAGCATAAGAGCCACAGTCACTGCAGATGAGCAATATCGGAACACTCAGATCCGGATGTCTGCCTGCATTTTGCTCGTAGCCGCTGGGTGCCTAACCTTTGCGGTCTTCTCCGCGCTCTTCGGCATTGTTGTTCTACTAACCGCTTAGGCACTGTAGCCCAAGGGCCGGAAGCCACCGCCCTGCCTGACATCAAGCTGGCGACGTTGGGCACGGCTGTGCTGGCTGGCTTGGCGCTCAGCCTCCTGCCGTCCTCATGAGACGGAACGACAGGCCACCCACCCGGGTCACGCGTCCGGCTGGAGGGAGACCCCCGGCACCACAACGGGGGAAACTCTAATATGCCCCGCGTAGGGATACCTCTCGCGTGTGTGACCTTCTGGGCTGTCGGTTCAACGCGCCGCATCAAGCCCACATTGGCGCGCAGCGGACCTGTGAACCCTGCGCAGAGAGGGTCCTAGTCGGCTGCGGGCCTCCTGGGCAGGACTTACAGATCGAGCGTCAGTCCAACGCGCGCGATACACATCGAGCGTCAGGCCTGCAATCGCCCTCCTGAGCCGCTGGTTCTCCGTCTCTAGGTCCTTCATGCGCCGAACCTGATCGGTCTTCAGCCCGCCGAACTCACGGCGCCAGCGGTAGTAGATAACCTCGCTCACACCGATCGCCCGAATTGCCTCCGCCACGCTCGTACCTTGACCGATCAGCACGTCGGCTTGGCGCAGCTTCGCGACAATCTCCTCAGGCTTGGGTCGCTTCCTCGACATCGATCCGTTCTCCTGGCTCGAAAGCCATACTGAAGTGCAAACGGTCAGGCCGGACGAATTCACTTCGCCGACACTATCGACAACCGAGAAGCTATTGGTCAGGTTGTATTTCTGAGCCCAACGTTCTGATCGGAGTCTGCACCGTGTCCATTATCTCGGAGCTCGTTAATGTCGGCTGGGAACCCAACGCTTCGCAGTGGAAGGGCCCAACTATAGACACGAGAGATGATTACGATCTCGCTGTAATCGAGTTCGATGATCAAGGATGGTACCAAAAGTCAAACGCGCAGAATGAACTAGCAAAATATCTAGAGAAGAGCAGAGAAAAAAAATTAACCATCATCGCATTCATTCATGGCTGGCGTCACAATGCAGCCGAGACTGATGAAAACCTCAAGGCGTTTCGCGAATTGCTACAAGATGCAGTCGATATAGAAGGTTATGCGAAGCCGGACCGACGCGTGTTCGGCGTCTATTTAGCATGGCGCGGCCTGAGCCTGCGCGGAATCGCGAGTTACGGCACTTTCTGGACGCGCAAAGACGCCGCGTTCCGCGTGGCGGTCGGCTCGGTGCGCGAGGTGCTAGCGTCGCTCAGGCGCCACCAGCGCGACTATAACAAGCCTCTCACCGAGGATGCCGTCGAGTCTGGAGACGGCACCCGCCTCGTGCTGGCCGGCCACTCGTTCGGGGGCCTCATTCTGTTCTCGGCCGTCGCAGAGTTCCTCATCGATAGCGTCGTCCGGCCCAAGAAGAAGGTGGTCCGCCCTTTCGGCGACCTCGTCATCCTTGTAAACCCGGCCTTCGAGGCGACGCGCTTTCAGCCATTAGCAACCGCCATCCGCTCGCGTGGCGATTTCCCGGCTGGCCAGCGCGTCTGCTTCATGGCGGTCACGGCCGAGAACGACGAGGCGACCCGCATTGCCTTCCCACTCGGCCGGTGGTGCGGTTCGCGATTCGAGGCCATCAGGCGGGAAGTATACCCAGAGGTGCCTCCGGATGCGCAGCAAGTGCTATATCCCAAATTGCCTCCGGACGCGCAGAGAGAGGCAAACCTCAGGACGGTCGGGCACCTCCCCTGGTTGACTACGCACGAGCTGACGGCGCCGACCGGAACGAACGCGAAGCTCTTGAAGGCCATCGAAAGGGGATGGCGGCCCTCGACCGCCGAGGAGGACGCTGCATTCGACGCGTTCAACAAGAGCTGCCGCACGAACGGGGCGCTGCCGATTGGCTGGCGTCGCGACTACACCTCGGGGGCCAGTCTGCGGCACGTCGCCGGCCATCCAGATAACCCCTTCTGGGTGGTCAGGGCCTCGCGCGAGGTCATCGACGGGCACAACGGGATCTTCCGGCCTATCTTCCTCAATTTCCTGCGCCAGCTCTGCGACGACCGGGTAAGGCGGAAGCTGCCCGATACGCACTGGCCCGACATCTGAGCTGGAATCGCGAGGGCGGTCAGACACCGTTCGCGCGCACGCGTTCCGAACGGCATGCAGCCGGCCCCTACTTGTCCCTTGAGGAAAGATATCAGGATAGGAATGTCTATGTCACAGCCGTGACAGAGTCCATCGATGGGATTGTTTCGATTCGACTGCTGTTGCGGCAGGACGGAGATCTTATGATCGCGACGGCGCGACAGGAAGCGCCGTAGTGGACGGCGTCCCGCGGATGCCGGCAACCATGCTCAAGCTAAGAGGCATTTATACGCACGTCGTCATGGATGTAGAGGGGGCGGTGTCTTCACACCCGCTCCAAGATCACCATCGAGCCAATCACGACATTCGCGCGCGAGATACCTGAAGGGCGGTGAGGGCACCTCAAGTGGAGCGAAGTCCTCTATAAGCGAACGGTGCAGCTTCGGACTAATCTTGGACAACGAGTTTCGTCACTAGATGACTCTCCGTCGCTCTTCCCAAGACTTGCCGCGCCTGGTTCGGCGAGGCCTAGTTTTTGCTCTAAGCTCCGCCCGCCGCCACTAGCGTCCGCTTCTACACCACGGCCATCCAAGCGTTCGGTTCGCCCCTCTCGCTGCCACCTCGTAGGCTACGCCTCTTAGGATCTCACATGCCTTCATTGGAGCCAAGCCAGGGCCGCAGAGGAGCCTAGCAAACCTCGCAGCAACCGTACTCTTTAACCAGAATGCAGTCGTGCGGGCCGTCGCGGTGACCTTCTAGCCAAAAGCAGAACCAATCGTCAGGCTTGAAGCGTCTGCGATCCGCCGAATTCATTAGAGAGGTACGCATAGTAATCGCCAGTCTTGGTGCCGAAGGCGTCACTCGTTGACGTTCCCCTGACAAGTTTCATGGCTCCTCCTACTCCCATCAGGTGCGCAGCCGCGAGAAGCCCAACGATGCGGGGAAGCGATGATCCTGCTTTCAGACCACCTAATTTGAGGAGATGCTTGTAGTGCATTTTTGTGTATGCATGCATAGCCTCATTTTGAGCGGCCCAGTTGGAAAGCCAATCGTCTCGACTGTTAACGCCGTTTTTCCCGGTCCATGAGGTTGAGCTGAGTAAACTTGAGTTTTTCGTTCGACCTGGTTTGACATACCCAGTGTCAATTAGGGCAAGTGCCCCGAACTGCCATCGCCCACAAAACCCAAGCTTGTTTACAACCTCATACCTGTTGTTTGACTCACGAACGCCAAGCGTGTGACAGTACTTCTTCCAATCTGCACCACTCAGAGGAGGGAAGCCATTGCCGAGGTCATCAATGTGGGTGCCACCTATAAGAGTGCCCCCTTGCACTTCCTTCTCGGCAGCTTCCGTGACGCCGCTCCAGTCTATCCAGCGCACCGCTGCGATCCTGCTTGCCGGATAACTACTCTCCTGTACGCAGTTGTTTTGGTTCCCCCCAAAAAGGACGACTTGCTTTCCGTTCCGCCTCGCGAAGAACGATACGTGTCCGGAGCGGTCGCTACCCTCGACCGGCGAAAGCACGACGACCGCACCGGGAGGGAGAGCTTCTGACCCAATCGACAACGGCCGCCCCCAAGTTTTCCAAGCAGCGGCTTGAGCGTTGTTTCGGGCAATAACACTGGCCGCGACTATCGAGTTGCCACAGTTTTTCATGCAAAAAGTCACGAATGCCGCGCACCAGGGATCCTTCGCTGAAGTAGCATGAAATGTAGTCGACTGAAAATATTGCATTACACGTGCTGCATCGTTGATTTCATCGACGCCTTCCTCTGCCTTGGCGGCGGTGAACCAAGGCGCCTCACCTACAACGGGAACTAGCGGAAGATCTTCAGGAGTATAATCATGCAAAAGTATTGCAGCGAGCTTCAACGCTGCGTCGAATCTCTCCTCTATTAGCGTGAGTAGAGCGGATACCGTGCTGACGCCAGAAACGTTCAAGAACTCCGGATATCTCGCTTTAAGTGCGTCGATATCTCCGCCGGCTCCGGCGATCACGGCATCGATAGCTGTTGCGCCGCCTACGTGCTTGAGAGCGTTGACGCCTGCCTGTGGCCCGATAAGGCGTACAATGAAGAGGTCTATGCTATTCGGGATATACGGTCCGCTCCCTTTTCCCTGCTCGGTGAGCGCATCGCTGATAATTTTGGTATTCTGGATGGTAGAGAATGCTTCAGCATCCGCCTGAGCCAGCGGGTCAAGCCGATCTCCCGGAAAAAATTCATCCTTGTTGTTGCCCTGTGCTAAAAAAGTCGACCATTCAATTTCATTGATCTTGAAGGGATTAAACGATCGGTCCCAAGGCTGACCGCCCTGCGGAACGGCAGTTACACGGTTGACCACCAAGGCGAGCGCGATGAGGTAATCTCTATTAATCCCTAGCTCAAGCGCCCCGCCAGCGCCCTCATTTATAATTCGAGCAACTAAAGTGCAGTATTTCAGGAATGACCAAATATTGAAATCCTTCCTTTCGGCTTTATCTGACACGACGTCGGAAGCGAGCACATCTCCTTCTATTGGCGCTGGAGCAAGCGGAAAGTGAGCTTTCACGCGGATCCAGTCGCCGTCCGGGTCCGAAAATCGGCGCAGTTCCTCAAGAGGAATGTTGAAACCGATGAACTTAACACGGACTGGTGGTGTCGCTTGCCGATCCCACAACGGACCGGCCGATCTCATTTTCAGCATCTTGGCCTCGCCGCATTAGTTGATTGGTTTATAGCGAAACTAGCGGGGCGGAGTGAGGACGCCAAGCCGGAATGCAGGCGTGACTTGCAGTTCGAGACCTGGCGGGTCCGTCAGTCCGGGCATGACCTTGCGGACAGCAGCGATCTTCGCGCGGGTTGCTTTATTCAGCTCGCCGCTTTCTGGAGCGGCGCCTCCAGCAGACCACCGATTTAGCTCCTTTTGAAACATTAAGATATCCTGAGAGGTGCGAAACACAGTGCGCTCGTAGAAATTTTGATGTGGTAACCTGCACGATTCTTTCAGTTCCGGGATTTTATTTTGCTGTAGGATGACTCGCAGATCTCGTCGGCTGATTTCGCCCGATGGATTCTTAGATCCAAGCGCCTCTTGCAGAATTCTTATTCCCTGGCGGGTCTGTTGATCGAAAGCGCCACTCGGATGCACGCAGATCAGCTGTTGAATCCGAACGAGGTCCTCGGTTTCGTGCGCACGTTCAGCTGAAGTGTTTGCCCCCGGAGGACGCACCCTTGGCCCCGCTGTTCTGGGCAGCGAACTTGCTGCCCGGAACGGCGCTGCTGGCGTGCCCAAGGCCGCTGTAGATACTAGAGGGTTTCTCCGCGCAAGAGCAGCCGGTCCGCCCCGCTCGAATGCAGTAATGGCGGTATTTATCTCAGTTTCTATTGTAAACGGCATACAAATACGCAAGTACTGCCTCAGTGCGTGAACTGCATCGGGCCGGCTTCTTATACTTCTGCCCCTCATGCTGATCCGGAATTCTGTTTGTCGGCTTAACACTACAGTCTGGACGGTTGAATGATTGAGTTCCGTCAGAAGTCGGGAGTTAAAGTTCGTAAACGTCTTAGCAGCGAACCCGAATGCAAGGCCCGCGATCGTAATTGGATTCGCGCCGATGCCTGACAACCGCATTATGCCTAGAGTAGCTGCACCAGTGTCCGCGATTTGCTGCAAAACGGGTTCTGCCGAACGACGGCGGTCGTCCAGCCATGCAAGATAGGAGTCACATCGGCGGTCGATGTCATTCATTCCGGCCTGGAAAAAAGTTGTCCACGCCGCCGAATCAGACAGAGTACAGACTCCACCAGCACCCAGATCAGCCTGCTGGCAGATGTAGCTAACGTACAGGCCCTCATAATGAGTCGCTTCAGGGAGGCCAGCTGAATACAGGTCGCTGCCGATTCCCTCACGGAGGAAGGTACTATCCGTGCGACTGCACGCTGCAAGATGCAGCATCAGGCAACCGCATATAGCAAGCCGTGCCCCTACGAGCATACTGCCTCCGACCATTGCCGCAAGAGAATCTGTATTTTTTTGTTTATGGAAGCATTCATTCGCGCATTTAACAATTCGGTCGTTCGGGTAGCGAGCCAAAATTTTTTCGAATTGGCCGGGTTGTTGCAAATCTGCCGCGGAGAGCTGATTCCGACGAGAGCGGGCCCGTTAGTTTGTTTAACCAGGCTGCAGGAAGAACTTTTGATCTAAGTTAGGAGTTTTGCTGCGCTTTGAATTGACCTGACCGGCTGGCTTTGGACCGGGCTGATTGAGAGGATCAGCGAGGACCGAAGGAGTCGGACATGCGGCGAGGACAGAAGTCGAGCACAGGGCAGGTCGTGCTGAAGCTGCGCCAGATCGAGGTGCAGACGGCCGAGGGCAAGAGTTTGGCGCTGACGTGCAAGGAGGCGGAGATCTCCGAGCAGAACTATTACCGCTGGCGCAAGGAGTAAGGCAGCCTGCAGGTCGACCAAGCCAGGAAGATGAAGGATCTTGAGCGCGAGAACGCTTGGTTGCGCCGGCTTGTGGCTGACCTGTCCCTGGAGAAGCAGGTGCTGGCGGACGTCGCCTTGGGAAACTTGTTCCGTATTTGGGGTTCCTCGGTCAAATTCCCTGTGTGCGCATCCCTATCCAGCGCGTGAACGGTCCTGCAGAGTTCTTGCTTTTCTCCGAGGTCGGCGCGTGCCGCCTCATGATGGGATCAGAGGGAGTGGGCGGAGCTATTCTCAAGCCGCGCGCTCGGCAAAACCGGCGCTCGAGTTTCCTCGGTCTCACCCGCTCCCGTCGTTCCCGCAGGGACCTCCTCCACGCCGGAGGAGCTCGATGTTAAGTGGTGGCGTCGGTGGGCCTCAGGCCGCTGTCGTGGCCGCGGCCGACCAGCGGAAGTCCGTCCCGTTGCGCCACATGCGATGCAACATGATCGCCAGCTTGCGGGCAACGGCCACGAGGGCATTCTGCATGCCCCGGCGCTTGGCGACGGCCAGCCCCTACACCTTCAGGCTGGACCACCGGCCGCGCGTGCCGGTCAGCAGCACGAGCGCGGCCTCGTAGAGCGCGGCGCGCATCATCCGGTCCCCGCACTTCGAGATCCGCCCAACCCGCATCGTCTCGCCGGACTGGTAGAGCCGCGGCATCAGGCCGTAATGCGCCCCGACGCACTGCGAGCGCCCCAACCGCGCCGGGTTGTCGACGCAGGTGCGGTAGGTCAGCGCCACGACCGGCCCGACCCCGGGCGCGGTCATCAGCCGCCGGCAGACTGGGTCGGTGCGGACCTGCTCCAGCAGCATCCTGTGCAGCTTGGCCAGCTGGGTCCGCGGCGCCGAGCGCGCCTCCAGCAGCGGTAGGACCACGGCAGCGACGAAGGGTAGGTCGAGCACGAGGTCGCGAACGCGCTGCTCGAAGCCCACCGCTCCGACGACGCCGACCTTGAGGCCGAAGTTGCGCAGCTGGCCGCGCAGGTCGCTCTCGATGTCGTAGGCCTTGCGCTGCAGGAGCTTGCGCGAGGTCAGGAGCAGGCGGCGCTGCTGGCTGGCCGGCGTCTTGACGTGGACAGGTTTGAACAACCCGACCCGCATCATCTGCGCGATGCCCAGGGCGTCGTTGCGGTCGGTCTTATTGATGCGCGCCGAGAGGGCGGCGTGCATGTGACGGGTCTCGACGCAGACCGCCGGCAGCCCGACCTCGACCAGGCCGGCGTAGAGCCATGGCGACAGCGGTCCCGCCTCGAGGCCGACCCGCGCGTAGGCATGGCCGCGATCGATCAGATGCCGGCCGATCACCTCGGGGTGACTCTCGGCGGTGGCGCGGTGAACGACCTTGCCATGGAGATCGACGACGCAGATCGCCGTCTCCTTCACGGAGACATCGAGGCCGACGTGGTGCTGCTGGTCCATGGTGGTACTCCGAGGTTGGATCGAAGCGCCATCATGCCGCCGCTGCCACCGCGCCGGGCACCCCGAATACCCCATCTAGCCCCCGAGCGACGCCGGCAGGCAGTGGACGGGATCCGGGAGAAGTATGGTCTCTCAGAGCGTCACGCCTGCCGGATCGTCGGTCAGCACCGCGGCACGCAACGCTACGTGCCCACCGTGCCGGCCGACGAGGATGCGCTGACCCGCGCCATCGTTGCTCTGGCGTCCGGTACGGGCGCTATGGCTACCGCGGCGTCACCGCGCTGCTGCGGGCAGCGGGCTGGCAGGTGGGCAAGGACCGGGTTCAGCGTATCTGGCGTCGCGAGGGGCTGAAGGTCCCCAGCCGACAGAGACCCCGCAGCCGCCTCTGGCTGAACGACGGCTCGTGCGTGCGGCTGCGTCCGCTTCACCGTAACCACGTCTGGAGCTTCGACTTCGTGCAGGCCCAGACGCACGATGGGCGGAGCCTGCGCATCCTGACGCTGATCGACGAGCACAGCCAGGCCTGCCTCGCGCTGAAGGTGGCGCGGCGCATCAACAGCCTTGGCGTGATCGAGGCGTTGGCCGACGCGATGTGCTTGCACGGCATCCCGGAGCACATCCGCTGCGACAACGGCCCTGAGATGATCTCGAAGGCACTGCGCAAATGGGTCGCCAAAACCGGCTCACAAATCCAATACATCACCCCGGGCTCGCCGTGGGAGAACGGGTACTGTGAGAGCTTCAACGGTAAGGTGCGCGATGAGTGCCTGAGGCAGGAGATCTTGGCCTGCCCCCATTCGGTGGCCCAGGTTCGAAGTTAGTGCATCGTCGGTCGCGTGACGATGGCGGGGTGAGCGAGCGGCCCTGAGCCGCTCGGTTCGGTTGGCCAGATGACGACCTCGGGCGCAGGCGACTGATAGCCGA
>NZ_JAKSYB010000039.1:0-639 GCF_022829505.1 Methylobacterium sp. J-043 | reverse complement strand
CCCTGCGAGACCAGAACATCCACTTGGCGCAGCTTGGCAACAATCTCTTCAGCCGTATGCTTCTTCCGTCCCATGAAACATCCTCCACATGGCTCGAAGCCATACCTCAGGGAGGACCACTTTTCAGGAGGCAGGCCACGTGGCGGTTCCGCATGGACATTGGAGGACGACCACCGTCACGGCCGCCCTGCGCACCAGCGGGGTGGTCGCCACCGCCCCTGTTCGACGGAGCCACCAACGGCAAACGCTTCCGGGCCTACGTCACCGACACCCTGGTCCCCCTGTTGAAGCGGGGTGACACGGTGATCATGGACAACCTCGGCGCTCACAAGGTGGCCGGCGTGCGCGAAGCCATCCAGGCGGTGGGCGCCAAGTTGCTCTACCTTCCACCTTACTCGCCGGATCTCAACCCGATCGAGCAGACCTTCGCCAAGCAGAAGGGGAACCTCCGCAATGCCGCCGCTCGGACGCTTCCAGATCTGAAAGCGGCCATCCGATTCGCCTTCGACACCCTCACGCCAAGGGCCTGCCGCAACTGCCTCGCCGCAGCTGGATACGACGCATACGATCCAATATGATCGGCAACAGCTCTAAGCACCATATCACTTAGGCACGCTCGCGTACTTCGAACGCAGTGCG
>NZ_JAKSYB010000037.1:0-103174 GCF_022829505.1 Methylobacterium sp. J-043 | reverse complement strand
CCCTAATCGTTCATTCCCAACGAGGGGAATTTCTCCGACGGGAAGAGGCCATGGAACAACCGGGTAGGCGAGTTCGTTCTATTCCATCCAAGGCGTATCCTGCTCGAAACACGGAATGGAGGGGGCGCGCTAAACCCGCGCGATGGACGTCTGTTTGAGCGCGGTTTTCCGGGGTCAGCCCAAATCGGGGTGATCCCTTCGGGATGGCGGATTTGGGCTTCGGCGGGATCCCATCACGCTGGCGTGATGGGATCCCGCCTCAGGCGCCGCGCGGGCTTGCTGATACGCTCCCCGTGCTGCGGCGCCCAGCGAACGCGCCGCCTTGACGCTGGCAGGAACGGCCGTTCGCGGACCAACTCCCTTCAGGAAGACGCGTCGCGGCGTGTTTCGAGGCTGCGATCGCAACACCTCGGCGAGGGAAGCCTTCAGGGGTTCGGAATGGGCAGGTCATTCGGCCCCAAAGACGGAATGGACCGTTCCCATGCGTGGAGGCCGTCGGCTTCCCTGCCTGAAACTTTTGATATTCCGTACCGTACCCACCACGACGGCGGGCATATGGAATATTCCAAATCAAGATGTTCCGAAAATTCCGTTAGGCGCGGGCTGCACTCGCCGTCGCGCGCGCGGTGCGGGCGGCCTTGGGCGGCACCAGCAGGCTGCCGGGATCGGCCGGGTGGAGCAGCATGCCGCCCTCGTCGAGGTCGATCCGCAGCCGCGGGAACACCTCGAGCAGGCCGGCGAGATCCGCCTTGAAGGCCTGGCGGAAGCTGCGCAGGCTGGCATTCTCGGCGCCGAACTGGCGGTGCAGGTTGTCCCAGGTCAGCCGCAGGGGGCGCTGCAGGGCGCGCAGGCGGTAGCCGGTCCAGAACAGCAGGTCGAGCTTGCGCGCCGAGCCGGAGAAGGCCCGCGCGGCGCGGATATCAACCGGCAGGGCGTGGCGGATCAGGCTATCGTAGAAATCCTGATGGAACGAGACGGTGCGCTGCCAGACGAGGCCGTCATCGCCGCGCCGCCACAGTTCGAGCTGGCGGAAGGGCGGCACGTTGAGGGTCGAGGCCTGTCCCTCCCCGTCCCACAGGCCGAGCTGCATCGAGCAGGCGGCGAGCCGGTTGAGCTGTTCCTTGAAGGCGCCGATGGTGCCGCGCTCGCCCCCGGTGACGGCAAACCCCATCGCCTTCATGAAGCCCGAGAGGCTGTCGGCGACCTCAATGACGGGGCTCCTCTGGCGCACCGCCTCGGTGCAGAGATGCAGGAGCACCAGCCGGGCCTTGGGGCCGTAGGGCAGGCCCTGCAGCTCCATCTCGCCGGTGATCGGGTTCTTGAGGCGTCCCGCCGAGAGGCTGAGCGAGTTGCGGCCGTATTCCCGCACGAAGTCGCGGGCGTCGCCGGGATCGCGGTAGGGCAGGCCGCACAGCGCGAGCACCGAGTGCAGGTGCTGGAGGTTTTCCGGACCCGTCGGCTCGCTCTCGATCACCTCGCGCACGGCGTCGCGGCGGCGGCGGTCGCGGCCCATGGCCTCGCGGGCCTCGGCCTGCGCGCCCTCCTGCGCCCGGGCCGCATCGCGCTCGCGCTGGCGGAACAGCAGGTGCTCGACGATCGGCGCGAACAGGAACCCGCCCCGCGCCGCCTCCAGCTCCGCCTGCAGATCCGGGTCGCGGATCGCGGCGATCTTGGCCTCAAGCCCCGACATCGCCTGCCCTCAAAGCCTCCCGCTGCGTGTCACGTCGTGTTCGCCTTACCTGACCGCGGGCTCCGGACGGAATCGTCGGAAGCACCCTCAGGGCCGCAACCGATCTGTCACGATTCAGCTCCGCGGAGTCCCGTGGCCTTTCGGAGTTTTCCCGGGAATCCACGCTTCGGCTCCCGAGTCCTGCACAGGCACGTCGTCCGCGGTCGGAAGCGGGGCCGATTTCGGACACGCAGAGTTCCATACGCCCGCCGGCCGGCTCGAATCCGCCCGCGCAGAGTTCAATACGCCCCTCGCCTGCCTCCCGGCCCCGGACTTGTCCCCGCTCTTCCCCGGCCAAACCGGTTTTGCACGCTGAATCGGGTACGGGCCCACGCAGAATCCGATGCGACAGGCCCCGCCTCCCACGCAGAATCCGATGCGAGGCCGCGCAGAGTTCGATGCGGTTCCGCGCAGAGTTCCATGCGCGAAGGGGCCTCAAGTCACGGGCGGATCACGACTTTTCTGCCCCCCTTATAACCTGCTGAACTGACTCGCTGAGAATCCTTAACAGATAGCTTTCCTAGGGAGGGTGGAGCTGCGTTCGCCAAACCGAACGGGATCTTTTTCTCTTCTTTTCAAAGGGAATAAACGGAATTTTGCACAGGCTGTGCCCCTTCTCTCCCCGATCGAGGGCCCGCGACGCGGCACTGCGCGGCAGCGGCGGACGGTCTATGAGCAGTGGCTTGGCTGAGGCCGGGCTTCCTGCGGGATGGGGGGATGAGAGCGATGGACGAGGCGCCGATCGACAGGCTGCTGACGCTGATGGCGCGCCTGCGCGATCCGGAACGGGGCTGCGCCTGGGACGTGCAGCAGAGCTATGCCAGCATCGTCCCCTACACGATCGAGGAAGCCTACGAGGTCGCCGACGCGGTCGAGCGCGGCGACCGGGCCGATCTGCGCGACGAACTCGGCGATCTGCTGCTCCAGGTCGTGTTCCAGGCGCGGATCGCGGAGGAGGAGGGCGCCTTCCGCTTCGACGACGTCGCCGAGGCGATCTGCGCCAAGCTGATCCGGCGCCACCCGCACGTCTTCGACGCGTCCGGAGGTTTCCTGCCGCCCGAGCGGCGCCCGACCGACCCGGCAGCGATCAAGGCGGCCTGGGAGACGATCAAGGCGCGGGAGCGCGCGGAAAAGGCGGCGGCCGGGAAAGCGGAAGCGGCGGGACCGCTCGCCGGCGTCTCGCGCGCCCTCCCCGCCCTCGCCCGGGCCGACCGGATCTCGAAGCGGGCAGCGGGCGTCGGCTTCGATTGGCCGGACGCGGCCCAGGTCCTGGCCAAGGTGCGCGAGGAGGCCGACGAGGTCGAGGAGAGCTTGGAGAAGGGCGAGCCGGAGGCGGTGTTCGAGGAGATCGGCGACCTGCTGTTCTCGGTCGCCAACCTCGCCCGTCACGCCGGCGTCGATCCGGAGGAGGCGCTGCGGCGCGGCACCCTCAAGTTCGAGCGCCGCTTCACCGCCATGGCCGCCCGGCTCGCCAGCGAGGGCCACGCCCTGGAGGACACCGCCCTCCCCGCGATGGAAGCCGCATGGCAGGCGGTGAAGCGCGACGAGAAGACGTGAGGTTCAGGGGATCCCGAAGGGCCTCAGGCCCTTCGGCGGGTTCTGAGGGCGGAGCCCTGAGATCGGCAAAGCCGCTTTGCAGGGCTCTACCCTGCACCCGCGAAAGGACGTGTCCTTTCGAAACCTTCGATCAGGGGCTCAGCCCTTCGCCCGCGGGCCGCCCTTCTTCGGGGCCTTCGGCTCCGGCGCCTTCGGCTTCAGGCGCTCCAAGACCTGCTCCAGGGCGCGCTCGACCGCCGCCTGCTCCGGCGGTGTGGCACCGTCTTGCGGGCGATTCGTCGGGTTCGAGTCGCGGCTCTTCGGCATGGGCGCAAGCCTAGACAGGGTTGCCAGGCCAAGACCACCGATTCAGTCCGTTTCAATACGCGCCGGGGGCCTTTTCCTCAGAGAAAAGCCTTTTGCGCGGCCGGGTTAATCTTAACGAGATACCCTGGGATCGCCCGTTTTTCGTGCCGCGAACGGCCAGTCGATGACGTGGACGGCGTAGAGCGCCCACCACACCATCACCGGCTGAAGCGCGAGGCGGGGGCCGTGATACCACCACGTGTCGGGAATCGGCGGCACGGCGATGCCCTCCACCGCCTGCTTGATGTTGGCCGGGAACACGCAGACCGCGTAGAGCGCCAGCATGATGCCGGCGAGCCGCCGCAGCCGCGGCACGAACAGCGCCAGCGCACCCGCGATCTCGCACAGGCCGGTGCCGATCACCACGAGGCGGGGCACGGGCACCCAACCCGGCATGATCGGCAGGAAGCGCTCGGTGGCGGCGAGGTGGACGACACCGATGAAGCCGTAGAGGCCGGTCAGGCCGGTGCGCAGCCAGCGGCGGTCGTCGCGCATCCCGGGACGCTCAAGCGGACTTGCCGTCGTCGGAGTCCGGCTTGTTCTCCCTGGCGGAAGAATTGCCGCGCGCGGCCTCCTCGGCCTCGGTGCCGGCGCGGTCCATCGGCCCTGCCTGCGACTTCAGCCGGCCCGTCGCCGGGTCCTTGGGCGAGACCGCGGCCCCGTGGCTCTGGTCGCGCTGCTCGTCCGCCATGCCAGCCTCGTCATTCGCGTGGAATCGTGACGGGGCAACGTGCGGCGCGCGGGGCGGTTCGCCCCGCCCCTAGACCGCGATGCCGTGCAGATCGTAGGCGTCGGCCCGCTCGATCTTCACGGTGACGATGTCGCCGGGCCGCACGGGACGGCGCGACGTGACGTGGACGCTGCCGTCGATCTCCGGTGCGTCGGCCTTGGAGCGGCCTCGCGCGCCGGTCGGGCCCGTCTCGTCGATGATGACTGACAAGCGCTTGCCCACCTTCGCCCGCTGCAAGCGCAGCGAGACGTGGCTCTGCGCCTCCATGAAACGGCGCTTGCGCTCGGCCTTCACCTCCGGCGGCACCAACAAGCCGAGATCGTTGGCGGTGGCGCCGCGGACCGGCTCGTACTCGAAGCAGCCGACGCGCTCGAGCCGGGCCTCGCGAATCCAATCGAGCAGTTCCTCGAACTCGGCATCGGTCTCGCCGGGGAAGCCGACGATGAAGGTCGAGCGGATGGCGAGATCCGGGCAGATCTCGCGCCAGCGCCGGATGCGGTCGAGCTGCTTCTCTTGGTTGCCCGGCCGGCGCATGCGCTTGAGCACCGAGGGGCTCGCGTGCTGGAGCGGCATGTCGAGATAGGGAAGGATCTTGCCCTCGGCCATCAGCGGGATGACCTCGTCGACATGCGGGTAGGGGTAGACGTAGTGCAGCCGCACCCAGGCGCCGAGTTCGCCGAGTTCGGAGGCCAGATCGTAGAACCGGGCGCGCACCTCCCGGTCCCGCCACGGGCTCGACGCGTAGCGCGTGTCGATGCCGTAGGCCGAGGTGTCCTGAGAGACGACGAGCAACTCCTTCACCCCGGCTTTGACGAGCTTTTCCGCCTCGCGCAGCACGTCGCCCGCCGGGCGGCTGACGAGGTCGCCGCGTAAGCTCGGGATGATACAGAAGGTGCAGCGGTTGTTGCAGCCCTCGGAAATCTTCAGATAGGCGTAGTGGCGCGGGGTGAGCTTGACCCCCTGCGGCGGGATCAGGTCGAGGAACGGATCGTGGGCGGGGGGCACCGCCTCGTGCACCGCGGCGACCACCGACTCGTAGGCCTGGGGGCCGGTGACGGCCAAGAGGTTCGGGTACTTCTCGCGGATCTCCTCCGGCTGCGCGCCCATGCAGCCCGTCACGATCACCCGGCCGTTCTCGGCCATGGCTTCGCCGATCGCCTGAAGCGACTCGGCCTTGGCCGAGTCGAGAAAGCCGCAGGTGTTGACGATGACCACGTCCGCCCCGTCATGGCGGCGGCTCAGCTCGTAGCCCTCGGCCCTCAGATGGGTGAGGATGCGCTCGGAATCGACGAGCGCCTTGGGGCAGCCCAGCGACACGAACGAGATCCGCGGCGCGGCGGCGCCCTTGGTGTCCGAGGGAGAGGCGGTTGCGGTCATGACGGCCCGTTGGGGCGGCCCTCCGGAACGGAGGTCCGCGCGTCCTGCATCGAGAGCGGTGGATGCGCCGGTATAACGGCATTGGGGCGCGGTTGCGAGCGTGGCCGGTCGCTTCCCGTTTTGCCGCACCGCGAGGCTGGCCGTTATCGCGTGGCCCGGATCGCCTCGCCGACGCTTGCGATCACGACGCTGGTGGCCCAAGCCATCATTGCGCAGCGTCAGCCGGAGTGGTCCAGCGTCACATTCTGCGCCGGAACGGCCGCGTTGCGATCACACCTATTACTCACAGATGTCATTTGACTTCAGAGACTTGCAGTACGTTGTTGAGAAACAGGATTGGCTCTTCACGAGGCGCCAGCGCATACCCCGTCCGCGAGACCGGAACGCGGGGACGATTGACTGTCGGGGGCCGCGCGCCCTTGGGTAAACTCCAACGAGCGCCGCACGAGGCACGACGGCCGAGCCCATGGTCTGGACCCGCGAGATTCCCTTCATCGACCCAGTCGCAGCCGCGGCGCGGCTCGCCCGGTTGCCCGGCCTCGCCTTCCTCGACAGCGCCATGCGGCACGATACGCTCGGCCGCGTCTCGGTGCTGGCCGCCGACCCGTTCGCGCGGTTTCGTTACCGCGACGGCCGTGCGACCCTGGACGGGCGCGCGGTGTCCGGCTCGCCCATCGCGGCGTTGCGGGCCTGCCTCGCGCCCTACCGTCTGGCCCCCCGGCCCGACCTGCCGGCCATGCCGGGGGCGATCGGCTACTTCGCCTACGATCTCGGCGCGAGTCTGGAGCGGGTCGCGGCCCCGGCGCGCCGGGCGGGGCTCACCGACGACATCGCGTTCAACCTCTACGACACCTTGCTCGCCGTCGATCACGGCCGCGGCAGCTGCCTGCTGATCGCCACGGGCTTTCCCGAAGCCGAGGGACCGGCTCGCGCGGCCCGGGCGCGGGCGCGGCTCGATGCCTTCGCCGATTGGCTCGTCGCACCCTCCGAGCCGCTGCCGGAATGGACGGGCGCCCGGCTCACATGGCACACGAACTTCTCGCGGCAAGGCTATGAGACGGCAGTCGAAAAGGTGCGCGATTACATCCGCGCCGGCGACATCTATCAGGCCAACATCGCCCAGCGCTTCTCCGCCGACCTGCCGCCGGGCTTCGACGCCTTCGCCTTCTACCGGCGGCTTCGCGAGACGAATCCTGCGACCTTCGGGGCCTATCTCGATTTCGACGGGCTGACCGTGGCCTCCTCCTCGCCCGAGCGCTTCCTCAAGCTGGCGGGGCGGGCGGTCGAGACGCGGCCGATCAAGGGCACCGTGGCCCGCGACCCCGATCCTGCCCGCGATGCCGAGATCGCCGCCGCGCTCCAGGCCAACCCGAAGGAGCGGGCCGAGAACATCATGATCGTGGATCTGCTGCGCAACGACCTGTCGCGGGTGTGCGAGCCGGGCAGCGTGCGGGTGCCGACTCTGTGCGGGCTGGAATCCTATGCCGGCATCCACCATCTCGTGTCGGTGGTGACGGGCACGCTCCGCGAAGACGCGGACGCCCTCGACCTCATCGAGAGGACGTTTCCCGGCGGCTCGATCACCGGCGCGCCGAAGCTCAGGGCCATGGACATCATCACCGAGATCGAGGGGGACGCGCGCGAGCTTTATTGCGGGGCGATCGGCGCGCTCGGCTTCGACGGCTCCCTCGACACCTCGATCGCGATCCGCACCGTGTTCATGGACGGCCGACAGGCCGTGCTCCAGGCGGGCGGCGGCGTGACCCTGCTCTCCGAGCCCGGCCCCGAATACGAGGAGACGCTGACCAAGGCGGCCCGCGTCTTCGCGGCCTTCGAGGAGGAGGCGCCATGATCCTCGTCGTCGACAACTACGATTCCTTCGTCTTCAACGTGGTGCGCTACTTCGAGGAGTTGGGCGAGACCGTCGAGGTCGTGCGCAACGACGCGCTCGACGTGGCCGGCATCCGCGCGCGGAACCCCGAGGCGGTGGTGATCTCGCCCGGCCCCTGCACCCCGGCGGAGGCCGGCGTGAGCCTGCCGGCCATCCGCGAATTGTCCGGTGAGGTGCCGATCCTCGGCGTCTGCCTCGGGCATCAGGCGATCGGCGCGGCCTTCGGCGGCCGGGTCGAGCGGGCGGGCCGCCCGCTCCACGGCCACGCCACGCCAATCCGGCATCGCGGCGAGCGGCTGTTCGAAGGGTTGCCGCAGCCGATGCAGGTGGGGCGCTACCACTCGCTGATCGTGGCGCCGACGCCGGAGATGGAGCGCCACCTCACGGTCGATGCCGCCTCCGCGGAGGGCGAGGTGATGGCGCTGTCGCACCGTAGCCACCCGACCTGGGGCATCCAGTTCCACCCGGAATCGGTGCTGACCGAGAACGGCCACGCGCTGTTTTCCAACTTCCTGAAGGGGGCCCGCGCGTGGCGGGAGGCGGGCGCGTCGGAGTCGACGGACAGGCTCGCCGATGCTGTGGTCTAACGGACGGCTGGTCGAGGGCGGCACCCTCCCCTTCGCCATGGGGGACCGTGGCCTGCTGCTCGGCGACGGCGTGTTCGACACCGCGCTTGGCGTCCAGGGCCAGGTCGCTTTCGAGGCCGCCCATGTCGCCCGCCTCGCCGCCGCTGCGGAAGCGCTCGGCTTCCGCGTTGCGCGGGAGCAGATCGTTCAGGCGATGCGCGCGCTGGCCGGCACCGCGCCGCTCGCCGCGATCCGCACCACGCTGACCCGTGGCCCCGGTCCGCGCGGGCTGGCGCCTCCGCCCGAGCCGAACCCGTTCCTGTTCGGCAGTGCCGCCCCGGCCCGCGCCGCCCTTTTCTTCGCACCCTTGCGGCTGGCGCACACGCCCATCGCCCGCAACGAGACCTCACCGGCCGCGCGCCTCAAGACCCTCGGCTATCTCGATGCGGTGCTCGCCGCCCGCGCGGCGCAGGCGCAAGGCTTCGACGAGGCTCTGTTCCTGAACACGCGGGGCCGCGTGGCCTGCGCCGGCACCGGCAATGTTTTTGCGATTCTCGGGGAGACGCTCGTCACGCCGCCGCTTGAGGAGGGCGTCCTGCCGGGCATCGTTCGGGCCGAGCTTCTTGCCAGGATTGCGCCGAGCCTCGGCATCGCGGTCGAGGAGCGCCCTCTCCTCCCCTCGGAGCTGGCGGCGGCGGAGGCGCTGTTCGTCACCAACTCGCTGCGCCTGCTCGCCCCCGTGACGGCGCTCGGTGCGCAACCCTATGACAGCGCCGGGCACGGGACGGTCCGCAGCCTATGCGCAGCTTTGCGGGAGACGGTGGCGGCGGAGTGCGGCGTCGAGATGGACGCCCTCGACCCCTGATCCCGGGATCTCATACTCAAATCCGGCTGATCCCTTCGGGATAGCGGATTTGGACGTCACTCAGGCGCCGCGCGGGCTTGCTGACACGGTCCCCGCTTGAATAAGCGGAAGCCGATCAGCCAAGCGCCGCGCTGGCGATGCGCCCGACCCCTGCCCCTTTCATCGCCGCCCAGGCCCGCGCCAGCGAGCCGTCGAGATCGATGCCGCGCACGGCATCCTCGACCACGATGACCTCGAACCCGGCTTTGCGGGCATCCAGCGCGGTCCAGAACACGCAGAAATCGGTGGCGAGGCCGGCGAGGAACAGGCGGGTCAGGCCGCGCTCGGCGAGGTAGCCGGCCAGCCCGGTGCGGGTCCGCCGATCGGCTTCCATGAAGGCCGAGTAGCTGTCGATGCCGGGGTGAGTGCCTTTGCGGATCACCAGCTCGGCCCGCTCCGTCCTCAGATCCGCGGACAGCTCGGCCCCGTGCGTGCCCTGCACGCAGTGCTCCGGCCAGAGCACCTGTTCACCGTAGTGCAGGTCCGTGGTGTCGAAGGGTGCCTTACCCGGATGGCTTCCGTGGAACGAGGCATGTCCGGGCGGGTGCCAATCCTGGGTGAGGATGACGTGGGGCACGCGCTCGGCCAGCCGGTTGACCGGGGCGATGACGGCATCGCCGTCGGGCACGGCCAGCGCCCCGCCGGGCAGAAAATCGTTCTGCACGTCGATGACGAGCAGAACGTCGTGTTCGGTCAGTCTCATCGCCAAGCCCTGGGATCCAAGGGACAAGTCCCTTGGTGGGTCCGGGCGAGGCCCGGAATCCTTGTGTCCTAGGATACGGGGATCACGGCGTCATCACCGTCGTCCCGGTCGTCTGCCGCCCGGCGAGATCGCGGTGCACCTGGCCTGCGTCAGCGAGCTTGGCCCGAGCGTGGATCGGGATCTTCACTGCGCCGCTCGCGACCACCTCGAACAGCTCGGCGGCGTTGGCGTCGAGGCTCTCGCGGGTGGCGATGTGGGTGAAGAGCGTCGGGCGGGTGGCGTAGAGCGAGCCCTTGGCGGCGAGAATGCCGATGTCGAACGCCTCGATCGCCCCCGAGGACGAACCGAAGCTCGCGAAGATGCCGAAGGGGGAGAGGCAATCGAGTGATGCGGGGAAGGTCGCCTTGCCGACGCCGTCATAGACCACCGGCACGCCCTTGCCCCCGGTGATCTCCTTCACCCGAGCCGCGAAATCCTCGTCGCGATAGAGGATGACGTGGTCGCAGCCGTGCTCGCGGGCGAGCTGCGCCTTCTCCTCCGAGCCGACGGTGCCGATCACGGTGGCGCCGAGATGCTTGGCCCATTGCGTGGCGATGAGGCCGACACCGCCGGCGGCGGCGTGGAACAGGATCGTGTCGCCGGGCTGCACCCGATAGGTCCGGCGCAGCAGGTATTGCGCGGTGAGGCCTTTCAGCATCATCGCCGCGGCGGTCTCGTCGGAAATCGAATCTGGAACGTGAACGACGCCCTTGGTGTCGACCACCACTTCCTCGGCATAGGTGCCGGTGGCACCCGCATAGGCGACGCGTTCGCCGACGCGGAAATCGCTGACGCCCTCGCCGAGCGCATCGACCACGCCCGCGCCTTCCTTGCCGAGGGTGAAGGGGAGCGAGGGCGCCTTGTAGGCGCCGGAGCGGAAGTAGATGTCGATGAAGTTGACGCCGATAGCGGTCTGGCGGACGCGGATCTGGCCCGGCCCCGGCTCGGGCGAGGGCACGTCCTCGTAGACCATCGCCTCCGGCCCACCGTAGGCGTGCACTCGGATCGCTTTCATCGCGTTCTCCCGCGTTCCCGTCTCGAACTCCAGGCGAGATATCGGCCCGGCGGATCGAGGCAAGTCCCTCGCGGGGCTTATGCCCGAAGGACACCGGCCACAGGGGCGCGTCTGCCGCCCGTTACGCCTCCCGGATCGCGACCTGCATACCCATGCCCGCGAGGCAGCGCTCGATGCGCTCCGTGAGGTCGGGCGTCAGTTCGCGCACGTGGACGTGCAGGGTGGCGGTGTCCTCCGGGCGCACGATGACACGGTAGCGCAGGCCCTCGTCTTCCATCTGACGCAGCAGGTTGGTGCTGGCCGTGGTCATTGCCGCGATGTGCTGCTCGACCAGTTCGGGCCTCATCATCCGTGGCCGCGCTGCCTGCCGGCCGCGCTGTCCGACCCGGAGGCGGTGGCGATGGTGCTCCCGTCGCGCGGCGGCCTGACATTCTGGACGGGTGGAAACAGCCGCGCGAGCCCGCGCGCAACCCCCGAAAGTACGGGATCGAGGGACGAATCGAGCCGTGTCCGCTCGGACTCCGGCTGCGAGGTGATGAATGGCTTCATGGAACGCCCCCCTCGGACGTCAATGATGGTTCTGTCCTAGAGAGCGTGCGGCGAGACCGCGCAGTTCTCTCAACATAAGTTGGCAATGCCGGGCGGTGGATTTGGTTTCATTTCAATTCGATCGGCCGCGCTTGAACGCCGGGTCGCTCTCGCACCCTTCCGCCGCACTTGACCCCACGCCGGCCGCACCTCTGTAGGAGGCTGGCCTTCGATCCTCGCTGTGAGGGCGCTTCAAGGAGTCTCCCGTCGTGACGGTCCCGGTGCAGACGTCCCCCGCCCACCCCTCCGCCGCGTCGCCACGCTTCACCGTGGCGGTGGTGGGCGCCGGGGCGGCAGGCCTCGCCGCCGCCCTGGCGCTCGCCCGCGACGGGGTGGAGACCGCGCTCGTCGGGCGTCACGCGCCGGTGGCGGACGGGCGCACCGTGGCCTTGCTCGACGGCTCGGTGCGCTTCCTCACGGTGCTCGGCGCGTGGGCCGAGATCGCGCCGCATGCGAGTCCGCTGGCCGAACTTCAGATCATCGACGACACTGGCAGCCTGTTCCGGCCGCCGCCCGCCCGCTTCTCGGCCGCGGAGATCGGCCTCGACGCCTTCGGCTGGAACGTCGAGAGCGCCCGCCTCGTCGAGACCCTCCGGAGTCAGGCCCGCACCACGCCGGGCCTGACCCTGTTCGAGGCGGACTCGACCGGCATGCGCCTCGAACAAGGCGCCGCGGTACTGGACCTGGAGGACGGGCGCCGGCTGACGGTGCAGCTCGTCGTGGGCGCCGACGGGGGGCGCTCGCCGCTGCGGGCGGCGTCTGCCTTGCGCACCCGCGAATGGTCCTACCCGCAGGCGGCGCTCACCACCCTGCTCGCCCACGAGCGGCCCCACCGCGACATCTCCACCGAATTCCATACCCGCAACGGACCCTTCACCCTGGTGCCGCTGCCCGGCGGCCACCGCTCCAGCCTCGTCTGGGTCACGGCGGAGCGGGCGGCCAAGCGGCTCTCGGGGCTCGACGATGCCGATCTCGCCGCCGCGGTGGAGCATCAGGCCCGCTCGATGCTCGGCGCCATGCGGATCGACGGCCCACGCGGCCTCGTGCCGATGCGCGGCCTCTCGGTGGAGCGGCCGGTGGCCGACCGTCTCGCCCTGATCGGCGAGGCCGCCCACGTCTTCCCGCCGATCGGGGCGCAGGGGCTCAATCTCGGCCTGCGCGACGCGGCGGCCCTGCGGGATGCGGTGTTCTCCGCTCAGGAGGCGAACCGCGACCCGGGCGCGCCGGCCTCGCTTGCGGGGTTCGCACGCACCCGGGGCTTCGATGCGCGCCTGCGCGGGGCGGCGGTGGATTGGCTCAACCGCTCGCTGCTCACCGATTTCCTGCCGGTCGATGCCCTGCGGGGCCTCGGCCTCGTGGTGCTCGGCGCGATCCCGCCCCTACGGCGCATCGTCATGCGCGAGGGCGTGCAGCCGCGCCTCGGCGCGCCGAGCCTGATGCGCTGATTCCTTTTGGAGTTTCGGGGCGGGCGCGCAAGCCCTCAGAACATCACAGAAAATCGCCGTAGAGATCGATCGTCTCGAAGCCGCGCGGGGCCAGCCGCTCGGCGATCACGCGACGGTGGCAGCGGGCCGGATCGCGCTCGAAGCAGAGCAGGCAGATCGGTCGCTCGGCAGCGAGGTCCGCCAAGGCGTCGAGGGCAAGCCCGCCATCGGCGGTGTCGAGCACCTCTTCGCAATAGATTCGGCGCATCAGCCCGGCATCGTCGGCGCGGGCCGCCTCGCGGCCGGATTTCGGCGTGCCGAGACTGCGGAAATGCGCATAGCCGAGCCCGGCTTCCGTGAGCCCCGCCTTCAGCGAGCCCTTCGAGAAGCCGCGCTTGCGCGAGTTGGCCACCGCCCGCACGTCGGCGAGCAGGGACACGTCCGCCGCCTTCAGGGCCGCGTGCAGGCGCTCCGGCGTCAGGCCTTCGTATCCGATGGTGAACAGAGTCTTGCGCATCGCCGGCTCAGGGAAAATTCAGGATCGACAAGGTTTTAGATGGAGCGCACCCGTTCTCCGGATAGCGTCCGCGGCCCGTATGTGCCTGTGGCGCAACGCCTTCCGGAATTCCGCCGCAATGCCAGCAAAGTTCTGTTAACCGGATCAAGGGCATCGAATACCCATTGAAGTCGCACGCAAGAAGTGGCGGGCCGTCGATGTCGCTGGACACCGAAATTTCCTCGAGGCCCGCACCGGCTCCGCGCGGATGGCTCAAGCGCGGGCTCGCCGCGCTGATGCTCTCCGGGCTCGCGGCCTGCGCCGCGCAGAACGACTTCTATCCTACCAAGGGCGATGCCAAGCCCCATCCCGGCGTCGCGCGGGCCAAGGGCCACCCGATTCAGGGCATCGACATCTCGAAATGGCAGGGGCCGATCAACTGGGCCTCGGTCAAGTCGGCCGGCACGCAGTTCGCCTACATCAAGGCGACCGAGGGCGGCGACCACGTCGACGAGCGCTTCCTCGAGAACTGGGACGGCGCGGGCCGGGCCGGCGTGCCGCGGGGCGCCTACCACTTCGTGTTCTGGTGCCGCTCGGCCGAGGACCAGATGGCGTGGTTCAAGCGCAACGTGCCGAACGACCCGACCGCCCTGCCCCCGGTGCTCGACGTGGAGTGGAACGGCCACTCGGCCAAGTGCCCGAAGAAGCTGCCCAAGGCCCAGGCGCTGTCGATGATCCGCTACATGCTGGACGAGATGGAGGCCTATACCGGCAAGCGGCCGATCATCTATACGGACATCACCTTCCACAAGGACGTGCTGGAAGACGAGCTGCCCGATTACCCCCACTGGGTCCGCTCCACGGCGGCCGAGCCCGAGCAGCGCTACGCCAACCGCAAGTGGATGCTCTGGCAGTTCACCTCCACCGGCCGCGTGCCCGGCGTGCGCGGCGACGTCGATCGCAACGCCTTCTACGGCAGCCCGACCGAGTGGGCCTCGTTCCTCGCCACCGATTGCGATCCGCGCGAGCATCGGCGCCTGTCGAGCCAGGGCCTCTGCGCCGGCAAGTAGCCGGATAAGCCGGTCGAAGCAGGGAACGGACGGAGCCGCTGATCACGGAGGCGGCTCCCAGATTGAAATAACCTGTGTTGTGTTGCTTTTCTGCACGCTTTTGTGCGGGCACACGATACGACCTGGCTGTCACCTGGATTTTTTTGTGCTCGACTGCGGATCTGTCTACTTGTAGACAGACTGCGCGGCAAACCTTGCGCTAGGAGCCGGCTCGGCGACAAGACGGACTTCGAGTTTTACATGCCTTCGGCCACAGAGCGCTGCTTCGAAGGCAATCTGCTCCTGAACTGTCTGAGTCCTGAGGATCGCGGCCTGCTCCTGCCCGATCTGGAGCGGCTGGAATACCAGCGCGGCGAGACGCTGTTCGCCGCCGGCCGCGAGGTGGATTTCATCACCTTCCCCCTCGATCAGACCGTCGTCACCCTGTTGATCTCGATGATCGACGGGCGCAGCGCCGAGACTGCCACGATCGGCCGCGAGGGCGCGGTGGGGGGCGTGGTCAGCAATGGCGGCCTGCCGGCCTCGACCCATGCCCTGATCCAGATCGCCGGCCCGGTGCTGCGGATGGAATCGGCGCGGCTCCAAGAGGTCAAGCGGCGCTCGGAAGCCCTGCGCAACCTGTTCACCCGCTACTCCGACTGCCTGCTGGCGCAGGTGCTGCAATCGGTCGCCTGCAACGCTCTCCACCCGATCGAGGAGCGCTGCCTGCGCTGGCTCCTGACGCTTCAGGACCGGCTCGACAGCAACGTTCTGCCGATCACCCAGGAATCGCTCGCCGCGATGCTCGGCGTGCAGCGCACCTATCTCACCCGCATCCTGCGGATGCTCCAGCAGCAGGGGCTGATCGAGGTCGGGCGCGGGCGCATCACCGTCGTCAACCGGGCGGCGATCGAGGAGGTCGCCTGCGAGTGCCATGCCTGCGTCAAGCGCCATTACGAGACCGTGCTCGGGGCGGTCTATAGCCCGAGCGGGCGGCTCATCGCGATCGAGCCGCCCGAGTAGGGCATCGTCCCCCAAGGTGGATCCCAGCTTTCGGACAAAGACGATGCGATCGGTCGCCCCCGAGCCAGCCGGACACCTCGGATTATCCATCGGGGAGAACGACGATCCCGGCAGGTGTCTTGTGCCCGACACGTCACCGGGGCACCATAGCGCCTGTCCAGATGGCGGGCCGCGTCAGGCGGCTCCGGAAGAAGGGCGCCGGGTTCGCCCTTGCCGGGTCCGTCCATGAGCCGACCGCCCGACGATTGTCCAGCATCCGGTGAGGCCGGCGTACAGGCTGAGCGGCTGGCCGCACTGGCCCGGTACGACATCCTCGACACGCCCGCCGAGGTCGCGTTCGACGATGCCGTGGCTTTGGCCGCTCAACTCTGCGCGACGCCGACCGCCCTCGTCAGCCTGGTGACGGACGACCGGCAATGGTTCAAGGCGCGGCTCGGCTTTACCCCCGGCGAGACCGGGCTCGACCGCTCGGTCTGCGTTCACGCCCTGGCCCAGGGCGGCCTCCTGGTCATTCCCGATCTCGCGGCCGACCCGCGTACCTGTGCCAACCCGCTGGTCACGGGCGAGCCCGGCATACGGTTCTATGCCGGCGCCTCCCTGACGACGCCCGAGGATGTGGCGATCGGCACCCTGTGCGTGCTCGATACCGTGCCCCGGCCGGAGGGTCTGAGCGCTGCCCAGGCCGCAGGCCTCGAAGCCCTCGCCCGCACGGTGATGACGCAGCTCGAACTGCGCCGGGGCATCGCCGCCCGGAAGATCGAGGCCGCGGCCTTGGCCGACAGCGAGTTCCGCCTGCGGCTCGCGATCGAGGCGGCCGGTGCCGGCATCTTCGACTACGACCTCGTGACAGGAACACTCGACTGGGACGGGCGGACCCGCGCCCTGTTCGGGGTCGGGCCGGACGAGGCCGTAAGCTATGCCGGCACCTTCCTCGCCCGCCTCCACCCCGAGGACCGGGCCCGCACCGATGCCGCCGTGCAGGCGGCCCTCGACCCCGCCGGGCCCGGCCTGCTCGATGCCACCTATCGCACGGTCTCGGGCGACGGCAGGCTCTGCGCCTGGGTCGCGGCCCGCGGCACCCTCGTCGTCGAGGGCGGGCGGGCGCGGCGCTTCGTCGGCACCGTGCGCGACATCACCGCCGAGCGCATGGCGCAGGTCACCGTCGCCGCCACCGAGGAGCGCTACCGCCTCGTTACCCGCGCCACCAACGACGCGATCTGGGACTGGGACCTCGTCGCCGACCACGTTCTGTGGAACGAGGCCCTGCAGGCCGCCTATGGCTGGGCGCCGGAGGCGGTCGAGCCGACCGGCCGATGGTGGCTCGACCACGTCCACGCCGAGGATCGCGCCCGCGTCGAGGCGGGCATCCGCCGCGTCATCGGCGGCGGCGGGCATGAATGGCACCACGAATACCGCTTCCGCCGCGCCGACGGTGCCTACGCCGACGTGCTCGACCGCGGCTCGATGGTGCGCGGGGCCGACGGCACGCCGCTGCGCATGATCGGCGCCATGCTGGACCTGACCGAGCGCAACCGCGTCGCCGCCCAGCTCCGGGCGGTGGTCGAGGGCGCCAATGTCGGCATCGTGCAGATCGATCCGCGCACCATGGTCGCGCTGGAGGCCAACGCCAAGCTCTGTGCGATCTGGGGGGCGGAGGAATCCGACATCGTCGGCCATTCCGTCGCCAAGTGGACGCCGGAGGCGGAGGCGGCGGAGCGCGACCGGCTGCACCGCCGGCTCGCCGCGGGCGAGATCGTGCGCGAGACCCTGGAGAAGCGCTACCGCCGCAAGGACGGGCGCCTGATCTGGGCTCGGGTCAACCTCGTCTCGCAGGCGCGCGGCGAGGCGTTCCAGGCCACGGCGATGATTGAGGACATCACGGCGGAGAAGGCGGCCGAGGCACGCCAGACGGCGCTGATCGAACTCGGCGACACATTGCGCGACGCCGCCAGCCCTGCCGAGATCGGTGGGATCGCGGCCCAAATCCTCAGGCGTACCCTTGACCTCTCGGATGCAGGCTACGCGACCATCGATGCCACCGTCGGCGGCTTCGCGATCGGGCAAGAGAGACCGGACGGTACGGTGAGCCCAGCGCCGTTTCCGGCCATGCTCGCGCGGCTGCGCCGTGGCGAGATCCTGGCCGTGCCCGATCTGGCCGCCGAACCGAACCTCGCGCCGGATGCGGGCGGCTATGCGGCGGCCGGCGCCCGTGCGCTGGTCGGCGTGCCCCTGACGCGGCGGGGCGACCTCGTCGGCCTCGTCTATGCCCATGCCGCCAAGCCTCGGGCCTGGGACGCGGGCGAGGTCGATTTCGTCCGCGAGGTGGCCGGTCGGATCTCCGTGGCGCTCGCCCGCATCCAGGCCGAGGAGCAGCAGCGCTTCCTCAACCGCGAGCTCAGCCACCGGCTCAAGAACACCCTGACCATGGCCCAGGCCATCGCCTCGCAGACGCTGCGCAACGCGACCGACATCGCCTCGGTGAAGGACGCGCTGGTGGCCCGGCTGGTGGCGCTCGGCAAGGCGCACGACATCCTGCTCTCGGGGGAGGGCGAGGGGGCAGCGCTGGCGGCTGTGATCGCCGGCGCGCTCACCATCCACGACGACGGCGAGCCCGGCCGCATCCACCTGTCCGGCCCGGCCCTGGATGTCGGGCCGAAGGCCGCCCTGTCGCTGGCGCTGATGATCCACGAACTCGCCACCAATGCCGCCAAGTACGGCGCCTTCTCGGTGCCGGGCGGGCGCGTCGGCGTGGATTGGAGCGTCGCGCGGGCCCGTTGGCCGGAAGACGCGCGGGAGATCCAGCCAGTCGTGACGCTGACCTGGACCGAGACCGGCGGGCCGCCGGTCGCCGCGCCCACCCGCAAGGGCTTCGGTTCGCGGCTGATCGAGCGCGGATTCTCGGGGGCGGTCGGCGGCGAAACGCAAATGATCTACGCGCGCGAGGGGGTGACCTGCCTGATCCGAGCCCCCCTGAAGGGTCTTCTCGAAAAAGAATAGCGCCAAAGGCGACTTCGGGGGCAACGAACCGGCCGCTCGCCGCTTGTCGGCAGGACGCCCAGGCACGCTCACAGGCGCGCTTCAAGGACATCCGGGAAGTTTCAATGGATCTGCCCGTTCCTCCTGCCCTGCATGGCGCCGGGCGGCCGCTGGCTCTTGTCGTGGAAAGCGAAACCGCCTCGCGCATCAAAACGGCGGACCGTCTGGCGGAGACGGGCTTCGAGGTGCTGGAGGCCTGGAGTGCGCAGAGCGCGCTCCTCCAGATCGAGCGCCACGCGGGGCTGCGCCTCGTCGTCGTCGATGCCGACCTGCCGGGGTCCGAGGCGCGGTTCGCCCTGACCTGCGAGATCGCCCGGCACCGGCCGGACCTCGCCCTCATCGCCCTCTCGGCCGGTCCCTCCCCCGACCCCGGCACGCTGCCCGAGGGCGTTCGCTTCGCTGCCAAGCCCCTCACGCCGGCCCTCGCGCGGGAGGCGCTGGAGCCGTTCTGCGCGTGAGCGGCGGCGCCTACGCCGTCGCGCCCTCCCCGCGCTCCGTCGGCCCCTCTCCCCGCAGCCGCTCGGCGGCGACGTAGAAGACCGGGGTGACGAACAGGGTCAGGATCGTGGCCACCAGCAGGCCGCCGATCACCACCGTGCCCATGGAGAGCCGGGCGTTCGCCCCTGCCCCGCTGGCGATGGCGAGCGGCACCGAGCCCAGGATGAAGGCGAACGAGGTCATCAGGATCGGGCGCATGCGCATCCGCGTGGCGTGCTGGGCCGCCGCCAGTGCGTCCTCGCCCTGCCGGCGCAGATCCTCGGCGAAGGAGACCAGCAGGATCGCGTTCTTGGCCGCCAGGCCGACGAGGAGCAGCAGGCCGATCTGCCCGAACACGTCGAGCGGCATGCCGCGCAGCGCCAGGAACCCGACCGCCCCGAAAATGGCGAGCGGCGTCGCGAGCAGGATCACCAGCGGCATGCGCAACGACTCGTACTGCCCGGCCAGGAAGCAGAAGATCATGAACACGCCGAGCCCGAAGATCAGCGGCGCGACGTTGCCGGCGATCTTCTCCTGGTAGGCGATCTCGGACCACTCGATGGAGGCGTTGCGCGGCAGATCCTCGGCCAGCCTCTCGATCGCCTCGATCACCGTGCCGGAGCTGGAGCCGGGGGCGACCGTCACCGCTACCTCGATCGCCGGATAGGTGTTGTAAGACAGGACCGCCGTCGGCCCGGTGCTGAACTTTGCCTGGACGAGAGAGCCGAGACGCACCGGCTGCCCTTGCGCGTTGAGGACGGTGAGCGCCTCGATATCCTGGAACAGGCGCCGCCCGGACGCGTCGCTCTGGACATAGACCTGGTAGACGAAGCCGAAGCGGTTGAAGAGGTTGACGAAGCTCGACCCGACATAGGTGCCGAGCGCCTCGAACAGCCGCGCCAGCGGCACGCCGAGCTGCTCGGCCTTGGCCCGGTCGATGTCGAGGCGGATCTGCGGCACGCCCCAATCGGTGGTCGGCGTCGCGTTCGCCACCCCCGGCAAGGCGCGGATCTTCTCGATGAACGCGGTGGCCGTCTGCGCCAGGCCGAGGCCGCCATTGCCCGAGCGGTCCTGGATCTCCAGCGTCAGGCCGCCGCGCGAGCCCAGTCCCGGCAGCGGCGACGGGGCGGCGATGCGCACCTGCCCGTCGGGATCGTTCTTGAAGCGCTCCTCCATGTCACGGATCAGGTCGTCAACCGTGGTCGTGCGCTCGTCCCAGGGCTTCATCACGGGGATGTTGAAGCCGTAGAACGGGGCCACGGTGTCGGCGAGGAAGCTGCGCCCGCTGACGCCGATGGTGTGATCGACGTCGGCGCGGGCGCGCAAGACTTCGCCGAAGCGGGCGTTCATCGCCTCCGTGCGCTGCACCGAGGCACCGAGCGGCATCGCCACCTCGGCGTAGAGATAGCCCTGGTCCTCGTCCGGCACGAAGCCGGTGGGACGCTGCATCACCAGCAGCACGGTGGCGCCGGCAAACAGCGCGAACACGGCCAGCGTCAGGGCGATGTGGCGGGCGAGCCATCCGATCGTGCGGGCGACGAAGTCCGCCGAGCGTTCCAGGGCGACGTTGAACCAGTCGAGCGGCTTGCGCCACCAGCGCGTCTTCCGTGGTCCATCCTTGGCGTGGGGCTTCAGCAACAGGCCGCACAGGGCCGGCGTCAGGGTCAGTGAGACGACCGCCGAGATCAGCACCGAGATGGCGATGGTGAGTGCGAACTGGTTGTAGAGCTGGCCCGTCAGTCCGGGGATGAAGGCCACCGGTACGAACAGGGCGGCGAGCACCAGCGTCGTGGCGATGACGGGGCCGCCGATCTCGTTGACCGCCTCGCGGGAGGCGGGCTTGGGCTCCATGCCCTCGGCCATCAGGCGCTCGGTGTTCTCCACGACGATGATCGCGTCGTCCACCACGAGGCCGACGGCGAGCACGAGGCCGAGCAGGCTGAGCGTGTTGAAGGAGAAGCCGAGCAGCGCCATCGGCCCGAAGGTGCCGATCAGCGCGATCGGCACGGCGATGGTCGGGATCAGCGTGGCGCGCCAGTTCTGGAGGAAGAGGTAGGTGACGACCGTGACGATCAGGATCGCCTCGAACAGGGTCCGCACCACCTCGTAGATCGCTTCCTTCACGAACTCGGTGGAATCGAGGGCGATGGAGTAGTGCAGGCCGGGGGGAAAGCGCTCGGCGAGATCCGCCATGGTGGCGCGCGTCCCGTTCATCACCTCGACCGCGTTGGCGTCCGGGTTCTGGAAGATGCCGAGCGTCGCCGAGGGCTTGCCGTCGAAGTTCGAGGTGACGCCGTACTGCTCGGAGCCGAGTTCCACCCGGCCCACATCCGAGACCCGCACCACCGAGCCGTCGGGATTGGCCCGCAGGACGATGTTGCCGAATTCCTCCGGCCGCGTCAGCCGGCCCTTGGTGACGAGTTGCAGCTCGAACGGGGTCGCCCGGTCCATCGGCAGCTTGCCGAGCGAGCCGGTCGTCACTTGCGCGTTCTGCGCCTGGATCGACTGGAGCACGGTCTCGGTCGAGAGCGCCAGCGCCTCCATCTTGGCCGGGTCGAGCCAGACGCGCATGGCGTAGCGCATGTTGGAGAAGTTCACGATCCGGCCCATGCCGGTGACCCGGCGCAGGGGCTTGATGACCTGGGTCTCGGCGTAGTTGGCCAGGAACAGCTCGTCGAAGCCGGTGCTCGGGTCGGCGTAGAGCACGACGTTGCCGAGCCGCTGGCGCGACGATTTCTGGATCTCCAACCCTTGCGCGCGCACCGCCTCCGGCAGCTTCGCCTCGGCGCGGCTCGAACGCGTCAGCACTTCGGCCGCGGCCGCATCGAGGTTCGAGCCGACGGCGAAGGTCGCGTCGATCGAGACGCTGCCGTCGGTCGAGGACGTCGATTGGATGTAGATCAGGTTCGGCGCGCCGTTGATCTCCTGCTCCAGCGGGATCGCGATCGACTCGTAGGCCTGCTGGGCCGAGGCGCCGGGATAGGTCGCCTGGACGTTGATGATCGGCGGGGCGATCTCGGGATACTGCGCCACCGGCAGCGTCAGCCCGGCGACGATGCCGATGACCGTGATGATGACGGAGATCACGCCCGCGAGGATCGGCCGGTCGACGAACGTGGCGAACATTCGGTGGGCCGGCTCCCGGAATTCAACGTGCGAAATTCAACGTCGCCGTGAAGGACCCGCGTGCAACGTGTTGGGACTCCGCGTGTTCCCTCCCGTGCCGCGCCCGGAACAAACCCGGCGGGCGCTCCGGTCCTGCGGATGGAGAATGGATTTCGTGCGGTCAGGCGTCGGTTTCGTCATCACCGGCCTCGTCGTCGGCGCGCTCGGGATCGGCGCAGGGGCATGGTGGGGAGCCGGGCACCCGATCCCCGACTTTCTCGCCCATCACCTGAAGGTGTCGGGCCGGGCCGGACCCAAGAAGAAGGAGGAGCCGCGGCTGGCGGTGAAGGCGGTGCGCGCCAGCCGCCAGGACGTACCGGTCGCCTTCGAGTATACCGGCACGATCGTCTCGCCCCGTGACGCCGCGCTGCAGGCCCGCGTGACCGGCATCGTGGTGGAGCGTCCGTTCGAGCCCGGCGGCCACGTCAAGAAGGGGCAGGTGCTGTTCCGCATCGACCCGCGCCCGTTCGAAGTCGCCCTCAAATCGGCCGAAGCGCTGCGCGACCAAGCCAAGGCCACCGTCTCCTTCGCCCAGTCCGAGGTGAACCGCACCGAGCAGCTCGCCGACAAGGGCTTCGCCACCGAGCAGCGCGCCCAGCAGAACCAGTCGAACCTCGCCACCGCCGCCGCCCGGCTCGACGAGGCGGAGGCCGCCATCGCCCGTCAGCGCCTGAACCTCGAATACGCGGTGATCCGCGCGCCCTTCGACGGGCGCTCCAGCCTGTCCTTGGCCAATATCGGCGACATGGTGATCGAGAATCAGACCCACCTCGTCTCCGTGGTGCAGGTGAACCCGATCGACGTGCAGATGGCGCTCTCCTCCGAGGATGCGGAGGCCGTGCGGGTCGCTCAAGGAGAGGGGCGGGTGAAGGTCCAGCTCCTCGACGTGGGACGCGAGCCCGTGCGCGAGGCCACGATCTACCGGCTCGACAACCGCTTCGATCCCCGCACCGGCCGCCGCCTGATCCAGGCCTGGCTCGACAACGCGGACGAGCGCTACCTGCCCGGCCGCTTCGTCCGCTCGCGCATCGAGGTCGGCCGGCAGGATCGTCTTCTCGTGCCGACGATCGCCCTCTCGGCCCAGCTCGACCAGCAGGTGGTCTGGACGGTGGACGACACGGGCACGGTCCACATGACCGCGATCGAGGTCGGCGACGTCTACGGCGACAACACCGCCGTTCTCAAAGGTCTCAAGCCCGACACGCTGGTGGTGACCGACCACCTCCAGAGCCTGCGCCAGAACCTCAAGGTCGAGCCGCGGGTCGGCGACGCGGTCAGCGCCGTGGGCAATACCCCCGCCCAGGGCGAGGCGCGGCACTGACCGGGGCCGGGGCTATTGCCAACGCCCGGTGATCGCCGGATCCCGGAACGTCCTGCGGGCGAACGGTGGCCGCCGCGCTCGAGGGCGGCCCGTATTCTGCCCGGATGGCGGCGGCAACCATAACGCGGCAAAATCCCCGCACGGGTTCGGGCGACGCCCTATAAAGGGTATCGCGAGCCCATGAGATTCAGGTCCGAGTGCCGTCGGTCGCAAGTCCGGCGCTTCGAACGACGGATCTCCCCCGAAAGCCGTTCGAATGATGATGGTCGATACCAAGTATCTCGACGGATCGGCTCTCTACGGCGACGATCTCGCGCCGGGGGAGATCGCACGCTGGTACGCGCAGGAGGAGCAGGGCTTCTACCGGCTCGCGACCGAGGTCTACAAACTCGAAGCGTCCGGCTCCTACAGCTACGAGTACGACGCGCTGAACGCCGTCCACGGCTTCGACCGGCTGCGCGACCGCCGCTTCGAGACCTGCGTCGCGCTCGGTTGCGCGGCGGGCGACGACGTCGCGCCGCTGGCCGACCGGGTGGACCAGTTCATCGGGATCGAGCCCGCCGAGGAGTGGTGGACCGACCGGATCGGTGGACGCCCGGCCCGATTCATCAAGCCGCTTCCCGCCGGCGACATCCCGCTGCCCGATGATGGCGCCGACCTGTTCGTGAGCCTGGGCGTGCTCCACCACATCCCCAACGTTTCGCACGTGCTGGCCGAGGCGCACCGCATCCTCAGGCCCGGCGGGCTCCTGATCTTTCGCGAGCCCATCACCTCGATGGGCGACTGGACGAAAGAGCGCTACGGCCTGACGCAGAACGAGCGCGGCCTGCCGCTGCCGTGGCTGCACGACCGGCTCGACGGCATCGGCTTCGACATCGTGCGCGCGGCGCCCTGCATGACCAATGCCCTGGCCAAGATCGCGGGAAAGATCCTCCCGGGTCATCTCTATGCCCGCCGGGGTTACGTGGCGCTCGACGCGGTGGTGAGCCGGCTGCTCGCCTTCAACATCAGCTATCACCGCACGGCGTTCCTGAAGCGGATCGCCCCCTCGAACGTCTTCATGATCGCCGCGAAGCGCTGAAGGCCGCGCGGGCGGGGCGGGCGCCCCGCCCTCCCCTTCCCGTTACGCCGCCCGCACCTGCGCCAGGAAGCCGCCGACCTCCGTGCGCAGGGCGGCCGCCTGACGGGCGAGGTCGCTGGCCGCATCGAGCACTTGGCCCGAGCCGGTGCTGGCGTCGTCGGCGGTGCGGGCCACCCCCGACACGTCCTCCGAAGCGCGGCGCGCACCGTGCGACGTCTCGACCGTGGTGCGGGCGATCTCGGCGGTGGCCGCGCCCTGCTCCTCGACCGCGGCGGCGATGTCGTTGGAGATCCGCGACAGGTCGCGGATGGTGCGGGCGATGCCGGTGATGCCTAAGACCGAGGCGCCGGTCGCGGCCTCGATCTCCGCCATCCGCCCGGCGATCTCGTCGGTGGCCCGCGCCGTCTGGGCAGCGAGTCCCTTCACCTCTGCCGCGACCACGGCAAAGCCCCGGCCCGCCTCCCCGGCGCGCGCGGCCTCGATGGTGGCGTTCAGCGCCAGCAGGTTGGTCTGGCCGGCGATCTGCGAGATCAGCCCGACGATCTGGCCGATGCTGCTCGCGGCCGAGGCGAGGCGCTCGACCTCCCCGGCGGTGCGGGCCGCCTCCTCCTCGGCCGCGTTCGCCGCCAACGCCGACGAGCCGACCTGGGCGGAGATTTCGCGGATCGAGGCCGAGAGTTCTTCCGTCGCCGCGGCGATGCCGTCGGAGGAGCGCGCCGCCTGCGCCGAGGCCTGCGCGGCCGAGGCGCTGAGGGCGGAGGTCTGGCCCGCCGCCGTGCTCATCGCCCGGGCGGCGCCCTCCAGTTGATGGGCCGCCGCCGAGACCGCCTCGACGATGCCGCCGACCCGCGCCTCGAAACCGTCGGCCACCGCCATCATCGCCCCGTGGCGCCGGGCCGCCTCCTCCTCGGCGCCGCGCTCCTGCGCCGCGCGGATGCGGGCGCGCTCGGCCACGCTGTCGCGGAAGGTGAGGGCCGCGGCCGCGATGTCGCGCAGCTCGCCCGGACCCTTCACCGGAATCTCGACCTCGGTCTCCCCGCGCCCGATCGCGGTCAGCGCCCGTGCCATCCGGCTCAAGGGCCGTGCGATTGCCGAGCCGAGGCCGAAGGCGAGCGCCACCGAGAGCAGCAGGGTCGCCAGCGCCGCCCCGGCCCAGAGCAGCACCGTGTGCTCGGCCTGCGACCGGGCCGCGCCGGCTGCCCGCGCCAGGCCGGCCGTCAGCCGGTCCTCGATCCCCTTCAGCCCGTCGATGCGCTGCGTCGCGAGCCCGAACCAACCCTTGGCGTCGGTGAAGGCGAGCGTCTGGCCGGGGGCCGTGCCGAGGGCGATGCCGCGGAGCCGGGCGACCTCGCGGGCGGTCTCCGAGCTGTTCGCGGCATCGAGCGCGGCGATCTCCTCCGCAGGGCCCGCGGCACGGAACAGCGCCTCGAAGGTCGCCTGATCCGAGGCCAGCCCGGCGAGCCGGCGCAGGCCCGGGAGGTCGATCGCGCCCGCGGCGAACACGGCGGAGGCCGCCGCCCGCTCCTGGCCGGCGAACTCCTTGAGCGAGAGAAAGGCGGACAAGGCGGACACGCGGGCGCCGATAGCCGGGTCCGCGGCGATCTGTGCCACCCCGCGCACGGCCCCGAGGGCCTCCGCGATGATGCCGGTATAGACGGCGAGGTTGGCCGGCACGCTGGTTTGCAGCCGGTCCACCGCGCTGCGGTGGCGCTCGATCCCGCCGAGCCCCTCACGCAGGGCCGCCGCCTTGCGTGCGAACGCCGCATCCGTACCACCGGCCTCCAGATCTGCGATCAGGGCCGCGCGCGCGGTATCCGTGAGCGTGCGCTGGGCCGCGAGTTCCGGGGCGAACTGGCTGCCCTTCGAGCCGAGATAGAGGCTGGAGGCGCCGCGCTCCTTCTGCGCCTCGTGGACGAAGGCGCCGATCCGCACCGAGAGGCCGACCAGTTCCTCCATCCGCGCCATCGCCCGCCCCTGCCCCGCCCGCTCCGCGACCGCCACCCCCGCCACGGTACCGAAGGCGAGGCACGGGATCAGGGCCACCGCGACGATACGGGCCCGCAGGGACGAAGGCAGAACGGCAGAGAGGGAAGAAAGCGAAGAAACACGCGAACGCATGGCAGCACGATCCGGAGAGAAGGTCCCCGGACCGTGCTCACGCTACGTGAAGTAAAGATTTCGCCGGGGCATGGTTGCTTAAAGTTTGCGCAGACCGGTGACCATTTCACCGCCCAAGACGATGTTGGAGGCGCCGTCAGCCGGCTTTGAGACCAGCGAGTTCTTCGATCCCCCCGCCGTCCCGGTAGGCCGCGCGGAAGGCCGGGCGCTGCTTCCAACGCTGCCAGAAGCGGTCGAGCCCCTCGAAGCGCTCGTCCAGCGGTGTGGCCACGGGGCCGAACTTCGAGAAGGCGATGGCCGTGCACAGCGTGATGTCGGCGAAGGTCGGCTCCGGCCCACCGAGCAGCCAGTCGCGCCCGTCGGCTAGGTGGCGATCGACGAGTCCGGCATGGGCGATCGCCTCCTTGCGGCAATGCTCGCCCCATTGCGGGTTGCGGGTCAGTTCGAGCTTGTGCCCCAACCCTTCGTGCAGCACGTGGAAGGCGGTGGTGAGCCGGTAGAGGATCTGCACCCAGATCCGGTCGTCCCACATCTGGTCCTGGCCCTGCTCCAAGGCGCTCTCGCCCATGATCCGGCGGCCGGGTAAGTGTCCGTCGAGGAAGCGGACGATGCCGGCAGTCTCGGCGAGATAGGTCCCGTCGGGCAGTTCCAAGGTCGGGGTCTCGCCCCAGGGGTTCCGCTTGAGATGGCGCCAGCCGCGCTGCTCGCCGCCCGGCGTCATGTCGTAGATCACCTCCTCGAACCGGTCGGCGATACCTTTCTCATGGCAGAACAGCCGGAGCCGCTGCGGATTCGGGAAGGCGGACGGCGAGGTGTAGACGCGGAATTCGGCCACGGGTCGGGCTCCTGACGAATGCTCGGGACAAGCCGGCCCCCGCAGGTAGGCGGACGACGCGCCGCGTCGAGTCGGAACGGGGGCGGAACCGGTCCGGGTTCGCCGTCTTGAGCCGTTGAGTCGCACGGGGCCTGCAAAAGACCCGTCGGAAATCCTGCAAGGAAGCCCGTCCGGAGACGCGCATGGCGAAGCCCGACACTCCCGCGCCCTCCCCCATCCTGTCCGAGGGGGGACGCTTCGACCTCCACGCCATCGCGCGGGAACTGCCCGCCTCCGCATCGACGCTCCTGGTCGACACCTATCTGTCCGACCGGGAGACGGCGAGCGTGCGGGTGTTCCGGGTCTACCGCCCGACTCCGCCGCACTATCACGCGACCTGCGACGAGGTGCTCGTCTGCCTGTCGGGCCGCGGCACCTTCTGGATCGGCGATGCGGGGAACGAGGCGGCGTTCGGCCCCGGCCAGCTCCTGCTGTTCGACCGGGGCACCGTCCACGCCCTGCCGCAGATCCTGGAGGAGCCGCTGGTCTTCCTCTCGGTCGACACGCCGCGGCGCGAACCCACCGACATCGTCTTCGTCAACCCGGAGGACGGGACGGCGGCGAGCTTCATGGCGCGCAATGCCGGAGACGGGAGCGCATAGCGCTCCGCCGCCCCCCCGAAGGTTCACCGATGCTCCCCGGCCTCCTCGCTCTCATCCTTGCTGCCCTGTTCACGGGCGCGGCCCTCTACATCCTGGTCGCCGAGCAGCCGGCCCGCCTGCTGATCCCGGAGCCCGCCCTTCTGGTGCAGTGGCGCCGGGCCTATCGGGGCGGCACCGCCATGCAGGGAAGTCTCGCCGTCATCGGCTTCCTCTGCGCCGCGCTGGCGTGGTGGCTCACCGGGCGGCTCGGCTTCCTCGCGGGCGGGCTCGTGCTCGTGGCGAACTGGCCCTACACCCTCATCGTGATCATGCCGGTCAACCGGCGTCTCGACGCCATCGTGCCGACGGAGGCGGGGCCGGAGGTCCGCACCCTGGTCGAACGCTGGGGCCGCCTGCATGCGGGGCGCATCGCGCTCGGGAGCTCAGCCGTGCTGATCCTGTTCGGAACACTCGCGACCTTGGCGGTTGCTTGAGCGATGCGGAGTACCTCACAAAACGCCCGGTCACCGGCCGTTTTCCCTCGAGACGCGACAGTGCAACGGGCCTCTCGTGAGAGATCGTTAGGCCGGCATTGCCGTCGTACTCGTTCCGTTCTAGTGGTTTCACGCCGCCCGGAACCCATCTTCCGTCCCCGGAACCTGTTCTTCGCGCGGCGCGCCCGCTGCCCGCCCGAACAGGTCGGCGGCCGTGCATCGGGTCGCTCGGATCGTCGCAGAGATTTTGTCGTCCATGGCCACAGCCAAAGCCCGCAAAGCCGAGACCGCGGCCAAAACGACGGCCAAAACGGCGGCGAGGAATACGGCCAACACGAAGGCCAAGTCCGAGGAGCAGGCCGACGCGCGCCTCTCCGCCCTGTTCGATGCGGCGGGCCCGAATGCGCGCGACACCCGCGTCATCTCGGTGCGCGGCGCCCGCGAGCACAATCTCAAGAACGTCGATCTGACGATCCCCCGCGACCGGTTCGTGGTGTTCACCGGCCTGTCGGGCTCGGGCAAATCGTCGCTCGCCTTCGATACGATCTACGCGGAAGGGCAGCGCCGCTACGTCGAATCGCTCTCGGCCTATGCCCGCCAGTTCCTGGAGATGATGAGCAAGCCCGACGTCGATCAGATCGACGGGCTCTCGCCGGCCATCTCCATCGAGCAGAAGACGACCTCGAAGAACCCGCGCTCCACCGTCGGCACGGTGACCGAGATCTACGACTACATGCGCTTGCTCTGGGCGCGGGTCGGCATCCCCTACTCGCCCGCCACCGGCGAGCCGATCGAGAGCCAGACCGTCAGTCAGATGGTCGACCGGGTGCTGGAGCTGCCGGAGAAGACCCGGCTGTATCTCCTCGCGCCCGTGGTCCGGGGGCGGAAGGGCGAGTACCGCAAGGAGATCGCCGAGTTCCAGAAGAAGGGTTTCCAGCGCCTGCGCATCGACGGCGAGTATTACGCGATCGACGACGTGCCGAAGCTCGACAAGAAGCTCAAGCACGACATCGACGTGGTCGTGGACCGCATCGTCGTGCGCGACGACATCGCCGCGCGGCTGGCCGATTCCTTCGAGACCGCGCTGGAACTCGCCGACGGCATCGCCGACATCGAGTTCGCCGACGCGCCGGAGGGCGAAACCCCCAAAAAGATCACGTTCTCGTCGCGCTTCGCCTGCCCGGTCTCCGGCTTCACCATCCCCGAGATCGAGCCGCGGCTGTTCTCGTTCAACAACCCGTTCGGCGCCTGCCCGACCTGCGGCGGCATCGGCCACGAGATGCGGATCGACCCCGAATTGGTGATCTCCGATTCCGCGCTCACGCTGAAGCGCGGCGCGGTGGGTCCCTGGGCGAAATCGACCTCACCCTATTACGACCAGACGCTCGACGCGCTGGCCAAGCATTTCGGCTTCAAGACGACGGTCGCGTGGTCGGCGCTGCCCGAGCAGGCCCGCGCGGTGATCCTGTTCGGCACGGGCAAGGAGTCGGTGCGCTTCGACTACAACGACGGCCTGCGCTCCTACTCGGTCAACAAGCCGTTCGAGGGCGTGATCCCGAATCTGGAGCGGCGCTACAAGGAGACCGAGAGCGATGCCTCCCGCGAGGAGATCGGCCGCTTCATGAGCGCCACCCCTTGCGCCGCCTGCGAGGGCAAGAGGCTCAAGCCCGAGGCGCTCGCGGTCAAGATTGACCGGCAGGATATCGGCCAGGTCACCGCCCTCTCCGTCCGCGAGGCGCATCGCTGGTTCTCGGAGATCTCGGGCAAGCTGACGGACAAGCAGAACGAGATCGCGGTCCGCATCCTCAAGGAGATCCGCGACCGGCTGACCTTTCTCGTCGATGTCGGCCTCGAATACCTGACGCTCGCCCGCGGCTCGGGCTCGCTCTCGGGCGGCGAGAGCCAGCGCATCCGGCTCGCCTCGCAGATCGGCTCGGGGCTGACCGGCGTGCTCTACGTGCTCGACGAGCCCTCGATCGGCCTGCACCAGCGGGACAACGAGCGCCTGCTCGGTACGCTCAAGCGCCTGCGGGATCTCGGCAACTCGGTCATCGTGGTCGAGCACGACGAGGACGCGATCCTCCAGGCCGACTACGTGGTCGATGTGGGTCCGGGGGCGGGCATCCATGGCGGCGAGATCGTCGCGCAGGGCACGCCCGAAGAGCTCCTGAAGGATCCGGCTTCGCTCACCGCGAAGTACCTCACCGGCGAACTCTCGGTGCGCACGCCCAAAGCCCGGCGCAAGCCCGGACGCGGGATGCTGCGGCTGGTGGGCGCGCGCGGCCACAACCTGAAGAACGTGACGGCGGAAATCCCGCTCGGCACCTTCACCTGCATCAGCGGCGTTTCCGGCGGCGGCAAGTCCACGCTGATCATCGATACGCTCTACAAGGCGGCGGCCAAGCGCCTCAACGGCGCCCTGGAGCACCCGGCCCCGTTCGAGCGGATCGACGGATTGGAGCATCTCGACAAGGTCATCGACATCGACCAGTCGCCGATCGGCCGCACCCCGCGCTCGAACCCGGCGACCTATACCGGCGCCTTCACCCCGATCCGCGACTGGTTCGCCGGCCTGCCCGAGGCCAAGGCCCGCGGCTACCAAGCGGGACGCTTCTCCTTCAACGTGAAGGGCGGGCGCTGCGAGGCGTGCTCGGGCGACGGCGTCATCAAGATCGAGATGCACTTCCTGCCCGACGTCTACGTCACCTGCGACGTGTGCAAGGGCAAGCGCTACGACCGCGAGACGCTGGAGGTGCGCTACCGCAACAAGTCCATTGCCGACGTGCTCGACATGACGGTGGAGGAGGCTGCCGACCTGTTCAAGGCCGTGCCGTCCATTCGTGAAAAGATGGAAACGCTGGCGCGCGTCGGGCTGCACTACGTCCGCGTCGGCCAGCAGGCGACCACGCTCTCGGGCGGCGAGGCGCAGCGGGTGAAGCTGTCCAAGGAGCTGTCGAAGCGGGCCACGGGCCGCACCCTCTACATCCTCGACGAGCCGACCACCGGCCTGCACTTCCACGACGTCGCCAAGCTCATGGAGGTGCTCCACGAGCTGGTCGATCAGGGCAACACCGTGGTGGTGATCGAGCACAACCTCGAAGTCATCAAGACCGCCGATTGGGTGATCGACATGGGCCCCGAGGGCGGCGACGGTGGCGGCCGGGTCGTGGCGCAGGGCACACCCGAGGAGATCGCCGCGAGCACGGCGAGCCATACCGGGCGCTTCCTGCGTGAGGTGCTGGCACGCCGCCCGGCCGGGACGGCAGCGAAGGACGCAGCCAAGGACACCGGCAAGGACACCGGCAAGGCGAAGGCAGGCCCCGCATCGCGCCGCCGCACCAACGCTACGGGCCGTCAGGCCGCCGAATAGGGCGCACCGGCCGATGCGGGCGGGCCGGCGCAACCTGATGGCGATGGGTTCCCGCGCTGCCGGAGAGCCGGGCCGAGGGAGCGATTCGGTCGGCTGAGCCGGCCGGTCCGGCCCCTGGTGACGGCGCGGTCGGTGCGGCCGAGCCCCAAACCCGCATTCGCACTTGCGCAACTGCCCGGCCCTTCCTGCCGAAGGATCCCGGCCGGATGCGGCGGTCAATGACTTGAGGACAATGTACTATTTCGCCTGAATCCCGTTCGCGGGATGGCATCCGTCCAAGATGGATTGCGTTAAGAGGTCGTTAAGCCTTTGGTTGCTCCGCAGCAAAAATGCGGCTTTTGCGCAACGGTAGGGTCCGAACTGCCGAGATTGGAGGCAATCCCCTGTCTTTCGCGGTCGGTCTGTAGAATAGTTCCCGACGTCGAGACTTGAGGTGCGGCCGTAGGGGGCACCGGCATCACACCAGCCATCCCACTCCGGGGAGAGAGGGAGGCGAGAGGCGATGCGGGGGCTACGGGGCGGACGCCTGAATCCTTGGGAAGGAACGAGAAAAATGATGAAGAACTGGCTCGCTGCGGGCGCCATTGCACTCACGGCCGGAATGACGACGACCGTCGCCCAGGCGCAGACGACCACGGTTCCCGGTGAGCAGGTCGGTCTGGCCGTCGGCGCGCCGCTCCCCGAGGGCATCTACGCCATCAACACCTTCACCTACCGCAGCCCGGATGGCCCGAACGCGACTTCGGTCGACACCGCCGTCAACGTCCCGATCCTGGTGTGGGCGACCCCCTACGTGCCGTTCGGCGGCCGCCTCGAGTTCGTCGTGGCCCCCCCGACGGTGTTCACCTTCAGCCGCGCTGCCGGTGGCCGTGACACCTCGATCAACGTCGGTACCTTCGTCGGCGCGATCTGGGCGTTCGACCTCGGCGGCAACATCGGCGTCAGCTTGCTCGGCGGTTCGTACCTCAACGAGCTCAACGCCGGTCGTGGCGGTGGCCTGAACATCCTGGCCTCCAACACCTACCGTGTCGGCGGCGCCGTCAGCTACACCGGCGACGGTTACAACCTGACCGCCAACCTGACCTACAACTTCTACGACTCGCCCAGCCGCTTCGACGGCCGCAACGGCATCCCCGGCTTCTTCGGCCCGGTGCAGATCTCGGACGCGTTCAACCTCGACCTGACCGCGACCAAGAAGTTCGGCAAGTTCGAAATCGGCGCCATCGGCTACGGCACGGTCAACCTCGACCCGAACCTGCTCGCCTTCGTGAACGACCCGACCAGCCGCATCGGTCGCGGTGGCCGGTTCGCCCTCGGCGGCCTCATCGGCTACGACTTCGGACCGTTCTCGGTTCAGGCCTACGTCGCCCGCGACGTCGTGACCACGGCCGGCCTGCGCGAGAGCACCGATGGTTGGTTCCGCATCATCGCCCCGCTCTACACCCCGGTTGCTGCGGCTCCGGCCCCGGCTCCGCTGGTTCGCAAGTACTGATCAGGCCGATCCGGTCGGGGGCGCTCACCGCGTCCCCGATCTGTTCAAGGTCGCGAAGCCGCCCCGCCGCAAGGCCGGGCGGCTTCGTCCGTTTCGGGTCGGCTGTGCAAGGGTCGTCCGGGTTCTGGAAGGGGCGGCCTCGATTGGGGGGCCGCGCGTCCTATTCCCGGATCAGCTTGCCGGTGTAGATCACCTGCCCGGTGGGCTTGCCGGTGGGTGAGCCGCCCGGCGGCTCCACCGACACGGCGATGACCCCGTCCCCGCCGCGACCGGCCTCCGGCGGCAGGCGGATGCGGGTGGCCTCGCCTTCGACGAGGCCGATCGGCTTCGGGGCGGCGCCCTGCCCGACATACCAGAGTTCCAGACTGTGGCCGGCCGGAGCCTGCGCCGCCACCGGCCGCACCCGAGCGGTGCCCGCTCCGGTGTCGACACTGACGATCAGGGCCGGCAGGTCGCCCGCGCTCGTGACCACGGCGACGTAGCGGCCTTCCGCGCCGCCCGCCCGCTCCCCGCCGGGCCGCGGCGAACCGGTCAGCACGACCAGCGCGAGGCCGGCGGCGGCGAGCCCCGCCCCCGCCGCGGTGAAGCGCCAGAGCCGGAGTTGCCGGCGCAGGTCGCGCAGACGGTTGTCGTTGGCGGCGCTCGCTTGGTCCGGCCGGGGAGCGGGATCGTCCGCGGCGGTGCCGCGCACGATCTCTCGGGCGATTTCCGGCCAGAGGTGAGCCGGCGGCTCGACCGCAGGCACGGCGCGGGCGAGCGGGGCGAGACGCCGCTCCCAGGCGCGGACGGCCGCCTCGGTGGCCGGATCGACCGCCCGCTCCAGTTCGAACGCGGCGCGCTCACCCGCATTGAGGGTGCCGAGCACGTACTCGGCCGCCCGCAGGTCGCGTTCCGCCGGTTCCGGTCTGCCGCTCCCGCCGCTCACGCGATGCTCTCCAAGCAGGATTTCAGGGCAGCCAGCGTCCGGTGCAGCCAGGTCTTCACGGTGTTGACGGGCCGCTCGAAGCGTTCGGCGAGTTCCTCGCGGGACCAGCCCTCGCAATAGGCCAGCACGACACAGTCGCGCTGCGTCGGATCGAGCCGCGACAGGCAGGCGGCGAGCGCGTCGCGGTCGAGGAAGGCGCCTTCCTCGTCGGTCGGGGCGACGAGGCGCTCCATCCAGGCCTCCCCGCTTTCACCAGACGGCATCGGAACCTCGCTCCGGCGGCGCAGCCCGTCGATGGCCCGGTTGCGCGCGATCGTATACAGCCACGGAAGCGGGGCCCCGGCCGAGGGCGCGTAGGAGCCTGCCGACTGCCAGACCTTCAGGTAGACATCCTGAAGCACGTCCTCGGCGAGGCTCCGGTCTCGCTGGATACGCAGGATGATCCCGAAAAGTTTCGGCGCGGTCCGGTCGTAGAGCGCCCGCAGGGCCGCCACGTCCCGTCGGGCGACGCGGTCCAGCAGCCCGGCCAGTTCTCCGTCGTGCGGCGTCACGGCCCGCTCCCGGCGGACGCGGCGCGGAGGGAGGTCGTCGGAGGACGCGGCATGGTTCCTGTGCGTCTGGATGGGAGGCGTCCGCCGGACGCTCAGCGCGGCGGGACAGGGAGCGGCACCCTATCGGAGGTGATGCCGGCGCGCCACAGGCCGTCTCGGGTCGTGGCGCGGGCGCCTTTCGACGCGGCGACGGGCGGGTGTCGGGGCGAGATGCGCCGCCTATCTGTGTCGGAAGCAGCGCCCGGCGAACCTTGCGAACGGACGTCGGTCCACGGGCGGCAGCGGAGCGGGGCGCAGGGAAATTGCAGAACATGTCCGCGCACGGCGAATTCAGGATTCCGGCCGCCCTGCAGCCGAAGGCCGGCGACTACGCCTACGATCTGGAGCGGGCGCTGACCTCGGTCGTCTCCCTCTCCTCCCGTGTGCCGGCGGAGGCCTTCACGGCCGAGACGCTCGGCACCGAGCGGGCGGGCAACGGCGTGGTGATCCGCGAGGACGGGCTGGTGCTCACCATCGGCTACCTCGTGCTGGAGGCCGAGAGCGTCTGGCTCACCACGCATGACGGGCGCTCGGTGCCGGCCTACGTCGTCGGCTACGACGGGGAGACCGGCTTCGGCCTCGTCCAGGCGCTCGGCCGCCTCGCCCTGCCCGCCCTGAGGCTCGGGCGCTCGGACACGATGAAGGTCGGCGAGAGGGCGGTGGTCGCGGGGGCGGGCGGGCGCTCGCACAGCCTCGCGGTCGAACTCGTCGCCCGGCAGGAATTCGCTGGCTACTGGGAGTACGTCCTCGAAGAGGCCCTGTTCACCACCCCCGCCCACCCGCATTGGGGCGGCACCGCCCTGATCGGGTCCGACGGGGCGCTGGTCGGCATCGGCTCGCTTCAGCTCCAGCAGGGCGGCACGGGAGCGGGGCGGGCGATCAACATGGTCGTTCCGATCGAACTCCTGCCGCCGATCCTGGCCGATCTCGAGACCCGCGGCCGGGCCGACCGCCCGCCCCGCCCCTGGCTCGGCCTCTACGCCACCGAGACCGAGGACGGCGTCGTGGTGATGGGAACCGCCGACAAGGGCCCGGCGGAGGCTGCCGACCTGCGCGCGGGCGACGTGCTGACCGAGGTGGCGGGCGAGCCGGTCGCCGACCTCGCCGGTTTCTTCCGGCAGGTTTGGGCACTCGGCGAGGCGGGGGTGCGCGTCCCCCTCACGATCAACCGGGACGGGCGCCTGACCCGGCTCGCGCTGACCTCGGTCGATCGCGACCGGTTCCTGATCGGACCGAAGCTGCACTGACCGCCGGCATCACTCCCCACGGAAGCGGGATCACACGATGAGGAAATCCGTGTGGTCGAGGGCGGCGTGGTTATCCAGCACCGCGACCAGGACGGCCTCTTTCCGGCCGCTGCCGTCGGCATCGTAGAACAGCTCGCCCGTCTTCTGCTTGTAGAGGATGCGGTCGTCGGCATCCGCCTTGATCACCTTGGCCGGACCGAGGTTCTTGAACTGTCCAGGCGCCAGTGCTCCGGTTTCGAGGCCCGAGAAGACCGCGTGGTCGAGGTGGAACACGTCGTCCGGTGACGCGAAGTCCCGGACGTGATCGACGTTGCCGCGGCCGGGCCGGGTGTCGAACACGAAGGTGTCGGCGCCCGCGCCGCCCGTGAGCCGGTCGGCGCCGAGGCCGCCCGCGAGGCTGTCGTCACCGCCGCCGCCGTCGAGCCTGTTGTCGCCGGCATTGCCGATCAGCCGCTGGCCGAAGGCGTTTCCGGTGAGGGACAGCGGCGCGCATCCGGTACTCTTGGCGAGTTGCAGGATCTCGATCTCCTGGCCGGCGGCCAGCGTGTAGGCGCTCGTCGCCACGAGCCGGTCGGTGCCTTGCCCCCTGCCCTCGAACACTTGGTCGCCGGGCGTGTCGACGAAGTAGGTGTCGTCACCGGCCCCGCCCACGAGCTGATCGCGGCCGCCTCCGCCGCGCAGGACGTCGTCGCCCGCATCGCCGAACAGCCGGTCGGCGCCGGCCGTGCCGATGAGCGTGTCGTCGCCGGCAAAGCCCAGGACCGGATTGCCGCTCCCGTCGGCCTCGAGCCGATCGTCGCCCCGGCCGCCGACGACGTAGGCGACGCCCTCGGTCTTGTTCAGGAAGCCGTAATCGATCCCCGTGGCCTGACTCGCGGCGGCGACGAGATTGCCGAAGGCCTCTTCCGGCGTGCCCGCGGCGGGACGGCCGGCGAGTTCCTGATGGAAGCGCGCGTAGGCATCAAGGCCGAGATCCTCGTAGACTTGGGTGAGCAGGGAGGCGGCGAGATCCGCAGGGCCCCAGTTGTTGGCGTTCGGAACACCGGTCGCCGCGCCGAGGGTGTTGGCGAGCGTGAAGGCCGCCCCCTGGAAGAAGGTCTGCGCCAGGTCTTCGAGGATGGACGGCCTGAATTCGTCGAAGGGCAGTGCACCGAACGCGCTGCCGGGAATGCCGGCCTCCTGCATCGACACGAACCGGTTGGCGATCGCGAACCCCGTGACGAAGCTATCCACGGTCCCGAGCTGCGAACCGTAGAACCAGAAGTTCCGCCCGAGTTCGTAGAAGACCGTCTGATCGAAGGTGCCAGCTTCGGCCGCGCCGGCATAGAGCTGATCGAACGCGCCGGTCGTGAGCTCGATGCCGGTGGCTCCGAGAAAGCCGATCGCGTTCGCCGCGCCTTGAAGCGCCGTGGGCACCTCGGCGATCGTGAGCAGGCCGTTGTAGAGCTTGTACGGAGCCGGAGTTTGCCCGGTGATGGCGAGATAGACGTCGTAGGCGGCGTCGATCCTGTTCAGGATGTCCTGCATGACATCGCCGTCGAGATCGTTGGCCGATGTCAGGAGCGCGACGCGCTGGCCCTGCCATGGGTAGAGCGAGACGAGATAGCCGTCGTACACGAAGTAGGGCAGCGCCCCGTCGGGAGAGATCGCCATGGCCGTCCGCTCCGCTTGACCGGCCCGGATATCGGGGACGAGGGGGCCACGGTAACGTCGGCGCGGTCGCGCTGTCTCGGCCGCGATGTGGCACCCGCGAGCGATTGCGGCGTAAGTCTTCCGGAGCGGTTGCGCCGGTTCGCGTGCCCGCCCGCATTGATCGCGCGGCCCCGTGGTTCTATTCCGTCGCGATGACGAACCCGATCCATATCGTCGGCGGTGGCCTCGCCGGTTCCGAAGCGGCCTGGCAGGTCGCGCAGGGCGGCCGCCCGGTCGTGCTGCACGAGATGCGGCCCGTTCGCGGCACCGATGCCCACCAGTCCGACGGGCTGGCCGAACTGGTCTGCTCCAACTCCTTCCGCTCGGACGACGCCAACGGCAACGCCGTCGGCCTGCTGCATCAGGAGATGCGCAGCCTCGACTCGCTGATCATGCGCACCGCCGACGCCCACCAAGTGCCCGCGGGCGGGGCGCTCGCCGTCGATCGCGACGGGTTTTCGCAGGCCGTCACCGCGGCGCTGGAAGGGCACCCCAACATCACGATCATCCGCGAGGAGGTCGCCGGCCTTCCCCCCGAGGATTGGGGCTCGACCATCCTCGCCACCGGCCCCCTCACCTCCCCAGCGCTCGCCGAGGCCGTCGGCGCGCTGACGGGCCGGGAATCGCTGGCCTTCTTCGACGCCATCGCCCCGATCGTCCACCGCGACTCGATCGACATGGGCAAGGCGTGGTTCCAGTCCCGCTACGACAAGGCCGGTCCCGGCGGCACCGGGGCGGATTACCTCAACTGCCCGATGGACCGGGAGCAGTACGAGGCCTTCGTTGCCGCGCTGATCGCGGGTGAGAAGACGGCGTTCAAGGAATGGGAGGCCTCGACCCCCTATTTCGACGGCTGCCTGCCGATCGAGGTGATGGCCGAGCGCGGGCCCGAGACCCTGCGCCACGGCCCGATGAAGCCGGTCGGCCTCACCAACCCGCACAACCCGACGGTCAAGGCCTACGCCATCGTCCAGCTGCGCCAGGACAACGCGCTCGGCACCCTGTTCAACATGGTCGGCTTCCAGACCAAGCTGCGCCACGCCGAGCAGGTCCGCGTCTTCCGCACGATTCCGGGGCTGGAGAATGCCGAGTTCGCCCGGCTCGGCGGCCTGCACCGCAACACCTATCTCGACAGCCCGCGCCTGCTCGACGCGACCCTGCGGCTGAAGGCACGGCCCCAGCTTCGCTTCGCCGGCCAGATCACCGGTTGCGAGGGCTATGTCGAGAGCGCCGCGGTCGGGCTGATGGCCGGCCGCTACGCGTTGGCCGAAGGGGACGGGCAGACGCTCGCCCCCCTGCCCCCGACGACCGCGCTGGGAGCCCTCATCGGCCACATCACCGGCGGCCATGTCGAGGCGACCGAGGATGCGCTGGCGAACGCGCCGCGCTCGTTCCAGCCGATGAATGTGAATTTCGGGCTGTTTCCGCCGCTGGCGCAGATGCCGCGCAACGAGACCGGCAAGCGCCTGCGCGGGCCCGAGAAGGCGGCGCTCAAGAAGCGTGCGCTCACCGACCGGGCGCGGGCGGACCTCGCCGCCTGGATCACGGGCGAGGGATTTTCGCAGGCGGCGGAGTAGAGAGCGGCTTCGCCGGCCTCAGGGCGCTGCCCTGAACACCCGCCAAAGGGCCTCGAGGCCCTTTGGAAACCCGGGATCGAGAGCATCGTCCCGAAAGGTGGCCGCCGGCTTTCGGAAAAAGACGATGCGCTAGAATGGGCCGGGCTTCGACCACACCGTGTGGTTGACCTGATCGATGTAGGACAGGACGATCCGCACGACCTTGGTCGAGACCGCGCCGCCCTGGTAATCCGGCACGGCGCCGGCGAAGCGGCGGCCCTCACCGTAGCCGTCGCGCACGGCCCGCACCGCCTCGACCAGATCGACCTTGCCGAGTGGCGCCACGATCAGCGTGCCGGCATCCATGCCCTCGGGCCGCTCGTGCGCATCGCGGAAGGTCACCGCCGGCAGGTCGAGCAGGGCCGCTTCCTCGGCGATGGTGCCGCTGTCGGACAGGACGCAATGGGCGCTCGTCTGCAGCTTCACGTAGTCGATGAAGCCGAAGGGCGGCAGGAAGCGTACGCTGTCGGGCAGCGAGAGGTCGCCCACGGCCTCCAACCGGGCGCGGGTGCGCGGATGGGTCGAGACGACGATGGGCAGGCCGAAGGCCGCGTGCAGGCGACCGAGCTCCTCCAGGAAGACCCGGAGGCGTGCCGGCGAATCGACGTTCTCCTCGCGGTGGGCCGAGACGATGAAGAACCGGTCCGGTTCGAGCCCGAGCCGGGCCAGCACGTCGGAGGCCTCGATCTTCGGGCGGAACTCGGCCAGCACCTCTTCCATGTGCGAGCCGACCTTGAAGATGCGCTGCGCCGGCAGCCCCTCGGCCAGGAGGTAGCGGCGGGCGTGCTCGGTCAGCACGAGGTTGACGTCACTGAGGTGGTCGATGACCTTGCGGTTGATCTCCTCCGGCACCCGCGGGTCGAAGCAGCGGTTGCCCGCCTCCATATGGAAGATCGGGATCTTGCGCCGCTTGGCCGGGATCACGGCGAGCCCCGAATTGGTGTCGCCGTAGATCAGCACCGCGTCGGGCTGTTCCTGTTCGAGCACGGCGTCGGCGCGCTCGATGACGCGGGCGATCGTCGCCGCCGCGTTCGGCCCGGCCGCTTCGAGGAAGTGGTCGGGCTTGCGGATGCCGAGGTCGTCGAAGAAAACCTGGTTCAGCTCGTAATCGTAGTTCTGGCCGGTATGGACGAGGACGTGGTTCGTCAGCCGGTCCAGCGCCCGGATCACGAGCGACATCTTGACGAGTTCGGGCCGCGTTCCGACCAGGGTGAGGATTTTTTTCAAAGGTCTCGGTCCTGGATCGGAAGCTGGAGCGCATTCCGACGAAGTAGCCACCGGTTCGTCGAAAGAATGCGCGTCAAAACAAGGACCTAGAGACGCCGACCTGATGCCATCAGGTCGGATACGGCTCTAGGAGGCGGCCCTGGCCCGCGAGGCCGGCTTCAGGGCTTGCTGAATGTAGTCGAGCTTCAGCAACAGATCGATGACCTGCTGCGGGTTCATCCGCTGCGTGTTGTGCGAGGTGTAGTCCTCGGCGGCCGAGATCGCCGTCTCTCCGGACGTGAAGAACTTCGAGTAGTTCAGGTCGCGGTCGTCGGCGGGGATGCGGTAGAACCCGTCCATGTCCTCGGCCCGCGCCATCTCCTCGCGGGAGACCAACGACTCGTAGAGCTTCTCGCCGTGGCGCGTGCCGATGATCTTGATCTCGTTCTTGGCTTCAAAAATCGTCCGCAGGGCCTCGGCCAGATCCTGGACCGTGCAGGCGGGCGCCTTCTGCACGAAGATGTCGCCCTGCTGGCCGCGCTGGTAGGCGAACAGCACGAGATCGACCGAATCCTCCAGCGACATCAGGAAGCGGGTCATCGTCGGATCGGTGATGGTGAGGTCGCGCCCCTCCTTGATCTGGTTCACGAAGAGCGGGATCACCGAGCCGCGCGAGGCCATGACGTTGCCGTAGCGCGTGGCACACAGGATCGTGTCGTCCTTGGCCAGCATGCGCGACTTGGCGATCGTCAGCTTCTCCATCATCGCCTTGGACAGGCCCATGGCGTTGATCGGGTAGACCGCCTTGTCGGTCGAGAGCACGACCATCCGCTCGACGCCTGAGGCGACCGCGGCGTTCAGCACGTTCTCGGCCCCGAGGATGTTCGTGCGCACCGCCTCCATCGGATAGAACTCGCAGGAGGGCACCTGCTTCAGCGCCGCCGCGTGGAAGATGTAATCGACGCCCTTCACCGCCTGCGCGATCGAGTTGTACTCGCGCACGTCGCCGATGAAGAACCGGATCCGCGGATCGCGCAGCAGGAGGCGCATGTCCTCCTGCTTCTTCTCGTCCCGGCTGAAGACGCGGATCTGGCCGATATCGGTGGCGAGGAAGCGCTGGATCACCGCGTTGCCGAAGGAGCCGGTGCCGCCGGTGATGAGGAGTGTCTTGCCGGAGAACATCAGCGGATCCGTGAGAAGGCTTCGTCGTGGAAGCGACGCATGGTGCGGATCAGGTCCGGCCATGAGGGCGGCGCGTAGCCGGTGGCTGCCCGGAACCGCTCCGAGTTGAGGGAGCGGTCGATCGCCACCGCGTCGTCGGGCTCGATCTCGGTTGCAACGTCGTAGACGTCCTTGACGATCCCGAGCAGGTCGAACTTGCTGATCGGGTCCACACTCACATGGTAGACGCCGCGCAAGCCTGGGTTCGGCAGGACGTGGTCGGCGATCACACGCACCAGCTCGTCGGTGGTGAGGCCGGAGAAGATCGCCCGCCGGTAGCCGCGCACCGACCCACTCTGAGCCAGGAACCACTCGACGAGACCGTTGCGGCTGCCGATCTCACGCCCGATGATGGAGGTACGCAGCGTGACCGCGTTCGGGTAATCGACCTCGCCCAACAGCTTCGAGCGCCCGTAGAGATCCTCCGCATCCGGCACGTCGCTTTCGCGGTAGTCGCCCTTGCGGCCGGTGAAGACGCAATCGGTGCTCACATGGATGAGGCGGGCGCCGACGAGGTCGGCCAGCCGTGCAAGCCGGTGCGGCAGGATGGCGTTGATCGGGATCGCGACCAGTGGATCCTCGGCGGAGGCGAGCTGCTTGACGACCCCGACGCAGTTCAGGACCACGTCGGGCCGCACGTCACGCAGGAAGCCGGCCAGCGCGTCCGCATTCTCGACGTCGATCCCGACGGCGATGTTGGCGGCGAGATCGTCCGGGAAGGATCGCCGTGCCGAGGACGAGCGCACGCTTGCATAAACGCTGCCGGGGAAGCGATGTGCCAAGTATTGGAAAGTCGTGCTTCCGAGCATTCCGGAAGCACCCAAAATTGCAATCTTCAAAGTTAAATCCTCTGACGATGCAGTCATCTCGAAACGGCGGTGCGAAAGGCGCCGATTTCAGGGGTAGTTGCGATGGTCATCGACGGTCGGGCACGGAAATCATAAAACCATGCTGCGAGCAAGCGCCGTCCTCGATCCCATTCTAGTTCCGGCGATCGTCCGTCGAGATACGCGAGGGCGCAGGCAATGGCGAGATGGCCAAGATCGACCGGCGCCTCCATCCAGGCGTGCTCTGCCTCCAGTTGGTCGAGAATGGCCGCTACGGCCGCCTCCTGCCGGGCCACGACCCGAGCAATGCGATCGCAGTCAGGGCCCATCCGTTCGACGAAGCGACGGATGACCGCTTCGGCCAGCGCATCCCCGAGCGCTTCGCGTCGGCCGGCATCCCAGCGACGGATGCCGGCCGGCACCAACCGGTGTCCGGCGAGTTCGTCGAGATAACGCGCGATGACGGTCGAGTCGAACAGGGCCGTCCCGTCATCGAGCAGAAGCGTCGGCACCTTGCAGGCAGGATTGTAACGGCGAAGCGACTCGTCGTTCCACGGGTCGGTCTGAATCAGCCGGATATGCGATTCGAGCCCAAGCTCGACAATCACCGTCAGGATCTTCCGTGAAAAGGGGGATCGCGGCGCGTAGAACAGATCCATGGTGCTCGATCCAGCCTCCCCAGGTGCGCTGCTCCCCTCTGAAATCTGAAGCGGCACGTTGATGCTGTTTTTCTTCGTGAGTGCCATTTTCGGGCTGAGGATGCTTTCGAGAGAGCCGAATCCCGTCTCCGGACCCACGTCGCCTGCCTGGGTTGTGGCACCCCGAAATCACGGCAGTCGCTCGATCCCGGCTCGACGACGCGCTTCGAGGGGCATTCCAACAAGCGCCCGTAGCGCACCATAAAGAAAGAGAAGCGTAAATCAACGGACCACAACTAAACTTGAAAGAACATAATTCGCCAAATCTGAGCTTTTCATCAACCTAAAGTGTGCATATGGCGGGTGGGCTTCTATGATCCGGCAACCTGGAATTTGGCTCGATTGTGCTGTGTCGACCCTGGCCATGGTCAGAGAGATGATCTAGGGAGGCCGGCGAGGAAGCGGGTCACGATCCCCTGATTTGCTAGGGACGTTCATGCATCTAGGAATGCCGGCCAATGATCACGGTGGATAGCCAAGATGTCGGACGTCACGATCTAGCGACACGACTTTCTTGGAGGGCGGATGTCCTATCGATTGCCATTGGGAAAGTTGGTGGCGATCTCGGTGGCTTGAGAAGCTGGTATGGGAATTGGAGTGAAATTCAGGCGCTGCTGTCGCCTGCGTTCGAGGCCCATCTGATACGGGCCTCCGGATTGTTCGACTCCCATTATTACTTGTCGGCGAACAAGGACGTCGCGAACGCGAAGATCGATCCCCTCCAGCATTACCTTCAGTACGGCGGGGCAGAGGGCCGACGGCCAGGGCCGGATTTCGATGGAGCCCTCTATCTCGCGAGCTACGCGGATTTGAGGACGGCCGGTCTGAACCCGCTCGTCCACTATCTCAAATATGGTCTCGTCGAAGGCCGGGTCCTGGGCGCACCGGTGGTCCATCCACGGCCCGTACGAGAATCGGACGCCTCGAACGAAGAGGTGCTCGGGCTTTTCGGCGTTCCGATGGGCGAGACGGAACAGGCATGTTACGCCGCGGTGCTGGAGCTGCAGGCGCGGTCCGCTGCCCTGGAGGCAGAGGCGGAGAGGATGCGCGGCCTTGTTGAGCAGCGTGATCATGAGCTGCGCGGCCTTCGGAGTGAACTCGCCGCGATGCGCTCGGCGGCGCAGGAGCGCGAGGCCGTGCAAGAAGCCGAATCGGAGCGGCTGCGCCGAGCTGGGGACGAAGCTGAGCTGAAACTCTATGTCGCCACCGCCTCACTCCAACGTGCGATCGCCCGGAACGACGAGCTTGCGGCGCGGGTGCGGGGTGGCGAGCCGCAGGCGCTCGGGGCACTGCCCTCGGCGGCGCGGGAGCGCGAGAATGTGCTTGAAGCCGAAGTGGAGCGGCTGCGCGGAGCGGGAAACGAAGCTGAACTGAAACTCTATGTCGCCACCGCCTCACTCCAGCGCGCGGTCGCCCGAAACGATGAATTGGCGGCGGCGGTTCGCGCCAGCGAGCGGGCGGCGACAGCGCCGAGGGCCGAACTGAGCCGGGTTGACGTGGAGCGTGCCCCCCCTCGGGCTGCGGCGGACCGCCCGCCGTCGCCGCATGGCGGGGAGCGCCACGACTGGGAGGCCAGCGCCGAGCGCGACGCCATGCAGCTCCAGGCCGCCCTGCTCGAACACGTCGCGCAGCGCGAGCGTGAGCAGGAGGCCGCTCTCATCGCGAGCCGGGCCGAGGTGGCAACTCTTGCCGAGAGAGTCAGGGCATTACGCGAGGCGAATGAGTTGCTCCGGGCCGAGGCGCCGAGCCTTGCCACCCTTGCCGATGCTGTCCGGCTCGGGAGTTCCCGTGCCGGTCGTACGGATATGGATCCCGCCGGCAAGGGGACGCGCGGGCTCGCATCCGCCGCCCGCCGGCTCTACCTCGATCTTCTCGAGGCGGTGCTGGCCGGGCAGCTGACCTTGCCGGGGGGCGCGGCGCATGGGGGATGCTTCCCCCCGATCCCCAAGGCGCGCCTGCGCAACCTTCGGCACCTTCTGGAGACGGTGGTGGCGGACGGCGTCGAAGGCCATATCCTCGATGCGGGTGCCCGGCAGGGGGCCGCATGTCTCTACATGCGGGCGATCCTGGCCGCCCATGGCGTCACCGATCGCACTGTTTGGCTCGCGGATTCCTTCGCCGGACCTTGTCCCTCGAAGGAAGATGACGACCCGGAGCGCGGGCTGTCGCTCGATGCGCTCCGGGAAGGATTCGAGCGCTTCGGATTGTCGGATGGGCAAGTCGCCTTCCTACCCGGTCGGTTCGAAGACACGCTGTCCAGAGCGCCGATCCGCTGCCTCGCCCTGCTGCGGCTTGGCGGTTGGCACGATTCGATCTCGGATGTACTCGAGGCTCTCTACCCGACGGTGGCACCCGGCGGCTTCATCGTCGCTGACGATGTCGGGGAGGACGGCCGGGCTGCAATCGAGGCCTATCGGGCACGGCGGAACATCAACGAGCCGATCGTCGCTGTGGACGGGGCGGTTGTCTATTGGCGCAAGGCAAAGTGATTGCTCCGATGTCGGACCATCCGAAAGTCAGCATCGTCATGCCCGTCTATAACGGCGGGACTTATTTCGAACTGGCGCTCCAGAGCGCACTCGCGCAAACTTACGAGAACGTTGAGATCGTCATCGTCAACGACGGCTCGACCGACGGAGGCGTCACCGACGCTGTGGCGCGGCGCTATGCCGAGCGGCACCCGGACAAGATTCGCTACTTCCATCAATCGAACACGGGCGTCGCCGGTGCCCTGAACAAGGCGGTCGAGGAACTCACAGGCGACTTCTTCTGCTGGCTCAGCCACGACGACCTCTACGCGCCCGAGAAGACGGCCGTCCAAGTCGCCTTCTGGCAGCGATTGGGGCGGCCGGACGCCATGTTGATCTCGAACTACACCCTCATCGATTCCGATGGGAAGCAGTTCGCAAACGTGCAGTTCGACCATGAGCAGTTCAAGCGCTCGCCGATGGTGCCGCTGTTTCGCGGCGCCGTGAACGGCTGCACCGTCTTCATCCCCATCGGCCTGCTGCGCGCCATCCCGGGTCCGTTCGACCTCAGTCGCCGCTTTACCCAAGACTTCCAACTCTGGCGGCAGCTCATTCGGCAGACCGACTTCTTCCACGTGCCGCAGTCGCTCGTCCACTACCGCGTCCATCCAAGCCAGGATTCGCAGCGCCCGGACATCGCCGAAGAGGGCGAGACCCTTTGGCGGGCCATGATCGACGGGACGACCGAGATCGAGCGTGCGCAGATGTACGGCAGTTCGTGGCGCTTCTACGAGGAGACGCGCAAAATCCTGGCGCCGACGACTTACGTCAGCACCGTGCGGCATTTGGAGGAGCAGCGGGACCGCTGCTTCTCCAAGACCCTCGTCTCCGTCGTGATGCCCTTCTACAACGAGATCGGTCTGGTTCGCCGGGCCCTGGAGAGCATTCTCGCGCAGACCTACCCTCACCTCGACGTCGTCCTCGTGGATGACGGCTCGACAGAGGCGATGGATGATCTTTTGCGCGACGTGGGCTCCGACGCCCGGGTGCAGCTCTTCCATATTCCCAATGGCGGCCCGGGTGCGGCGCGCAACTTCGGCCTCAGCCGCTGCCAGGGCGACTACGTCGCCTTTCTCGATGCCGACGACCTGTTCCTGCCCAACAAGATCGAGGTGCAGCTCCGCGCGATGATGCAGCAGGGGGCTGTCGCCTCGCACACCTCCTACCTCGTCGTCGATGAGGGGGTGGCCGGCGTCAGCGTGATCGAGTCCGGCCTTGCATCCGGGCGGATCTATCCGAGAATCATCTCGAACTGCCCGATCGCGACGCCGACGGTGATGCTGCATCGACTTGTTGTTGCGGAGGGGTTCGTGTTCGCGGATGCGGCCCTCGCGGAGGACGTCGTTGCCTGGGTCGATCTGAGCGTGCGGCACGACATCCTCGGATTGAACGAGGTGCTGACCGTCGTGGAGCGCGATGCCGGCACGGCATCGCGGCACGTGAATAAGAGTATGGACGGCCTGCAGAACCTGCTGCGCCGGTTCGGCAACGATCCCGTCCATGGACGGCAGGTTGAGCAATTGAGGGCACTCGAGGACGGTGTCCGGTACCTGCGGTCACTCAAGGCGGCCGGCATGGAACATCTCCCGCTCGGCACTGCCAGCGAAGCGCAGCGTCTCTCGCATCAGAAGGTCCTCATCGCCTCTCACGAGCAACTCACCGCCCGCGGTGTGAAGACCGCCCACGAGATGTTGCATTGGGCGAATGCGCTCAACCCAACGATCGATACCCTGGTCGCGCTCGGGATCTCGAATACGGCCCGGGGCCAGCCCCAACGTGCCATCGAGGTCTTCGATCAAGCGGTGGCCCTGGCTCCCGAGGGCGTACCCGCGCCGCTGCTGCATGTCCGTGCGATCGCCAAATGTCATCTCGGCCGCTTCGCGGACGCGCTTGTCGACATGCAAGGGGCCTGGGACAGGCAACCGCACAGCGAGAGCATCAGCTATGGGCTGGCTAGTCTCAAGGCCTATCTCGGTCGGCTGAACGAAGCCGAACGGCTCTTCTCGAAGCCCCTCACCGTGCCGCTCGACAACGGCAGCACGACCAACACCGTCACGCTTCGCTTCGATGAGCCCGACGCTGCGAGCTGCGATGCGTTTGACCGATTTTACAATCGTAAGGTGGATCTCGACCGAGCCGACCTGTCCGCGTGTCACGCCGCCTGCGAGGTTGTGTTTTGCTTCTGCTGCGACGTGACGTATTTCCACACCTTCGCCGCAGCGGTGCTCGCGTCAATCCAACGGAACGCTGGTGTCACGGCCGGCCTGCACATCCACATCATCAATCCCAGCGAGGAGATCGCAGCGCCGTTGGCGCAACTCCGCGCCCAGGCTGGCATCCCGCTTTCCATCTCGACCGAAACCGTCGATCTTTCAGCTTTCGACGAAACACAGCGCAAGACCTACTATGCCTGCGCACGCTTCCTCGCTCTTCCCGACATCATGCAAGCAATCGGGCGTCCCTTCCTGCTGACGGATGCCGATCAGCTTGTGGTTCGGCCCGTGGGGGATTTGCTTGAGGCGATGCGGGGCGCGGATGCGGGCCTGCTGGTGTTCCCGCAGGCGGCCCTCAACATCCTGTCGCTTGTCTCAGCCTCTGTGGTGTTCGTCGGTCGCGGCCCCGTTGCTGCATCCTTCTTCGGGCGCATCGCGCGCTATCTTGCCTCGTTGCTGGCACGTCCGGACCGAGCGCAGTGGCATCTCGATCAGGCTGCGCTCGCCGTCGCCTATGTCGCTAAAGACAACGCGAAGGTCCGGACATTCGCGCCTGATGTCATGCATTCCAAATTGTATGACGGAGAGCAGATTGGCCTTGGTAGCAGTACATTTTGGTCAGTAACCTACTCAATACCCGAAAATAGAAATAAGATAAATAGCACAATGTTTTCCGATTTCAGGGCTATGATAAAATGAAATATATTCTCAGTATGAAATCGTTGATCGGCTCGTTCCGCTCAAGATAGCGCCGGGCGGATGGGCGCTCATTTCTCACTTCTTTCAAATCCCTGAATGGTTCGGAGCTACGACATGGCATTAAACCGGATACTCCCACCTGAAGACTGCGCACGGCACGTTTCGAACTTGTTGCTCGGGCCGGAGCCGGCTTTCCTCGGTCGGCTCGGCGGCGTCGATACCAACGCGGCTGTCTTCACCCAGGGTACTTCTTCCGGCTCCGATGCCTTCCTCAACGCTAAGAAGGAGCTGGAGATCTATACGGGTTACTACGATACGTGCAGCGACACTTCACGAGTTCCCGAATTTCTCAGCCTGCTCACGAAATCCTACCGAGCCTCCGATACCTTGTCGGTCGGCCACGCATACTTGATCGCCCCGTTCTTTCCCGAAATTATCGATTTTCCTCCCCCGCCCGAATCGGCCGTAGAAAGATGTGAGCACTGGGTACGAGAGGTCATCGGTGCAGACCGCACCATGACGCTCATTCCCTACAATTTCATTGAGCGGCTTGTTGCTGGTGGGCCGTCTTTGCTCTCGGTTTTTAGTGAGGCTCTCGTAGGAAAGAAGGTCCTCGCAATCACTCCATTTTCCGAAACAATCCAGGATCAGCATCCAAATCGGCACCAGTTTTTCAAGAACTACGAATACCCTGAGTTTGATTTGCTGACGTATACGACTCCTATTACGTATCACGGGCTGCCCGCTGAGTTTTTCCCGGACCAGGATTGGTTCTCGACTCTGGAGCGGATGAAGCGCGAAATATCAGCTATAGACTTCGATATTGCTTTGCTGGCTTGTGCGTCATACGCGACGCCGCTGGGGGCATTCATACAGGACGATTTAGGAAAAAAAGCAGTATATGTTGGGGGCGTTCTTCAGCTTTTCTTTGGAATAATGGGGCGTAGATTTAATACGACCTTCTACAATTCACAAATCAACCCAGAGATATTCGTCCGGCCACGTGAAGCACAGAAATTCATAGAGAAGGTCAATGAATGGAGTGACAGTCCAACCGAGGCCTTTGGAGCCTACTTCTGATAAATTTCGGCCGAGAGACCTGCGTTCCGGCAAGCGTGCCGTTCGTTGGTACTGAATGAGCCATAGGGAAGATCTTAAGAGCGTCTAGCAGGCTGCTGAAAAAGTCTGGGGCACAGTTCGGTTTGGGGGATTGCCGCTGCGTTTTCGAAGATCGCCCATCCTGAAGAGGCCCGCCCCGGTGGCGGTGATGGTGCCGCGGCGCGCGGGACGCGCCTCGGTCCAGCCTGGGTCGCCCCTCTCGCCTAGGCCTCGATCAACGTGCCATCGACGGAGAAGTGGTCGCTCGACGGGAGCCGCTTGACCGGCTTCAGCGCCGGCAGGCCCGACAGGAAGGCGCGGGCGACCTCCGCTTCCAGCAGTCGGTCGCGATTGTGCGTGAACACCGTCGGATGCCAGACCGCGGCATCCATCTTCTGGCCGACGAACCACCGGAACAGCAGATTGTCGTCGATCTGCTCCATCCGCATCCGCGCGGAGCGCACCGAGAAGAACGCCTGCAGCGGGATCGAGGGCCGCCCCATCTGGGAACACAGCGCCTCGAAGTGTCCGTTCGGCCCGGCCAGGACCTCGTCGGCTAAAGCCCGGATAGGCCGGAGCGGATGATCTGCCGGAACGCGTTCCTCCAGGCGAACTGAGCTGAACAGGCTCTCCGACCGTTCCTCACGCCCACGCATCGCCCGACCTCACACCTGTCTCGGACAGAGAGAGTCATCTCCGCGACAAGCTTGCCAGCGACTTCTTCAGCAGCCTGCTAGAAATCCATGGAGGCCGAGAGCAGAACGGTCCGCGGCGCCCCCTGGCTCAGGATGCCCCGCCCCGTCGAGGCCCAGTAGTTGTTGCCCGTCACATTGACGACGTTCGCCCGGAGCGTAAGCGGATGATCCTGGAACACGGTGGCGTAGCGCAGACCGAGATCGAGCGTCGCCCAGTCGGGGATCTTCTGGCTGTTGGCGAGATCGTAGTACTGCGCCGAGGTGTAGATCACCCGGCCGCTCAGGCTCAGGCCCGGCAGCAGGTCGTACTCGCCGTAGAGGTTGAGCTGAACGTCCGGGACGCCGACGGCGATGCGCCCGACATTGGCCGGGTTCTGCGAGCGCACCTGCACGCCGTCGAGCAGGCTGACGCCGCCGAGCAGGCGCAGGCCCGGCGCCGGCTCGCCGAAGACCGTCAGCTCGACGCCGCTGTTGCGCTGGCGCCCATCGACCGAGAATAGCTGGGTGGCCGTGTCGAGGAAGCCGAAGGGCTGCTCGATCTCGAAGGCGGCAAAGCCGACGCCGACGGTGCCGAAATCGTACTTGGCGCCGACCTCGGTCTGCCGCGACACGGCGGCCGGAAAGGCTTCGTTGGCGTTGCGCGCGGCGATCGGCGGGGCCGGCGAGGTCAGTCCCTCGATGTAGTTGGCGTAGAGGGAGAGCCGCTCCAACGGCTTCACCACGAGGCCGAGGCCCGGCGAGAAGGCGCCGCTCTCGCTCGCGCCGGTGCGGAAACCGGTGGTCTGGTTGTAGGCGTTCACGTCGAGGCTCTGCCAGCGTCCCCCGACGGTGAGCAGGATCCGGTCGTCGAGGATCGACGTCGTGTCGGCGATGGCGATGCTGCGGTTGATGCGGCTCGAGGTGCGCGGCGTCGCGTTCGACAGGCCGACGGTCGAGCGCGGGGCGACGTAGACCGGATCGTAGAGGTTCGACACGATCGTCGCTCCGACGACCTGCGCCGTCGGCTGGGCGAGATCCTGCCAGAAGCCGACCGCGGCGAGGCCGAAGCTATGCTTGACCGGCCCCGTCTCGAACGTGCCGCGCAGGCCGGCCTCCGCGGTCTGGTTGACGATGAGGAACGGCAGGTAGCTGATCGGGTCGCGGTAGTCGCCGCGGGTGTTGAAGATCGTCAGGACGCCGCCGAAATATTCCTGCCGGAAGTTGGAGCGCCCGTAGGCGCCGTACAGCGTCAGGTCCGGCGTCAGGTCGTACTCGACCCGGGTGGCGAGTTGCCGATTGGCGCTGTCGCGGAATTCCCAGGGCTGGTGCTGGTTCAGGGTCAGGTCGGGCGCCCGGGGGATGCGCACCCCCGCCGCCACGTTGCGGTTGCGCAGGGGCGACTGGAAGTCGAGCTCCTGGTAGCCGAGATCGAGGCTCGCCCGCAGGCGCTCGCCGCGGTAGTCGAGTGCGAGCGCGGCGACGCCGAAATGGATGGACTGGTTGTCGATCGGCGTGCGGCCGTTGTTGACGGCGCCGTTGAAGCGGATGCCCCATTCCTTCGCCTCGCCGAAGCGGCGGCTGACGTCGATCGCCTTGTAGATCTGGGCGTCGTTGCCGTAGCCCAGCGTGACGCGGGTCAGCGGCTCCTCCCCGGCGCGCTTCGGGATCAGGTTGATGATGCCGCCGATATTGCCGAAGGGGGGAACGCCGGAGAGCAGGGTCGAGGGGCCGCGCAGCACCTCCACGCGCTCAATCGGTTCGATGGCAGGGTTGAACGCGTCGGCGACGCCGAACAGGCCGTTGAAGGCGATGTCCTGCGCGAAGACGGGGAAGCCGCGCACGAAGAAGCCGAGGATGCCGGAGAAGGCCGGCACGTTGGTGCGGATCGACGGGTCGTTGTTGACCACGTCCTGGACGTTGCGCGCCTGCTGGTCGCGGATAAGCTTCTCGGTATAGCTGGTCGAGCTGAACGGCTGGTCGAAGACGTTGCGGTTGCCCAGCAGGCCGAGCCGCGAGCCGTAGCCGACCACGCCGCCGGGATAGGCGGGCGGGGGCGGGCCGACGACGGCATTGCGGTTCGCCGGCACGGGTTTGCCGCCGCCGCTGCCCGCGACGGAGATCTCCTCGATCCGCACCTCCTCCTGCGCGGCCGCGCCGGAGACGCAGCCGGCCGCCACCACCACAGCGAGACAGAGGCCGAGCCGCCGGTCCGGCCCCGTGGATGCGTATCCGGGATGCGCGTGTCCAGAGTACGACATGAGCATGCAACTCCTGAAGAGGCGAGGGGCGCAGGCGTCCCGCCGCAACGGCCTTCTTCGAGCGTCAGTCGGCCAGTCCAGCCCAAGGCGCAACTCCGATCCTTCTTAAAATATATCATGTGTTTGCAGCTGTTGCGGCGCCGCTACACGATTTAACTAGAATACTTCTAAGAAATACATGGATTTCTCAAGTCGTTCGACAATCGAGTCGGTCCTAGCAAGATTTTTGTGGGTCTGGCTAGGCCGCTGTGCCGATAGAACATCAGCCGACTCAGGACCGTAAGCTGCTCGGGCTGCGCACTACCGGACCGAGGCCGGACTCTGACATGACCGACGCACACGACAACGCAATCGAGGAAGCCAAGCGACTCGCCAGGGCCGAACTCGACGAATACCGGGAGCGCCGCCGCCGTGAGCGGGAGGCCCGCACCAAGGCTAATGAGACGGCAGAGGACGAGATTGCCCGCACCATCCTCCAGCGCCGAGAAGCCGAGGCCCGACAGGCAGAGACGAGCGCCGCGCAGGCCCGCTTCATGGAGGAACACCGCGCAAAGGTCGAGGCGATGCGCGCCGCCGAGCGGGCCGGAAGAGCATCCGGCGACTTCCGCCTCGGCCCAGCCGCACCACCGCCAGCCCGTCGCGTCGCCCAGTTGCTGCGCCAGCGCCTCGGCAACGAATTCGACTCGATCATCGCGGGCATCAAGGCGTGCGATTGGCGATCCTTCCAGAGCGAGGTGGGTCGCGTTCTTGTAGACGAGGAGTGCGAGCGCAAGCATCGTGAGCAGCAGGCTCGGGAAGCCGCGATGGCGGAGGCCGCACGGACCTTGCCGGAGCCGGAGGACGCCGCCGAAGCCGAGATCCTAGCTCGGCACGGTTTCGCGCCGCAGAGCCGAACCGCCTAGCTCGGCGCCTGAGCCCACTAAATCAACAGGAGGCATCAGGACGGCGGCGGAGTGCTGCGGGCATCTTGGATGGCTGCGGCACATCAGCGGGCGCTGGCGAGCTTCCCGTTGAATTTGGCTGGCTGGCACGTTCACGCTTGCCATGCGCTTACCAGCCGCCATTTCTGGTAAGCAGCGCCAGAAATGCAAAAGGGGCTAGATACTATCTAACCCCTTATTCCAGCTTATGAAGTTAATGGCGCGCCCGAAAGGATTCGAACCTCTGACCCCCAGATTCGTAGTCTGGTGCTCTATCCAGCTGAGCTACGGGCGCCTTTTTTACTTCCTGACACCCTTGGAGGGTGCTCCTCTTCTTTCTTGGTCGGAGTGGCAGGATTTGAACCTGCGACCCCCACGTCCCGAACGTGGTGCGCTACCAGACTGCGCTACACTCCGATGCCGGCCCCCGAAGGCCGACGAGCGGGCTTATAGCCGGCACTTTTCGTGGTCGCAAGCGGGTTGGGGCGCTTCGTGGCTGTTCTTGCGCGGCAAGGGCGGTTTTTCGCGCTCAAGACCTGGCTTTTTTGATAGTAAGCTGCTGATAAATATAGGAATTTAAAAATTATCATTTTGCGCGGCCGCATCGCGGCATAGCAGGGTGGTGCCCTGACGCGTCCTTCGCGAGACGGTTCCCTGTCGCGCCTGGGCGCCAGGGCGGGAACGGCCGGCATCTGAGCGACCACGTGACACCCTGTTGGTTGGCCCTGCAGTGACCGGTGACGGGCGCATCGCCCTTGTGACGGGGTTTACCGGCTTGGTGGGGGGGCAAGAGCGCTCGTGTCTCGACTTGCGGCTGGCCAGCGCCTCGGGCGACCCGCTCCGCTGCCAGGGCACGGTCGAGATGATCCGTCGAACAGGCGGCTCCCTCCTTCGAATTGTGATCTGAAACGCAAAAGGGCGGCACACCGGTGCCGCCCTTGATCAGACCTGCCTCGAAAATCAGGCGTAGACGCTGCTCGGTGCCTGCGGGAACCTCTCGGCGAGCGCCCGACGCAGCTTCTCCAGGGCACGGTTCTCGATCTGCCGGACGCGCTCCTTCGAAATGCCGAGGCGGTGACCCAGCGCTTCCAGGGTCGCCTGATCCTCGGCGAGGCGTCGTTCCCGCAGGATCCGTAACTCGCGCTCGGAGAGCACCGTCAGGGCCTGTCGCAGCCAGACCAGCCGTCGCTCGCCATCGACCAGGGCCGAGACCGTTTCGTCGGGCAGGGCAGCGTTGTCGACCAGAAAGTCCATGCGCTCGGAGGACGCTTCGCTCTCCTCGCCGACGGGCGCGTTCAGCGACATGTCGGGTCCCGACAGGCGCGCATCCATCAACGCCACGTCCTCGCGTGAGACGCCGATGGCGGTCGCGATCCGTCCGTGGATCTCGGAGCCGACCTGCTCCTCGGTCGATTGCATCAGCCGAGCGCGCAGGCGGCGCAGGTTGAAGAAGAGCGCCTTCTGCGCGGAACTCGTTCCGCCGCGCACGATCGACCAGTTGCGCAGGATGTAATCCTGGATCGAGGCGCGGATCCACCATGTGGCGTAGGTGGAGAAGCGGACTTCGCGTTCCGGCTCGAACCGGGCCGCCGCCTCCATCAGGCCGACATGACCCTCCTGCACGAGATCGGCCATCGGCAGGCCGTAATGGCGGAACCGGCCGGCGAGCGCGATCACAAGACGCATATGCGCGGAGATCAGACGGTGCAGGGCGCGCTCGTCGCGTGCTTCCTTCCAGGCCACCGCCAGCCCACGCTCTTCGTCCCTCGCAAGGAACGGCGCCTCCATCGCTGTTCGAATGAACTGACGCCGCATCCCCGCGATTTCTGCCATCCCCGCCTCTCTCGTTCGAGCATTCTTGGTTCGAGCGTTTCAGATCGGCTCGCATCAGTCCCGTCGGTCAGCGAAACGCCGGACCCGACCATGGGGCAAGCCATCCGTGGCAGAGGCACAACACATCCATGCGACGCTTGTTCCCTGCGGGCGCATGGCGTTGGAGACGAAAGGATCAAGAGCTGTACGGTCGCCGCATGAAAAAAGGGCCCGGCATAGCGCCGAGCCCTCTGGTTCGCACGTACGAATCGTGCAGCGGTCTGATTCGCTGCGCGAGCGCGTCTCAGGCGGCTTCTTCCTGTACGTCGTCCTCGCCCTCGGCATCGGCTTCCGCATCGGCCTTGGCGCGGCGCGGCGATTTCGCGAGGCTCTGCTCTATCAGCTTGAGCGCTTCGGTCTCGGTGATCTTGTTCACCGAGGAGATCTCGCGCACGACGCGGTCCAGGGCGGCCTCGTAGAGCTGACGCTCGCTGTAGGACTGCTCGGGCTGGGCCTCGGAGCGGTAGAGGTCGCGCACCACCTCGGTGACCGAGATGAGGTCGCCGGAATTGATCTTCGCCTCGTACTCCTGGGCGCGGCGCGACCACATCGTGCGCTTGATGCGGGCGCGGCCGGTCAGCACGTCGAGGGCCTTCTTGACGAGTTCCGGCTCGGCGAGCTTGCGCATGCCGACACTGTTGGCCTTCGCGGTGGGAACGCGCAGGACCATCTTGTCCTTTTCGAACGAGACGACGAACAGTTCGAGCTTGTAGCCCGCGATCTCCTGCTCTTCGATCGCAGTGATCCGCCCGACGCCGTGCGCCGGATACACGACCGCCTCGCCGGTCTTGAAGCCTTGGCGGCCTGCTACCGTCGTCTTCTTGGCTGTGGTCATGCGGAATGAGCCTCCACTGTCATCCACGCGGGGCGCGTCCACGCCCGCACGCTCGTCACCTCCGGGGCGGGACACCCGGCGCATGCCTCTGTCCGGCGGCGCACCATTGAGGCGCTGGCCGGTTCCCGGGCTCTCGCGTTGCTCACACCACACGAAGGCACCCGCCGGGAGCGAGATGCTTCCGGCGGTCGATCGCAGCCAACCTCTTTTCCAGGAAGACGGAACTCGCTTTGAAGGCGATCAGGAGGGGGCGCATCGAGCGTGAGCGACGGCGAGCCCTCATGTAACACGAACGGGCCGGCGAATCAAAGGATTGCCAGCGCGCGGGCGCATCTCCGCATGGGAGGATCGAAGGTTTTGCACGGATCGAAAAGAGCGGCGCCGGGGCTTCCGGCGGATCTTTCGAGGGAGGCCGTGATGCGTTCGGATGATCGCCCCGGATGAACCGCCTGCGACGAGAGGCCGCCGCGTTTCCCGAGCCTGTGCCGCCGCGCTGCCGGTGAGCGCAGGGCGGAGGGGCTCAGTCGCCGGAGCCGGGATTGGGCGAGAAATGCGCCTCCAGCTTGCCACCCACGCCATCCCACTGCTTGGCGTCGGAAGGGGCGTCCTTCTTCTGGGTGATGTTGGGCCAGGTCTTGGCGTAGTCGGCGTTGAGCTTCAGCCAGCCCTCCAGGTCGCCCTCGGTGTCGGGCTTGATCGCCTCGGCGGGGCATTCCGGTTCGCAGACGCCGCAATCGATGCATTCGTCGGGATGGATGACGAGCATGTTCTCGCCCTCGTAGAAGCAATCCACGGGGCACACCTCGACGCAGTCCATGTACTTGCACTTGATGCAGTTGTCGGTGACGACGTAGGTCATGGGCCGTTCGGTCCTTAAAATCCGCTTGCCTGGATGGGGGCTTGCCTGGGCCGGGGCGGGCGCGCTCCTCACCGGCTCGTCACCCGCTCGCGGATGCGATCCCCTCGTGCGGCGGTTTCAAGCGTTCCGGGCGCCGCCGCCGCCCGATTTGGAAGCGCTCTAGCCCTTGGCCGATGGGCTGACAAGCGCGCCTTGCCGCCCGCCCTCCCCTGCGCGGCGCGAAGGGTTTTCCGGCAACGCCTCCGCCCCCGTTCCCGATCCGGTGCGATCCCGCCTGCCGGCCGGAATTCGAAGTCGAGGCCCGGTGTTTAGATCTGCGTAGTCTTAGCCGTTGGTTAATTTTACTGTCTTTGACAATCGAGCTTGTTCGGAAAGCAACCTTGGCCGCACTCTGTACGTCGAATGGCATGCCACGCTGAGGTCCGCACGGGACTCGCAGGCGCCCCGAAATCGTATCGAAGTCGCGTTCCGAGGTTGTTCCATGGCCACCCCCCTGCCCCGCTCGAGCCTGTTCCCTTCTCTTGCCGTCGCCGCCGTCTCGGCGGTCGCCATGGCCGCGCCCGCGCAGGCCGGGGGCGGCTGCGTCAGCGCCGAGTGCTACCGCCGCGTCGTGACGCCGCCGGTCTACGACACCGTCGCGGAGCGGGTGCTGGTCCAGCCGCCGCGCACCGTCTACCGCACCACGCCGCCGATCTACGACACGGTGTCCGAGCGGGTGCTGATCGCCCCTGGAGCGCGCCGCTGGGAGACGCGCACAGATGCCTACGGCCAACTCGTCGGTTGCTGGGTGGCCACGCCGCCGCGCTACGCCGTGCAGACCCGCCGCGTGCTGGTGCGGCCGCCGGAGGCGATCCCCCACACGCTGCCGCCGGTCTACACCACCACGCAGCGCCGGGTGCTGGTGCAGCCCGCCCGCGCCGCCTGGGTGCCCGCGGGCGGCCCCGATTTCGGTGCCGGTCCCGGTTATGGTCCCCTTGGGGTCGGCTCGATCCCGGACGCCCTCGGCATCGCCGGCGCCTCCTCCGCGGATGTGGCGGTGGGCCTCGGCTTCTCGCAGGGCAGCATCTACGACGGGTATTGAGGCCCGCTGCCGCGTCGGTCTCGGTCGCCGGCCTTGATTCAGGGCCGTGCCGCCGTAGCTCCCTTCCCGACATAAAACGGGAGGAGCGGACCATGGCGGCGTTCAGAGCCTGGGTGATCGAGAAGGGCGAGGCCGGCCAGAGCCTCGCCCTGCGCGACTTCGACGAGGCCGACCTGATGGACGGCGACGTCACCGTGCGGGTCACCCATTCGGGCCTGAACTACAAGGACGGGCTCGCCATGACCGGCCGGATGCCGGTGGTGCGCCGCTTCCCCATGATCCCCGGCATCGACTTCGCCGGCACCGTCGAGGCCTCGGCGCATCCAGACTACCGGGCCGGCGACGCCGTGGTGCTCACCGGCTGGGGCGTCGGCGAGACGCATCTCGGGGGGCTCGCCGAGCGCGCCCGGGTGCGTGGCGACTGGCTGGTGCCGCTGCCCGAAGGCCTGAGCCCGGCCGAGGCCATGGCGATCGGCACCGCGGGCTACACGGCAATGCTCTCGGTTCTCGCCCTGGAGCGGCACGGACTGACCCCCGAGGCCGGGCCGGCGCTGGTGACGGGGGCCTCCGGCGGCGTCGGTTCGGTGGCGGTGGCGCTCCTGAAGCGCGCCGGCTGGCACGTCATCGCCGCGACCGGCCGGGGCGGCGAGGCCGATTACCTGAGAGGTCTCGGCGCGGCCGAAATCCTGGAGCGCGAGGCGCTCGCGGGCGAGCCGCGCCCCCTGGCCAAGGAGCGCTGGGCCGCAGGCATCGACGCGGTCGGCGGCCGGGTGCTCGCCAACGCCCTATCAATGACGAAGGGCGGCGGTGCCATTGCCGCCTGCGGCAATGCCGGGGGCATGGACCTGCCGAGTTCGGTCGCGCCCTTCATCCTGCGCGGAGTCTCCCTGCTCGGCATCAACAGCGTGACGACGCCGCAAGGGCCCCGCCGCGAGGCCTGGGCACGGCTCGCGCGCGACCTCGACCGGGATCGGCTTAAAGTCATGACGCGGACGGTCTCCCTGGAGGAGGTGGGCGGCCTCGCCGAAACCCTGCTCGACGGTCAGGTGCGGGGCCGCACCGTCGTCACGATCGGTGGAACCGCGGCTTAGGCTTGGGCATTGCATATCTTATGAGCAGAGCATTCGTCCGTGAGCCGGAAGGTGGCGAGGCCTTCGAGGATCTTCCCGATCGGCCCATCTCCTCCCACACCAACTATGTGACGCCCGAGGGCCTCGCACAGATCGACGCCGAGGTGGCGCGCTTGGAGGCGGAGCTGTCCAGCCTCTCGCCGCAGCAGGACAAGGCCGACCACAGCCGTGTCTCGCGCGATCTGCGCTATTGGACCGCGCGGAAGAACTCGGCCGAGCCGGTCGAGGCGTTCGAGGGCGAGACCGTGCGCTTCGGCGCAACGGTGACCGTGCTGCGCGAGGACGAGACCCGGCAGACGTTTCGGATCGTCGGCGAGGACGAGGCCGACCCGTCGGCCGGCTCGATCTCCTACGTCGCGCCGCTGGCTCGCGCGCTGACCGGCAAGGGGGTCGGCGACACCGTGACGGTGAACGACCACGAGTTCGAGATCGCCGAGATCCGCTGACCAAAAAAGTCAGGGGTTTCGAAAGGGCGAGCCGTTTCGCGGTTCCAGGGCGGAGCCCTGGGGGAGGAACGTTGGGGCGCTGCCCCAACACCCCGCCAAAGGGATGATCCGTTTGGAATCCCGGACCTGGATCAGGTGAACAGGCTCGACACGCTCGATTCCGTCGCCGTGCGCCCGATCGCCTCGCCGAGCAGCGGCGCGATCGAGATCACGCGGATGTTGCGGGCGAGCTTCACCGCCTGCGTCGGCAGGATCGAGTCGGTGATGACGAGTTCCTTCATCCGCGAGGCGGCGATGCGCGAGACCGCCCCGCCCGACAGCACCCCGTGGGTGATGTAGGCCGAGACCTCCTTGGCGCCCGCGTTGAGCAGGGCCTCGGCCGCGTTCACCAGCGTGCCGCCGGAATCGACGATGTCGTCCACGAGGATGCAGGACTGGCCCTCGACGTCGCCGATGATGTTCATCACCTCCGACTCGCCCGCCCGCTCGCGTCGCTTGTCGACGATGGCCAGCGACGCGTCGATGCGCTTGGCGAGCGCGCGCGCACGCACCACGCCGCCGACGTCGGGCGAGACCACCATGCGCTCGCCCGGGGCGAGACGCTCCTTGATGTCGCGCACCATCACGGGCGCCGCGAACAGGTTGTCGGTGGGGATGTCGAAGAAGCCCTGGATCTGTCCGGCGTGGAGATCGAGCGTCAACACCCGGTCGGCGCCGGCCTCGGTGATGAGGTTGCAGACGAGCTTGGCCGAGATCGGCGTGCGGCCCGAGGTGCGCCGATCCTGCCGGGCATAGCCGAAATAGGGGATCACCGCCGTGATGCGCCGTGCCGAGGACCGACGCGCCGCGTCGATCATGATCAGCAGCTCCATCAGGTGGTCGTTGGCCGGGAACGAGGTCGACTGGACGATGAACACGTCCTCGCCGCGCACGTTCTCCTGCAGCTCGACGAAGATCTCCATGTCGGCGAAGCGCCGGACCATGCAGTTCGCGAGCGGCAATTCGAGGTAGCCGGCGATCGCTTCCGCCAGCGGACGGCTCGCGTTGCCGGCGATGATCTTGATGGACGACGTCATGCCGGGCGTCTCTCGGCTCACTCTGCAAGTCATTCGCGGGACGCGACGCGAAACGATTACGTCCGAGACCGCACAAGCATCCGGCCGCGCGGCTCATACCAGTGGGGCCCAGCCCTCACAATGGCTTCGTTAGAAGGACTTCAAGGCGCGAGGCCCCGCCCCGCCCCCATCACGGTTCGAGCAGGCGGTGCAGATGGACGATGAAGTAGCGGGTCTGCGCGTTGTCGACGGTGGCCTGCGCCTTCGAGCGCCACGCGGTCTGGGCCGAGGCGTAGTCGGGAAAGACGCCGACGATGTCGAGATCCTTCACGTCGCGGAAGCGCACGCCCGAGACATCTTCCAGCTCGCCGCCGAACACGAGGTGGAGCTTCTGGTCCGAGTCGATCGTCGTGGTCACGCGTCTCTCCTGCGGGATTCTGGGGCCCGCCGGTGAGGCAGGAGCCGTGCCGCTCGGTCGCAGAGGCGGCCGGGCCGGTCAAGGTGCCTCACATGCAAGGAGGGGGTGATGCGGGGGCGGGACAGCGTCCGGCCGCGAACGGTCAGAACAGCGATCCTTGCCGCGCGGGTGGCTGCGGTGCGGCTTCCGCGGCCTTTGGAGTGGACTCGGACGTCGTCCGGCGGGGCGCGCGCTTCGGGCGCGGTGAGGGCGGGGCGCCGGCAAGGGGGCGCGCAACGGGGTCGTCGGGAGCATCCTCGGGGCGCGCAAAAATCGCGCCGTCGGCGAATTGCAGTTGGAACCGCGCGGCTTGGGCCGCTGCTGCGGCCGAGCGCACCGGCAGGCCGTCGGCATCGCGCACGAGTGCGTAGCCGCGGGCGAGCACGGCCTTGTAGCTCAGCGCCCCGAGCAGGCCGGTGAGCGCGTCGAGCCGGTCGCGGCGGCGCTCGACGATGCGGGTCATGGCGGTGCGCGGGCGGTGGTCGATGGCGGCGAGCCGTGCCCGCGCCTCGGCCAGCGCGATTGCCGGAGAGCGCCGGGTGAGGCGGTCGGCGAGGCGGTTCAGGCGCTCGCGGGAATCGCGGGCGTTGGCGGCGAGCGCCGGGCGCAGCCGTGCGTCGGCGAGGTCGAGGCGCTGGCGCTTGACGGCGAGGAAGGCGTCGGCGCCGGGGATCGCCCGCACCAGCGCCCGGAAATCCGCCCGCTCGCGCTCGATCCGCCGCAGCATCGTGCCCGCCTGCCGGGCGCCGAGTTCGTGAACCTGGGCGCTGAGTTCGGCCCGCACCGGCACCGCCATCTCGGCGGCGCCCGTGGGCGTCGGGGCGCGGCGGTCGGAGGCGAAGTCGATCAGCGTCGTGTCGGTCTCGTGGCCGACGGCGGAGATCAGGGGAATCTCGGACTCGGCGGCGGCACGCACCACCGCCTCCTCGTTGAAGGCCCAGAGATCCTCGATCGAGCCGCCGCCGCGGGCGACGATCAGCACGTCCGGCCGCGGGATCGGGCCGTCGGGGGATAGCGCGTTGAAGCCCCGGATCGCCGCGGCGATCTCCTCGGCCGCCCCCTCCCCCTGCACCCGCACCGGCCAGACCAGCACGGGGCGGGGAAAGCGGTCCTCCAGCCGGTGGAGGATGTCGCGGATCACCGCGCCGGTCGGCGAGGTGACGACGCCGATCACCCGCGGCAGGAACGGGATCGGCCGCTTCCGGTCCGCCTCGAACAGCCCCTCGGCGGCGAGCAGGCGCTTGCGCTCCTCCAGCAGCGCCATCCAGGCGCCGATGCCGGCGGGCTCCATCGAGTCGATGACGATCTGGTACGAGGACTTTCCGGCAAAGGTCGTGATCTTGCCGGTGGCGACGACCTCGAGCCCCTCCTTGGGCTTCTGGCGCAGCCGCCCGAGCACGCCCTTCCACACCACCGCGTCGATCTTCGCCGAGCCGTCTTTCAGCGAGAAATAGGCGTGGCCCGAGCCGTGCGGCCCGCGATAGCCGGTGATCTCGCCGCGCAGGCGCACATGACCGAAGGCGTCCTCCAGGGTGCGCTTGAGGGCGGCGGCAAGATCGCCGACCGACCATTCGGGCGTGTTGGCCTGGAGCAGCGCCGAGGGCGCCGGCTCCCCTGGCGGCGGCACGGCGGCGGCAGAGGTCGCAGGACGTGGCGGGGGCACGAGCGGCATGGGGCCGGACGCTAGGGAACGGGCCGGGTGAGGTAAAGGCCGACCGCGCGATCGGCTGGGGAACGGCGTCTGAGTGTGGCGCCGGAGCCGCGTTCCGTGTCCCCGACCCGCCGCCCCGTTCGAGCGCCCGCCTCGGAAGCATTAAAGCGTAACGATGAGGCACATCCGCATCGCTTGAAGATCCTGGCTCGTCCTTGGCGGCAAAAACTCCTTCTCGGCCACGCCTTCCACGCCCTGGTGGAGCGGCTGCTCGACCACGACGTGCCGCTCTGCCTCATCAAGTTTCCCCGCTTCGCGCAGAACCCCGACGATCTCTACGACACGCTACGCCCGTTCCTGCCGCCGGAGCTCGACCAAGCCGGCTTCGGCCGGGCGCTCGCCAGCGTGGCGGATGCGGAGAAGATCCGGGTGAGCCGTGAGCTGAAGCCGGAGGAGCGGTCCGGCGCCCTGCCCTCCCTCGAGGAGCTGGAGCGCATCGCCCTGAAGCGGCAGGTCGCGTCCCTGCGGCAGCGGCTGGAGCGTCTGTCGCGGCCATCCCGGCTCGGCGGCCGGGCTTGGGCGAAGGGCGCGCACGCCCTGCACGAGACGGCGTTTCGGATGTGGCGGGCGCTCAAGGGTGAGATGCTGCGCCGGTCGGACGGTGGCCGATCAGGGGCGCGATGAAGGCGCCCGGCGTCAGATCAGGCGCGTGAGAATGAGCGCCGCCGTCACGGCCGGGGCGGCGGCTGCCGCCATGGCCCAGGGCCAGACCGGCGCGAGCCGTGAGCGGCGGTTGTCGTTGGCGGCCCGTGGCGCCGAGCGGCGCTTCACCACGTAGTGCGACAGCCGAACGATGGGCTGCTCGCGGGGCGTGCGGGCTGGGGGGGCGATCGAGTGGCGACAGATCGGCATGGCACTCATCAACAGGTGAGCCCGGCCAACCGTTCCGTCCGGCGCACGGGATAAAACGATCCCGGCGGAGGGCCGCGCCGACGCGCTCACCACAGCGAGAATTCGGTGGCGAAATCCGTGGTCCGCAGCGGGCATGCCGGCGCGGGGCAGGGATCGGCCGGGACGGTCGCGAGCACCCCGTCCGCCCCCGCCTCGAAGCGCAGGCGCACCGGCGGGTCGTCCTCCTTGGCGTAGGCGAGCCGCACCTCGAAGCGCACCGCGTCGAAGGTCTTGCGGTCGGCGTAGACGATCACGTCGCGGGAGACGGATTCGCCCGGGTTGAGGTCGGAGGGCTCGCTCGGGAGCGGCGTCGCGCCGGAAAACAGCAGCCCCTGGCGCAGGATCGGCGTCCCGTCGCTCTCGCGCACGTAATCGCGGGCGGCATCGACGTTCGCCGTGCCGGAGAGCGAAGCCCGGAAGGCGGCCTCCCGCGCCGCCATCCCAGCTGCAGTGTCGTCGCCCAGCTCGGAAAAGCGGGTGCGGATGCCGACCACGGTGTAGGTCAGCCCGAGCACGCGCACCCCTGCCTGGCCGACATTGGTGCGGGTCACGGTCGAGCGGATCGCCACCCGGTCGCCGCGCTCGCCGACCCGGGCCAGATCGGTCTTCACCGAGACCGAGGGCGGGGCGAGCCCCGGCTTGATCCGCGCCTCGTAGACGAAGGTGTAGACGCCCCAGGCCCCTGCCCCGAGGATCGCCAGCGTCTGCACCAGGGTGTTGGCGCCCTCCAGGCCGAACCGGCGCCGTTTTCGGCCCGGCCCCTCGTGACGGTCTGGCTGACGATCGTGCGGCGCCATGCGGCGGGGTCTCCCTTGCGTTGCCGGGGCAAACGCGAAACGCCCTTTCCCCGGCCCAAAATTTTTTGGATAGGGTTCTTCCCATGACCGAGCCCTTCTCCATCCTGCTCATCGGCTCCGGCGGGCGCGAGCACGCGCTGGCCTGGGCCATCACGAAATCGCCGCTCTGCACGCGGCTGTTCATCGCCCCCGGCAATCCGGGGACGGCGCAGCACGGGGAGAACCGGCCGGACCTCGCGGTGTCCGATCACGCCGCCGTCGTCGCCTTCTGCCGGGCGGAAGGGGTCGGGCTGGTGGTGGTGGGGCCGGAGGCGCCGCTGGTCGCCGGGCTCGTCGACGACCTTCAGGCCGCCGGCATCCCCGCCTTCGGGCCGACGAAGGCCGCCGCACAGCTCGAAGGCTCGAAGGGCTTCACCAAGGATCTGTGCGCCGAGCACGACATCCCCACCGCGGCCTTCGCCCGCTTCACCGATCTCGAGCCGGCTTTGGCCTATCTCCGCACGCGCGGTGCGCCGATCGTGGTCAAGGCCGACGGGCTCGCCGCCGGCAAGGGCGTGACCGTGGCCGAGACGCTGCCCGAGGCCGAGGCCGCCGTGCGGGCGATCCTCGACGGCAGCGAGGGCGGGGCGCTCGTCATCGAAGAGTGCCTGTTCGGCGAGGAGGCGAGCTTCTTCGCACTCTGCGACGGGACCCGTGCGGTGCCGATCGGGACGGCGCAGGACCACAAGCGCGTCCATGACGGCGACCTCGGCCCCAATACGGGGGGCATGGGCGCCTACTCCCCCGCTTCCATCGTCACGCCGGAGGTCACCGAGACGGTGATGGCGCGGATCATCGCGCCGACGCTGGCCGGCATGGCCGCCCGCGGCACGCCGTTCGCCGGCATCCTCTATGCCGGGCTGATGCTGACGGCGGAGGGCCCCAAGCTCATCGAGTACAACACCCGCTTCGGCGATCCCGAGGCGCAGGTGCTGATGCCGCGCCTGACCGGCGACCTCGTGCCCGCGCTGCTGGCGGCGGCCAAGGGCGACCTCTCCGGCGTCGCCATCGGTTTTGACGCCGCCCGCGCCGCGCTCACCGTGGTGCTGGCGGCGCAAGGCTATCCCGGCGCGGTGACCCGCGGCACCGAGATCCGCGGCGCCGAGGCGGCTCTCGATGAGGGGGTTCTGGTGTTCCAGGCCGGCACCCGCCGCGACGGCGACCGGCTGCTCGCCGATGGCGGCCGGGTGCTCGCGGTCACGGCGCTCGGCGCCAGCGTGCGCGAGGCGAAGGAGCGCGCCTACGCGGCGGTGAAGCGTATCGACTGGCCGGACGGCTTCTCTCGCAGCGACATCGGCGGCCGGGAGGTCGCCCGCGAAGCGGCTTCCTCCGGCACGTAAGCCCCATCGATGATGACTCATCGTCGATGGTCCGCGCGACGGCGCGGCGGCGGGCGTCCGCCGGACGCATGGAGCTCGACCATCGGTCGGGTTCCATGCAGCTTGGCGTGATGCCCGGTTTCCTCGACCTCGCCTTCACCGCCGCCCGCGAGGCCGCGGCTCTGGGCGAGGTGCCGGTCGGCGCGGCCGTGGTGCGGGACGGAACCGTGCTCGCGGTCGCGGGCAACCGGCCGCGCACGCTGTGCGACCCCACGGCCCATGCCGAGATCCTGGCGATCCGCGCCGCCTGCGCCGCGCTGCACGACGAGCGGCTGACGGGCTGCGACCTCTACGTGACCCTGGAGCCCTGCCCGATGTGCGCGGGCGCGATCGCCTTCGCCCGCATCCGCCGGCTCTACTACGCCGCCTCCGACCCCAAGGGCGGCGGCGTCGAGCACGGGCCCCGCGTGTTCAACCAGCCGACCTGCCACCATGCGCCGGAGGTCTATTCGGGCTTTCGCGAGAGAGAGGCGGCGGGGCTTCTCAGGGATTTCTTTTCGGAAAGGCGGGGGTGAGCGAGAGGCGAACCGCGGCGGCGCGCGGCGCGTTCGGCTCACGTCCCGCAATGCCGCACGGAGCTCCGTCCCATGGTCCCGACCTACCAGCGCGCCCTGATCGTCGGTGCCGGCCCCGGTTTGAGCGCCTCGCTGGCGCGCCTGTTCACGGCCGAGGGGCTGAAGGTCGGGCTTGCCGCGCGAAATGTCGAAAAGCTGAGCGATCTCGCCGCGGAGACGGGGGCCGTGGTCCATGCCTGCGATGCCACCGATCCGGGGCAGGTCGAGGCGCTGTTTCCCCGGCTCGAACCGGCGCTGGGCGGTGCGCCGGACGTGGTGGTCTACAACGCCAGCGGCCGGCTGCGCGGCGCCACCGTCGATCTCGATCCGCAGGCGGTGGCCCGCGCGCTCGCGGTCTCGGCCTATGGCGGCTTCCTCGTGGCCCAGGCCGCAGCCCGGCGGATGCTGCCCCACCGCCACGGCGCGATCCTGTTCACCGGCGCCTCTGCGAGCGTGAAGGGTTTTGCGGGCTCCGCCCCCTTCGCCATGGGCAAGTTCGCCCTGCGCGGCCTCGCCCAGAGCCTTGCCCGCGAGTGGCAGCCCCAGGGCATTCATGTGGCCCATGTCGTGATCGACGGCGCCATCCGCTCCGCCGCCCGGCCCGATCCGGGGGATCGCCCCGACGCGACCCTCGACCCGGATGCGATCGCGAAAGGCTACCTCGCGCTCCTGCGCCAGGATCGCAGCGCCTGGACCGACGAGATCGCCCTGCGGCCGTGGGTCGAGCGCTTTTGAGGCGTTACGCTGCGAGAAAGCGCGTTAACGCCCGCAGCGTCGGCTCCGGCGCTTCCTCGGCCATGAAGTGGCCGGAGGGGATCTGCGCGCCCTGAGCCTTTGGCGCAAAGGTCCGTTGCCAGGCCGCCAGCGCGGTCTCGGGCTTGTTTCGGTCGAGATAGGCTTCGCTCGCGAGCACGAGCACCGGCATCGCCAGGGTCCGGCCCGCGGCGAGGTCGTCGCGGTCGGCGGCGCGGTCCGGCCCGTCGGCGCCGCCGGCCCGGTAATCCTCGCACATCGCGTGGATGCGCTCGGGCACGTTCCAGGCCTGCCGGTAGAGGGTGAGCGCACGGGCGTCGAAGGCGCTCAGATCGTGCGCGGCGGTCCAATCGCGCAGCAGCCCCTCGAAATAGCCGTCCGGATCGCGGCGGATCGTGTCCTCCGGTTCCGGGGCGGGGCGCGACAGGAACGGCCAGTGCGGGTTCGCTTCGGGGTTCGCCTCGATGCGGGCCCACTGCACTTCGGTCGGCACGATGTCGAGCAGCGCGAGCCGTTCGATCCGGCCGGGTTCGTCCAGCGCCAGCCGGTAGCCGACGCGGGCGCCGCGATCATGACCGGCCAGCGCGAAGCGGACATGGCCGAGCCGCTCCATCACCGCGACGATCTCCGCCCCGAGCCGACGCTTGGCGTAGGCGTTCTCCCCGCTCCCCGAATCCGGCGCGGCCGACCAGCCGTAGCCCTTCAGGTCGAGGGCGATGACGCGGTGCGTCTCGGCGAGTGCCGGCGCCAGCCGGTGCCACATCGCGTGGCTCTGCGGAAAGCCGTGCAGCAGCAGGAGCGGCGGCGCCGTCTCGGGCCCCCCGGCCCGACCGAACCAGCGGCCCGCCGGCCCCTCGATCCAGAGCGGCGCGAAGCCGGGAAACAGGTCGTCGCCCTCGGCCATCCGCTGTCCTTCCCCTCCGACGTTTCGTGCCTGCGGACAACGGCCCGGCGGGGCGAAGGCTCCGGAGTTCCCGACCGGACGGTCGCTCGGGGGGCTGATCCGGTTTCCGCTTGCTTCAAGCGGGGACCGTGTCAGCAGGCCCGCGCGGCGTTTGAGCGACGTCCAAATCCGCTATCCCGAAGGGAACAAACGGATTTGGTATGAGACAGCATTGTTGCAACCGTGCGGGATTCTCGTCGGCCTATGCCATTCAGGCGGCCGTCACAGGTCTCGTCTGCGCTTGGCACGACAGAGTTTGGTCGGAAATTTGGGCAGAATGATCAAGTCGTGGGCATGAGAAAATATTTACATTTGCCATCGAAGCTTCGGCTTGCCTTCGGTAGTGCCATGACCCTGAACGACCTCGAAGAACTCGCGCGAATCGCCTTCGACTGGCTCTGGGCCACCGATGCCGAGGATTGCTTCAGCTACGTCTCCCCGGGCGCCGAGCGTCTGCTGGGCCGGCCTCCGGCGGACCTGATCGGGCTCGCGCGGTCGGCCCTGGTCTGCGAGGGGGAGGGTGCGAGCCTTGCCGTCTACCGCGAGACGATCGCCGCCCGCCGCCCGTTTCGCGACTTCACCTACGTCTACCGCCATCCCGACGGCACGCCGCGCTGGTTCGAGATCAGCGGCCGCCCGCATTTCTCGCTCGAGGGCGATTTCCTCGGCTATCGCGGTGTCGGCAGCGACGTCACCGAGCAGCAACGGACCCGGCGCACCCTGGTCGAGACGCATGCCGAACTCAGCGAGCAGAACCGGCGCTTCGACGCGGCGCTGGAGAACATGACGCATGGCCTGTGCATGTTCGATGCGGAGCAGCGGCTCCTGGTGTGGAACCGGCGCTACCTGGAGATCTTCGGCCTGCCCGACGACGCGGTCCATGTCGGCATGGGCCAGCGCGCCATCATCGAGATGCTGGTGGCGCTCGGGCGCTACAAGCGCGGCGCCACGGTCGATGCGATCAGCGAGGGCACCCGCACCTCGCTCAGCGCAGACGGGTCGAAATCGGTTTTGCGCGAACTCGCCGACGGGCGGGTCATCGCCGTGACCCACCGGCCCATGGCCGAGGGCGGCGGCTGGGTGGCGACCTTCGAGGACATCACCGAGCGGCGGCGCAACGAGGCGCGCATCATCCACATGGCCCGCCACGACGGGCTCACCGACCTGCCCAACCGCACTCGCCTGCGCGAGATCGGCGCCGAATCGCTCGCGGCCCTGCGCACCGACGCGGAGGCGCCGCTCGCGGTCCTCTGCCTCGACCTCGACCGGTTCAAGCCGGTCAACGACAGCTTCGGCCACGCGGTGGGCGATGCCCTGCTGCGGGCGGTGGCCGAGCGCCTGCGCGGGCATGTGCGCAGCCACGACGTCGTGGCCCGGCTCGGCGGCGACGAATTCGCGGTCCTCTCCCGCGTCGAGGATGCCGTCGGGGCCGCGACCCTGGCCGAGCGCCTGATCGAGGTCGTGGCCGCGCCCTACGCCCTCGACGGGATCACCGTCGAGATCGGGATGAGCGTCGGCATCGCCCTGGCCGAGGGCGACGTCCCGCACGACATCGAGCGCCTCCTCAAGGAGGCCGACCTTGCCCTCTACGAGGCGAAGACCGAGGGGCGCGGCACCGTCCGCCTGTTCGAACCACAGATGGACGAGACCCTGCGCGAGCGGCTCTGCCTCGAACGCGAGCTGCGCGAGGCGCTCGTGCAGGACCGCTTCGAACTGCATTACCAGCCGCTCGTGGACCTGTCGGACAACCGCATCACCGGCATGGAGGCACTGGTCCGCTGGCACCATCCCGAGCGCGGGCTCGTGAGCCCGACGGTGTTCATCCCGCTGGCCGAGGAGACCGGCCTGATCGTGCCGATCGGCGAGTGGGTGCTGCGCCAAGCCTGCCGCGACGCCGTGGCATGGCCGGGCGAGATCAGCGTGGCGGTCAACGTCTCGCCGCTGCAACTGCGCCACCGCGGCTTCGTCCAGAGCGTGCTCGGCGCGCTTGGCGCCAGCGGCCTCAAGGCGAGCCGGCTCGAACTGGAGATCACCGAGAGCGTGCTGCTCGAAGACACCGAGGCGAACCTCGAAACGCTCCACACCCTGCGCCGGCTCGGCGTGCGCATCTCCATGGACGATTTCGGAACCGGCTACTCCTCGATCAGCTACCTGCGCCGTTTCCCCTTCGACAAGATCAAGATCGACCGCTCCTTCGTGCGCGACTGCGCTGCCCAATCGGAGGCCGGCGCGATCATCCGTGCCATCGTCAGCCTGGGGGCGAGCCTCGGCATCACTACGCTGGTCGAGGGCGTCGAGACCGAGCCGCAACTCGCCACGATCCGGGCGGAGGGCGCGCAGGAGGTGCAGGGCTACCTGTTCAGCCCGCCCCTCCCGCTCCACGAGATCGCCGTGTTGCTCGACGCCGGGACGGCGGCCGAGGGCCGGCCCGCGCCGACGCTGGCGGCCTGAGGCATTTTCGGAAAAGGGGTTCTGTTCGGACGCTTTCGAGCGCCTGGGGGATATGCTCCGGGTGCCTTCAGGCGTCGCGGCACCGCCCCTCCCCTCCCCTCCCTGCTGCGTCCCTCCGGACGCATCGTCCGGGCGCCATCCTCCGCACCGCGTGGGCCGGCCGAGCGCGGCGGGGCCGGGCGGTTTTCTGGAACGCTTCGCCTCCGCAACCGATTTCAATGCCATCGACGGAACGATTCCGGCAGCTTGGCAATTTCTCAGCCAGGACAGACTTCGAAGACACTGCAAGACACCGTCTGAGACGGGCGTCAGGAGGATACCATGATCGGTTGGGCTGTTACCTTTCTCGTCGTCGCTCTGATCGCCGCGCTGCTCGGCTTCGGCGGCATCGCCGGCACCGCCATGGAGGCGGCCAAGATTGTGTTCTTCGTCGCGATCGCGCTGTTCCTGATCTCGGCGGTGATGGGCGCGGTGCGCGGTCGTTCGCCGCGACTGTGACCGACTTGAACCGCACGGTTCGATGAAAGGGCGGCCCGCGAGGGCTGCCTTTTCCTTTTGTGCAACCCGCTGCTCTGATAAGGGGCGCGGATGACCGACATTCCAGACCCCTCCCCGGCCGTGCCCGCGGATCAGCCCGTGAATCCGCCCGCGGTGCCCGAGGGCGAGCGCATCGCCAAGGCCATCGCCCGCGCCGGCATCGCCTCCCGCCGCGACGCGGAGGCCCTGATCGAGGCCGGCCGCGTCACCCTCAACGGCAAGGTTCTGACCTCGCCGGCGATCAACGTGACCGATTCCGACCGGATCACGGTGGACGACGAGCCCCTGCCCGCCCGCGAGCGGACCCGGCTGTGGCTGCTGCACAAGCCGCGCGGCGTCGTCACCACCGCCCGCGACCCGGAAGGGCGCCCGACGGTCTTCGACGGCCTGCCCGAGGAACTGCCGCGGGTCGTCGCCATCGGCCGGCTCGACATCAACACCGAAGGGCTGCTGCTGCTCACCAATGACGGGGGGCTCGCCAAGGTCATCGCCCATCCCGATACCGGCTGGCTGCGCCGCTACCGGGTGCGCGCCTTCGGTGACGTGACCCAGCCCGATCTCGACAAGCTGAAGAAGGGCCTGACCGTCGACGGCATGGAGTACGGCCCGATCGAGGCGACCCTCGACCGGGCGCAGGGCGACAACGTCTGGCTGACGCTCGGCCTGCGCGAGGGCAAGAACCGCGAGGTCAAGCGCATCCTGGAGCATCTCGGCCTGTCGGTGAACCGGCTGATCCGGCTCTCGTTCGGACCGTTCCAGCTCGGCGACCTCGAAGTCGGCCTCGTCGAGGAGATCCGCACCAAGGTTCTGAAGGAGCAGCTCGGAAAGAACCTCGCCGAACAGGCCGGCGTCGATTTCGAGAGCCCGGTGCGCGAGACGATCGCCCCCTTCGGCAGCCCGAAGAAGGCGACGCGTGCCACGCAGCCCGCGGCGCCCGCGGGGCGGGGCCGTCAGGGCGCGCGCGACGAGGGCTCTTCGGAGGGTCGCTCGGGCTCTCGCGGCGGGTCGTCCGGCCGTCCGCCGCGTGATCCCGCCCGCCCTGCCGCCCCCCGCGCCGGTGCGCGCCCGGCACCGCGCCCGCCCTCTCCGACCGTGTGGCGCGCCGACGAAGAGACGCGGCCCCGTGCCTCGAAGGTGCCGCGCCGGGGCATGGACCCCAAGACCGCCCGCGCGGCGGCGGCCGAGCGCGGCCGCGAGCGGGTCGGAGCGATCCAGGCGGCCGGCGAGCGCCGGGTGCTGGTGGAGCGGCTTCAGCCTTCGCCCGAGACCCCTGCGCCCGAGCCGCACCGCCGGGTCCGCTTCCGCAGCGAGGAGGAGCGCTCCGCCCCCCGCGACAGGGCGCGCGAAGACAGGCCGCGCCAGGATCGTCCGCGTGAAGACCGGCCGCGGGAGGATAGACCCCGCAGCGAGGGGCCGCGCGAGAACCGCGCCCGCGACGAGCGGCCGGGCCGGGACGATTTCCGCCGTAGCGCCCCCGCGGGCGATGCCCGGCCTCGCCGCCGTGAGGACGGGGAGGCCGCACCGGCCGAGCGGCGCGGGCCGCCCCGCGAGCGCCCGTCCGAGTTCGAGGGGCGTCCACCGCGCGAGCGGAGCGAGGGCCGGCCTCAACGTGATTTCCATGAGCGCGGCGAGGGCGCACCCCGCCGCGAGCACCCGAGCGACGGGCGCCCGCCCGAGCGTCGCGGCCCGCCGCGCGACCGGCCCCGTGCCGCCGAGGGCGAGCGGCCGGCCCGCCCGCCGCGCGGCGCCGAGGCGTCCGATCGTCCCGCCTTCCGCAAGGGCCCCGGCAAGGGCCCCGGTGGTGGTGCGGGCAAGAGCTTCGGCGGCAAGCCCGGCTTCAAGGGCGGCGACCGCGACGGCGCCAGGGGCGATTTCAAGGGCGGGGCGAAAGGTGGCCCGCGGGGCGACTTCAAGCCCGGTGGCGGCGGCCGGCCCGGTGGGCGCCCGGGCGGACGTCCCGGCGGCAAGCCCGGCGGTGCCCCCGGCGGACGTCCCGGTGGCGGCAAGCCGGGCCCGCGTGGGGGTGGACGCCCGAGCCGTCCGCCGCGCGGTGATGCGTAGGGCCTGAAGCGTGCGGATCGTCGGCGGCGAATGGCGCGGGCGCAGGCTGGCCGGGCCGAAGGCGGAGGGGATCCGCCCGACCTCCGACCGTCTGCGCGAAGCCCTGTTCAATGTGCTGGCCCACGCCTACGACGATGCGGTCGAGGACGCGGTGGTGCTCGACCTGTTCGCGGGCACCGGCGCCCTCGGCTTCGAGGCGCTCTCCCGCGGTGCGGCCCGTGCGCTCTTCGTGGACGAGGGGCGCCAGGCCGGCACCCTGATCCGCGAAGGCATCGCCGGGTTCGGCTGCGGCACCCGCGCCCGGCTGATCCAGCGCGACGCGACCCGGCTCGGGCCAGCCTCCGACGGGCCGGCGACGCTCGTCTTCTGCGATCCGCCCTACCGGAAGAACCTCGCGCCCGCCGCGCTCGCCGCGGCTTTGGCCGGCGGCTGGCTGAGCCCCGGCGCGCTCGTCCTCGTCGAGGAGGCCGCCGAGGCCGGGCCGGTTCTGCCACCGGGTTTCGCCGAGTTGGAGCGGCGCGGCTACGGTGAGACGGCGGTGACGTTCGGTCGCTTCGAGGGGTGAGCGCGTCGCCCGCGCCGTGAGGTTGCCCTATCTCGCTTGGGCCATGCCCGTCCGCGAAGGAGGCCCGCGCCCATGCCGCCTGTCCTGCCGTCCGTCTCGCCGCTCTCCCGCCGAACCCTGCTGCAGGGCGCCGCCGTCCTCGCCGGAGCGGGGCTCGCCCCCGTCGCACCGCGTCCGGCCCGCGCCGCCGACACCCTGATCACCCGGCCGATCCCCTCCTCCGGCGAGCAGTTGCCGGCCATGGGCATCGGTACCTCGCGCCGCTACGAGGTGGCGCCGACGCCCGAGGCGACCGCGCCCTTGCGCGAGGCGGTCGAGCGCTTCGTCGCGCTCGGCGGCCGCGTCATCGACACCGCCCCGAGCTACGGCACCGCGGAAGACGTCCTCGGCATCATCCTCCAGGGCCTGCGCGAAAAGATCTTCCTCGCCACCAAGGTCGCGGCCCGCGGCCGGGAAGCGGCCCAGGCTGAGACGGAGCGCTCGTTCCAGCGCCTGCGCACGGACAGGATTGATCTCATCGCCGTGCACAACCTCATCGACACGGAGACCAACCTCGCCGTCCTGCGCGACCTGAATGAGAAGGGCCGCATCCGCTACGTCGGCGTCACGGTCTGGCGCGACGAGCAGTTTCCCGAGCTTGAGACGGTGATGAAGCGGGAAAAACTCGACTTCGTGCAGGTGAACTACGCCCTCGACAGCCGGCTCGCGGCCGAGCGCATCCTGCCGCTGGCCGTCGAGCGCGGCGTGGCGGTGATGGTCAACGTGCCCTTCGGCCGCGACCGCCTGTTCAAGGCGGTGAAGGACAAGCCCCTGCCCGATTTTGCGACCGCGTTCGGCTGCAAGAGCTGGGCGCAGTTCTTCCTCAAATACGTGCTCGCCCACGAGGCCGTCACCTGCCCGATCCCGGGCATGGCCAAGGCGAGTTACGTCGAGGACAACCTCGCCGCCGCGACCGGGCGGCTGCCGGATGCCGCCGAGCGGCGCAAGATGGAGGCCTTCATCGATGCGGTCTGATGTTTTTGGGATTTCTCTGGGTCGGCGCGTGGCGCTGACGCTCCTCGCCGGCTCGTTCCTGCTCCCCGCGCTCCCCGCTTTCGCGCAGTCCGAAACGACAAAAAGAATCGGGATCATCGGGGCGGGCAATATCGGCGGCACGCTCGGCCGGCTCTGGATCAAGGCTGGCTACGAGGTGTTCTTCGCCTCCCGCCACCCGGAGGAACTGAAGCCGCTCGTGGAGGAGCTCGGGCCCAAGGCGCGGGCCGGCACCCCGGCCGAAGCGATCGCCTTCGGCAACGCCGTGCTGATCGCGGCGCCCTACAAGGCCTATCCGGACCTGGGCAAGGACAACGCCGCCGCGCTCAAGAACAAAGTGGTGATCGATGCCGGCAACGCGGTGAAGGCCCGCGACGGGGCGGTCGCCGATGAGGTGGAGCGCGACGGCATCGGTACGGTCTCGGCCAAGTACCTTGCGGGTGCTCGCGTGGTGCGGGCCTTCAATGCGGCCAACTACAAGATCTTCCAGAAGAATGCCGGCCGGCCCGAGCCGCGCATGGCGGTGCCGATCGCCGGCAACGATCCGAAGGCGCTGGAGACCGCCCGCACCCTGGTCTCGGATGCCGGCTTCGACCCCGTCGTGGTCGGCGAACTCAAGGCGGCGGACACCTTCGCCATGGGCTCGCCCGGCTTCGGCCATGACCTCTCGGCGCCGGAACTGAAGCAGAAGCTCGGGGTGAAGCCTTGAGCGAGGCTCGAGGCGTTTCTTCTGCCTCTTCCTCGGGCTCGTCCCTTTCCGACCGCCTCGCCCGCCTCGTCGACGTGAGGCCGGGCGAGGGCCCGGCGCTGGCGTGGTCCTGGGCCTACATCTTCGCCCTGCTCGCGAGCTACTACGTGCTGCGCCCGATCCGCGACCAGATGGGCGTGGCGGGCGGCCTGGAAAACCTGCCCTGGCTGTTCCTGGCGACGCTGGTCGGCATGCTGGCGCTGAACCTGCCCTTCGCGTGGCTGGTCAAGCGCCTGCCGCGCGCGCGCTTCGTGCCCCTCACCTACCGCTTCTTCATCCTCAACATCCTGATCTTTGCCGCGCTCATCGCGGTGGCGGAGGGCGAGACGGCGGTCTGGGTAGGCCGGGCCTTCTTCGTCTGGCTTTCGATCTTCAACCTGTTCGTGGTCTCGATCTTCTGGGCCACGGTGGTGGATGTGTTCTCGACGAGCCAAGGCAAGCGCCTGTTCGGCTTCATCGCCGCGGGCGCCACGCTCGGCGCCATCTGCGGCTCGGCGGTGACGGCGACGCTCGCCCGCGACGTGCCGACCTGGGCGCTGCTGCTGGCCGCCGCCGTGCTCCTGGAGGCGGCGGTGTTCGCCATGCGGGGGCTCGCCCGCCTGATCGGGCGCCTCCACGAGGTGCCGGAGGATTCGCGGGCGGGCGAGGTCATCGGCGGCGACGTGTGGGCCGGCGTCCGGCGCACTGTCGCTTCGCCCTACCTCCTGAACATCGCGGGGTTCCTGGCGCTGTTCTCGATCACCGCGACCTTCCTGTATTTCGAGCAGGCGGCGGTGGCCAAGAACAACTTCCCCAGCCGGGGGGCGCAGACAGCCTTCTTCGCCAATGTCGATCTCGCCGTGAACGCCCTGACGCTCGGCGTGCAGCTCTTCCTCACCGGGCGCATCACGCGCTGGCTCGGGGTCGGCGTGACGCTCGCGCTGCTGCCGGCGGCGAGCGTCATCGGGTTTGCCGCGCTCGCGCTCTCGCCGAGCGTCGCCTCGGTGGTGGTGATCTACGTGCTGCGGCGCGCGGGCAACTTCGCCATCGCCCGGCCGGTGCGCGAGGTGCTGTTCACGGTGGTGCCGCGCGAGGACCGCTACAAGGCGAAAAGCTTCATCGACACGGTGGTCTACCGTCTCGGCGATCAGGTCGGCGCGTGGTCCTATACGGGCCTCGCCGCGCTGGGCTTCGGCGGCCACGCCGCGGCGGTGGTTGCGGTGCCGCTCTCGGCGGCGTGGCTCCTCAACGCGCTGTGGCTCGGTCGGGCGCAGGCGCGGCGGCAAAAGGCAGCGGAAACGGACGACAAATCGGCACCGATGCCAACAGGCGCGGGCTGAAGCGGCTTGTTGCAAAGGTTATTTTCACACTAATCCTGTTTCCGCCCGGCGGATGAGACGAACGCGCCGGTCGTGGAAAGACCGTGATGCGGCATCGCAGCACGCGTGTGTTTCCGGCAATCATCGGACATAGAATAGAAACAGTGATCGTGCGGTATCGGCCGGGTCAACGCCCGTGCCGCAGCTCCGGCAGGCTCACCGGACATCCACCGGAGACCCATGGGACTCGTCCAGTACGCCCTCAAGTTCCGCATCACGACCTACGTCCTCGCCGTGCTGATGATGCTCGGCGGCGTCAGCGCCATCGTCGTGACCCCGAAGGACGTGCTGCCGGCGGTCGATATCCCCGTCGTCGTCGTGGTCTGGACCTATACGGGCCTGTCCGCGCCGGAGATGGAGAAGCGGATCACGACCTATTCCGAGTTCGGAATCTCCAACAACGTCAACAACATCGCCCGGATGGAATCGACGAGCCTGCAAGGCACGTCGGTGATGAAGATCTATTTCGACCAGAGCGTCAGCATCGATCTCGCCATCGCCCAGGTCGTCTCCTCCACGAATTCGATCCGCGCGCTGATGCCGCCGGGCGTACAGCCGCCCGTCATCGTGCGCTTCTCCGCCTCCTCGGTGCCGGTGATCCAGCTCGCGCTGACATCGGCCAAGGACAGCCTCAACAAGGTCTACGACTACGCCCAGTACCGCATCCGCCAGCGCCTGACGCAGGTGCCGGGCTCGACCCTGCCCTCCCCCTTCGGCGGCGCCCCGCGCCAAGTCATGGTCGATCTCGACCTGCACGCGCTCCAGGCGCTCGGGATGACGCCGCTGGAGGTCACCAACGCCGTCACCTCGCAGAACCTGACGATCCCCTCGGGCCTCGCCAAGATCGGCGAACAGCAATACCCGGTGCAGATGAACGCGACGCCGGACGCGATCGCGGCCTTGAACGAGATCCCGATCAAGGTGGTCAACGGCCAGCCGGTGCTAGTGCGCGACGTGGCCTATGTCCGCGACGGCGGTCCGCCGCAGGTCAACGTCGTGCGGGCGGACGGGCAAGCCTCGGTGCTGATGCGTGTTCTGAAGAACGGCACCGCCTCGACGCTGGATGTCGTCAACAACGTCAAGGCGGCGCTCCCCGACATCCGCGCGGCGGCCCCCGAGGGCATGGAGATCAAGCCGCTCTTCGATCAGTCGGTCTTCGTCTCGAACGCGATCGAGGGCGTGTGGCACGAAGCCGTCATTGCCGCGGCGCTGACGGGCCTGACCATCCTGCTGTTCCTCGGCTCGTGGCGCTCGACCCTGATCGTGCTCGTCTCGATCCCGCTCTGCCTCATGACCTCGCTGGCCCTGCTCGCCGCGCTCGGCCACACCATCAACGTCATGACGCTGGGCGGGCTGGCACTCGCGGTCGGCATCCTCGTCGACGACGTGACGGTGGCGATCGAGAACACCTACCGCCTGTTCGAGGAGGGTAAGCCGTTCCGCAACGCCGTGGTCGAGGGGGCGGCGGGCATCGCCAAGCCGGCGCTGATCTCGACGCTGTCGATCTGCGCCGCCTTCGTCTCGGTCTTCGCCCTCACCGACACCCCGAAATACCTGTTCACGCCCCAGGCGCTCGCGGTCGTGTTCGCGATGCTGACCTCCTACCTCCTTACCCGCACCCTCGTGCCGGTGATGATCGACGTGCTGGTGGCGCGCGAATACATCCAGCACCATGGCGGCGAGGGCGAGGCCCCGCGCCGCGGCCGGATCGAGCGGGCTTTGGCTTGGCTGCTCTCCCCCGTCTTCCGGCTGGCCGGCGCCTTCCGCCGCGGCTTCGAGGCGCGGTTCGACCGGTTCCACCGCGGCTATGTCGGACTGCTGCACGCGGTCCTGCGCCACCCGGTCGCGACGGTGACCGGCGTCGTCCTGCTGTTTGCCGGCACCGGCGGGCTCTTCGTCTTCACGGGGCAGGACTACTTCCCGCAGGTCGAATCGAGCCAGATGACGATGCACCTGCGCACCCGGCCGGGGATGCGCATCGAGACCGCCGAGCAGGTCTTCGCCGAGGTCGAAAAGGTGGTGCGCGATGTCATCCCCGAAGATGAGATCGACCAGATCCTCGACAATATCGGCCTGCCCTCGAACAACTACAACTTCGCCTTCTCCGACGGCTCCTTCGTCTCCTACAACGACGGGCAGATGCTGATCGACCTGAAGGACGAGCACGGCTCCATCGCCGAGTACCAGCGCCGCCTGCGCGAGACCCTTCGCGAGCGCTTCCCCGACATGATCGTCTATTTCCAGCCCTCCGACATCATCACGCAGATCCTCAATTTCGGCGTGATCGCGCAGATCGACGTGCAGGTCTCGGGCCGCAACACGGTCAAGGATCTGGAGGCCGCCCGGCGCATCGAGGCGCGGCTGAAGGAGACGCCCGGCCTCGTCGATGTGCACCTGCACCAGATCGTCGATCAGCCGCAATTCTTCGTCGATGTCGACCGGCGGCTCGCCTCCGAACTCGGCCTGACGCAGAGCCAAGTGGCCCAGAGCCTCAACGTGTCGCTCTCGGGCTCCTTCCAGGTGAACCCGAACTTCTGGACCGACCCGAAGACCGGCATCCCCTACCAGCTCTGGGTCCAGACCCCGGAATACCGCAACGCCTCGCTCACCGCGCTGCAGAACACCCCGCTCTTCGCCCGTGCCAATGCCGGCAGCGGGCCCGGCGCCCTGACGCTGCTGTCGAGCATCAGTACGATCACCCGCCAGCCGACGCAGACGGTGATCAACCACGTCAACACGCAGCCGACCTTCAACGTCTACGCGGCGGTGCAGGACCGCGACCTCGGCGCGGTCGCCCGCGACATCGACCGGATCGTCGCCGAGGAGCAGAAGACCCTGCCGGCCCCCGACAAGATCAGCGTGCGCGGGCAGATCGAGAACATGCGCGCCGCCTTCTTCCGGCTCGGGATCGGGCTCGGCATCGCGGTCATCGCGGTCTACCTCCTGATGGCGGTGAACTATCAGAGCTGGGGCGACCCCTTCGTGGTGCTGGCCGCCCTGCCGATCGCCTTCTGCGGTATCGTCGCGAGCCTGTTCATCACCGGCACCACCTTCTCGATTCCCTCCCTGTTCGGGGCGATCATGTCGGTGGGCATCGCCTCCGCCAACTCGATCCTGCTCGTCACCTTCGCCAAGGAGCACCGGGAGGCGACGGGCTGTTCGGCCCGTGAGGCGGCCATCGTCGCGGGCGAGACGCGGCTGCGGCCGGTGCTGATGACCGCGAGCGCGATGTTCCTCGGGCTTGTGCCCATGGCGCTCGGCACCGGCGAGGGCGGGGAGCAGAACGCGGCCCTGGCCCGCGCGGTGATGGGCGGCATCGCCCTCGGCACGCCCTCGACCCTGCTGTTCGTGCCGTTCCTCTACAGCCTGCTGCGGCGGGGCGAGGCCAAGCCGCTCGAGGATTACGTCTGATGCCCGTCCGATCCGACCGGAGGATTCGCCCGTGACCGATGGCGAGGACAAAAAAATCCCGCCGCCGCCGGGCAAGGGCGGCTTCGCGCTGGCCGGGCTGATCGCGCTCGGCCTGCTGGCCTATGGCGGCTACGGCCATTGGCAGCGGGCGGCCCGGGCCGAGTCGACGCGGGCCCGGCAGATGGAGTTCGTGCCGAAAGTCCGCACCGAGGAGGCCAAGCGCCTCGACGGGCCGATCGAGCTGACCCTGCCGGGTCAGACCGAGCCCTTCGCCACCGCGCGGATCTATCCCCGCGCCACCGGCTACATCGCCGAGCGCCATGTAGATCTCGGCTCGCGGGTGAAGAAGGGCGACGTGCTCCTGCGCATCGCCGCCCCCGATCTCGACCAGCAGCTCGCCCAGGCCGAGGCGCAACTCGGCCAGTTGGAGGCGCAGCTCCTGCGGGCTCGGGCCATGGTCGATCAGGCCAAGGCCAACGCGAACCTTGCCCAGGCTACCAATTCGCGCACCTCGACGCTCGCTGGCCAGGGCTGGGCCTCGAAGCAGAACGCCGACAACACTCAGGCCGGCGTTCTGGCGCAGCAGGCGAACCTCGCCTCGGCGGAGGCCGACGTGAAGGTGGCTCAGGCCAACATCAAGGCGCAGCAGGCGACCGTGGGGCGGCTCAAGGCGCTCACCGGATTCGAGGTCGTCACCGCGCCCTTCGACGGCGTTGTGACGACCCGCAACGTCGATGTTGGCGACCTCGTCCAGGCCGATGCGGGCTCGGGCACGCCGCTCTTGTCGATGGACCGGGACGACGTGCTGCGCATCTCGGTCAACGTGCCGCAGAATGCGGCGGTCGGCGTGCAGCCCGGCGTCAAAGCCCAGATCAAGGTGCCGCAGATGCCCGACCGCAGCTTCTCCGGCGTGGTCGAGCGCAGCTCGGTGGCGCTGCTCGCCTCCTCGCGCACCCTGACGACGCAGGTCGATGTGCCGAACCCCGACCGCACCCTGCGGCCCGGCCTCTACGTCTACGTAACCCTGGCGATCCCCCGCACCGGCGGCGCCACGGTGGCGGTGCCGGCCGAAGCCCTGGTGTTCAACCAGTCCGGCACCCGCGTGGCGGTGGCCCGCGAGGACGATCGCGTGAATTGGGTCGAGGTCCACGTCGCCCGCGACAAGGGCACGGTAGTCGAGGTGGACAAGGGCCTCTCGGGCGGCGAGCGCCTCGTGCTGAGCCCCCCGGCCGATCTCAAGGACGGCGGCCGCATCGCGCCGCAGGCGCCGAAATCGGACAAGCCGATGCAAGCTGCGCAGCGCTGAGGGTTTCGCGCAGCGCTGATCCCATCCTCGCCCTCATCCCGAGGTGCCGGAGCGAAGCGGAGGCCTCGAAGGATCCTCCTGCAATCGCGCGAGATCGGGAGGATCCTTCGAAGCCCGCTGGCGCCAGGACCTCAGGATGAGGGGGGGCGGTGGCTTCATGCCTGTTGGCCTTATCGACAGGTTGCGCGGGCGGCCCCGCTCGGCTCACATCCCGCCCGGAAACGCATCCCACGAGAAGGGCCCGACCATGACCGACCTCAAAACCCTGCGCAGCCTATCCGGCCTGCCGCCGGAGCCCGCTTCCCTGTCGGGTTCGGCGCTGGTGATGATCGACCTGCAGAACACCTACCGCGAGGGCGTGATGCGGCTGGAGGGCGTCGAGCCGGCGATCCGCGAGGCGCAGGCGCTTCTGGAACGGGCGCGGGCGGCGGGCATCCCGGTCTTTCATGTGCGCCACGATGCAGGATCCGGCTCGCCCTACGACGTCACCGCCGCCATCGGCCAGATCAGCGACGAGGTCGCGCCGCGGAACGGGGAGCCCGTCATCACCAAGGCCTATCCGAGTTCCTTCGTCGGCACCGACCTTCAGGCGCAGCTGGAGGCGGCCGGCGTGAAGGACGTGATCCTGGCCGGCTTCATGACGCATATGTGCGTGAATTCGACCGCGCGCGGCGCCTTCAACCTCGGCTTCCGCCCGACCGTGGTGGCCTCGGCCACCGCCACCCGCGCCCTGCCGGGGCCGGACGGCGCGACCGTTCCGGCGGCGGCGGTGCAGGCCGCGAGCCTCGCGGCGCTCGGCGACCTGTTCGCGGTGGTGGCGCCGGATGCGGCGGCGATCCGCGGGTGAGCGATCAGGCCGCGCGGGACTGCGCGGCCTCTTCCACCGCCTGCCCGCCGAACACGCGCTGGTAGAGCGCGGCGGGGCTGTGGCTGCGGCCTTCCGAATCGACGATGCGGACGTCGTTCATGCCGGAGGTGGTTAGCGACAGGCCCTGCTCCAGGGCGCTCAGCAGGGAGCCGTGCTGCCAGGAATAGACGCGCGAAGCGGTGCCGGCGCTGACGGTGAAACTCACGGGGCGACTTTCCCAATCTTGAGACCGGCTGGCGACTGTGCCGCCGGATGTGATGAATGAAGAGGCAGCCCGGATCCGGGTTCCTAAAACTTGAACTTTAATAGTGGCTCTTGGTTGACGAAGTCTTTGCGGAACCTGCCCCTTTCGGTGGCGGAACCGCGGGCGCCCGATGGCGGTATGATGGCAGCGGCGCCATTCGCGTCTCGCAGGGTGCCCGCCCGGTCCGCCGCATTGCCGGGGTGCGCCGGGCTCCTCAAGACGAGGGCAGGTGGCCTCTCAGGCGCCGTTTCCCGACAGCCACAGCGGAGTGATTCCATGGAATACCGGCAGTTCGGACGCTCGGGCCTCAAGGTGCCGGTGCTCAGCCTCGGCACCGCCACCTTCGGCGGCACCGACGCGTTCTTCCAGAACTGGGGCAGCACCGGCGTGGCCGAGGCGAGCCGCCTGATCGATCTCTGCCTCGATGCGGGCGTCAACTTCCTCGACACCGCCGACCTGTATTCGAGCGGTGATTCGGAAAAGATCCTCGGAGAGGCGATCAAGGGCCGCCGCGACCGGCTCCTGATCTCGACCAAGGCGACCTTCCGGGTCGGCGAGGACGTGAACGCGGTCGGCTCGTCGCGTCACCACCTGATCCGCGCCTGCGAAGCGAGCCTGAAGCGGCTCCAGACCGACCACATCGACGTCTACTTCATGCACGGCTTCGATGCGCTGACGCCCGTCGAGGAGACCCTGCGGGCGCTCGACGACCTCACCCGCTCGGGCAAGATCGGCTACATCGGCGCCTCGAACTTCTCCGGCTGGCAACTGATGAAGGCGCTGGCGACCTCGGAGCGGTACGGGCTTGCCCGCTACGTCGTCTATCAGGGCTACTACTCGCTGATCGGCCGCCATTACGAGTGGGAGCTGATGCCCCTCGGCCTCGACCAGGGCGTCGGCCTGATGGTGTGGAGCCCGCTCGGCTGGGGCCGGCTCACCGGCAAGATCCGGCGGGGGCAGGCGGCCTCGGGCGGGCGGCTGTCCACGTCCGGCGGCGCCGAGGGCGGTCCCACCGTCTCCGACGATTACCTCTACGACGTCGTCGATGCCCTCGACGCGGTCGCCGCCGAGACCGGCAAGACGGTGCCGCAGGTGGCGCTGAACTGGCTGCTCAGCCGCCCGACCGTGTGCAACATCGTCATCGGCGCCCGCAACGAGGAGCAGTTGAAGCAGAATCTCGGTGCGGTGGGCTGGTCGCTGACGCCCGACCAGATCGCTCGCCTCGACGCGGCAAGCCGGGAAAACCCGATCTACCCCTACTGGCACCAGACCGGCTTCGACGAGCGCAACCCCAAGCCGACGGCTTGGTGAGCCGGGGCGGGTCTGGTTACCCTCATCGCGAGCAGTCAGACGAAGTGCCCCAAGACCAAGACGCCGCCGGACAGGAGGCTTGTGTCGCCTAATCCGCCGGACCATCCAAATACGTCATCCAGGGCCGCCACGTTACGCGTCCGGTAGAAGCGCGTCCAAACTGCTGTCTAAATCTGCCTTTAAATCGGAATTTATGCCTACGTTTGGGACGGATGAGGATGGCCATTAGGCGATCTCAAAACAGACTCTCAAAAATGCTTGAGGATGTCAGCCAACGCCGGTTGGCTGACATCGCTGAGAGCCAACCCGCTTTGCGTATCATTTTTCTGATTTTTTGATAGACAACGTGTTTTGGCTATCGCAGACTGCTCTCAACCCGCCTTGGTGAGCATGATAGGCGGATTTTAAGAGCCAAACGCGATGAGCAAGACACCAACAGGCTTAGATTTGGGAGAGGCGGTAAACTATCATTATGATAGGTTTCCTCCTCAAATCGAAAACTACCAGCGCCTCGTAAAGCCTATATCTGCGGCTGCGGCCGCTCTGGCGCGATATGACCAAATGCTAAAGGGTATGCACAATAGTGAAATATTGTTGGCTCCTTTGAGAAGCCAAGAGGCGGTTGTTTCGTCTAGAATGGAAGGTACGATTAGTACTTTGGACGAAGTGCTTCGGTACGAAGCCGATCAGGAGGAGGATGAGGAGCAGGCCGATCAAAAATATAGAAGTGAAGCTGTCGAAGTGCATCTTTACAGTCGGGCCATGCGCAACGCGCAAGCTAGCATCAAGGAGGGGGCTCCGATTGCGAAGTGGTTGCTTCGTTCAACTCACAAGATGCTGCTTGGATTTGGGCGGGGTGCGGCAATGTCCCCTGGCGATTTCAAGACTGAACAAAACTACTTAGCCGACCGCGTGCGTAGAAAAGTTCTATTCATTCCTATTAGTCCTGAGAAATTGCACGACGGACTTGATAAGCTGTTCGAATTTATAGATACAGATGAAGAGGAAGTTCTAATTAGAACCGCGCTCATGCATTTGGAGTTTGAGGCGATCCATCCATTTAAGGATGGCAATGGAAGAATTGGAAGAATGCTTATACCTCTAATGCTGTGGAAGCATGGAGTTATTTCGGAGCCGTATTTTTACATGAGCGGATACTTAGAGCAGCGAAGGGACGAGTATATCGATAGGATGAGAGAGGTATCTGCGTCTGACGATTGGGCTGGATGGATAATATTTTTTCTTGAAGCACTTGAGGCTCAGGCGAACGAAAATTTAAAAAAGGCCGAAGAAATCCGAGATCTATATGAAGAAATGAAAGAAAGGTTTCGAGAGACACTTTCGTCTCAGTGGACAATATCTGCCTTAGATTTTGTGTTTACAAGGCCAATTTTCAGAAATAATGTATTCACGAGTCGGGCTGGAATACCACAGGCTACGGCTCACCGGTTCGTCCGTAGTTTGGTCGATGCGGGGCTTTTGCAAACGCTGTCGCCTTCATCAGGGCGCCGACCAGCAATGTATTCTTTTGAGCCGCTTCTTACCCTAGTGCGGTCCTAGAATCAATTATGAATATTTTGGATAGCTATTGCCTCATCTTTGCGCGCGGAGGCAGATTTATGAGTGGCCATTGGATTTGATTCAATAATCCATTTGGTTGCGTATCATGTGTTTTATGTTGGGATGATTGGGCGCTTGACAGAGAGACTTGGAAAACAGGCTTTCAGAAGTATTGTCAGGCCTACAAACTGATCTCGGGCCCGTGCTTGTCGCCGTCGTCCGGCAGCGGCCCGGCTTCGCCCTGCCAGGGCAAGCTCTGCCACGGCGGCTGGCCGGCGCGGGCCTCGTATTCTTCCAGCGGCAGGGTGGTCTCGCCACCCTCCGCGTCTTGCACCCGGACGTGACTCGGGCGCGGCTGCTTCGGCGGGCAAAGGAAGAGGCCCTTGAACGAGGTCGCCATCGTCAGAGACCCTCCGGCGTCTCGGCCGGGGGCGTGCGATGCGCGTGTGCGGGCCGGGTGCGCAGGTAGCCCTTGAAGCGCAGATACTCGGCGACGATCTCGCAGATCGCCCGGTCCCGCGGCAGGCGCTCGACCGCGCAATGCTCGTCCAGCGCCGCCACGACCTCCGGCGGGAAGGTCAGGATGCCGGCGAGCTTCGGTTCGTGCGCCGGATCGGTCTCGTGTTCGGTCTCGCTCACGGTCTTCCCCCTCTTTACACGCCCGATCCGACCGGCGGTGCGCCCTGCTCCGGAGTGGGGATCACGCCGAGTCCGTCGGCATCGCCGGGCCGGGTGGCTCCGAGCCGCCGCAGCAGCGCTTCGTAGGTCTGCACCGCCGGGGAGTCCGATTGAACCTCACGGGTGTCGGAGAGGAGCCGCCGCACGTCCTCGATGAACAGGGCGCGCGCCTGCCCTCCTCCGGGGCTCGCCTCGAACAGGCGGCCGAGCGCCAGTTCGAACACGCCCATGAGAAGGCCGAGCCGCTCGGTGTCGTCCGCCATCGCGCTCCTCCGGATGCCGTCCCGGCCGCGTCCGCGGCCTGTCCGAAGACGGGAACGCCCGTGAGGCGCCCCGCGGTTCCACCCCTGATAGCGCCGGGGATAATCCAACCCCGCCACTGCGCCGCATGGGAAGACCCGCTCCCCCGCTCTACGTCTTGTTCCTGCATCGGCTTTTCGCGAAGCCGGCAGCCCGCTCGCGGGCCGGTGCTTCCGAGCAGGGATATGCTCCCGCGCAGGGATACCGGAGCCGTTCGGGAAGGTTGCCTCGTCATCAAACCCCGAGCCGCTCGTGTCGCCCCATTCGCTCCTTTCCCTCGCGCGGCCTCCCGCAGCACCCCGAGCCGGGGCGTGCGACGCGGCTGCTGATGCGCAGGGCGGCTTTCCGGCGCAGGCCATCGCCCGGCTGCGTCGGGCCGGGCATCTCGCCGCGCCCCTGCCCGCGGCGCTGGGCGGCGCCGGATTGTGCGAGCCCGCCCGTGTGGACGCGCTGCGGGCCCTGCTGACGGAGATCGGCCGCGACGACCTCGCGGTCGGGCGGCTCTACGAGGGCCACGTCAACGCGCTGGCCCTGGTGCTGCGCTACGCCGACGCTCCCGTAGCCGAGCGGCTTGCCCGCGACGCGGCGGAGGGGCAGCTCTTCGGCGTCTGGAACACCGAACCGGCGGAGGGCGGCCTTGTCCTCGACGGGGCGGACGGCCTCGACGGCGTGAAGACCTACGCCTCGGGGGCGGGCTTCGTCACCCGCCCGCTCGTGACGGCGCGGATCGCCGACGGGCGCCGGCTGATGCTGGTGCTGCGCCTCGAACCCGGCGAACGGGCCGACCTGTCGGATTGGCGCGTCCACGGTATGCGCACGACGGCGACCGGGACCGTCGATTTCTCCGGGCTCGGCCTGCGCGACGGCGAGGTGATCGGCGCGCCGGACGACTATTGGCGCCAGCCCTTCTTCTTTGCCGGGGCGTGGCGCTTCCTCGCGGTCCAGCTCGGCGGGATCGAGGCGGTGTTGGAGACGCACCGGTCGCATCTGTCCACCACCGGCCGGGCGGGGGACCCGCACCAGCAGGCCCGGTTCGGGCAGGCCATGGTCGCGGCGGAGACGAGCCGCCTGCTCGTCGCCCGCGCCGCCCGCCTCGCCGTGGCGGAAGCCGGCCAGCCGGAACGGGTCATCGCCTACGTCAACCTCGCCCGCGCCGCCGTCGAGCAGGCGGGCCTCGACGTGATCACCCTGGCCCAGCGCTCCATCGGGCTGGCAGGTTTCCTCGAGAGCCACCCCCTGGAGCGCCTGATGCGCGACCTTGCGACCTATCTGCGCCAGCCGGCTCCGGATTTCGCCCTGACCGGCATGGCCGCCCACGCGCTGGCGGCCAACGAGCCGCTTCACGCCCTGTGGCCCGACGAGGCCGCTCCCCGCGCCGTGGAGAGCGTGGCGGAGAGCGTGGGATGAGCGGCCGACGGACGGAGACGCTGCCGGAGCGCTACTTCTCGGAGATCTACGCCTCCGATCCCGATCCCTGGGGCTTCACCTCCAGCGCCTACGAGGCGGAGAAATACGCCGCGACGCTCCAGGCCCTGCCGCGGGCGCACTACGACCGGGCCCTGGAGGTCGGCTGTTCCATCGGCGTCTTCACCCGGGCACTCGCCCCCCGCTGCGGAACCCTGACCGCCCTCGACGTCGTGCAGGCGGCGCTCGACGCCGCGCAGGCGCGTTGCGCGGAATACCCGCAGGTCGGCTTCGTCCGCGGCGCGGTGCCCGAGGTCTGGCCGGAGGGCCGGTTCGACCTCATCGTGTTCGGCGAAATGCTCTACTTCCTCAGCCCGGAGGATCTCACCCGCCTCGTCGCGCGGGTGGAGGCGAGCCTGGAGCCGGGGGGCGACTGCGTCCTCGTGCACTGGCTCGGCGAGACCGATTACCCTCTCTCCGGCGACGCGGCGGCGGAGGGCTTCATCACCGGCATGGCGCCGTTCTGTCGGGTGCTGCCCGGCGCGCGCAAAGATGCCTACCGCCTCGACGTGCTGCGCCGGGCGGACAGGCCATGACGAACGCGACGACGGCCCGTGCGGAAAAGGCCGTCCCGCGCCACCCGCTCTGGGTGCGCCTGACCCATTGGGTGAACACCGGCGCCTTCCTGGCGCTCCTCGTCAGCGGCTTTGCCATCCTGCTCGCCCTGCCCCGGCTGTTCTGGGGCGAGACCGGCGCCAACGATGCCCCGGCCTGGATCGTCCTGCCGCTGCCGGTGAACCTCGAACAGACCGGCTGGGGCCGCAACCTCCACTTCCTCGCCGCCTGGATCTTCGTGCTCAACGGTGCGCTCTATGGGCTCCTCGCCCTGGCGAGCGGGCGCCTCCTGCGCCGTCTGACCCCCGACCGCGACCAGCTCCACCCCCGGCACATCGCCGCCGACATCCGCGCGCATCTGCGGCTCACCGGCTCGGGGGGCGCGGGAGCCGGCCGCTACAACGTGCTGCAAAAGCTCGCCTATCTCGCCGTCATCCTCGTGCTGGCGCCGGTGATGCTGCTCTCGGGGCTGACCATGTCACCCGGCGTCACGGCGGCCTACCCCGAGCTGTTCACCCTGTTCGGCGGCCGGCAATCGGCGCGCACGATCCACTTCCTGTCGGCGGCCGGGCTCGTCGGCTTCCTCCTCATCCACGTCTGGCAGGTGCTCGCCAACGGGCCGCTCGACCTGATGCGGGGCATGATCACCGGGCGCTCCGCCCGGCCGAAATCCGAGTTGACGCCAGAGGAGGACCCGCGATGAGCGATCTGACCCGCCGCCGGCTGATGCTCGGCTCCTCGGTGCTCGGGCTCGGTGGCTTCCTCGGCGGCTGCGAGCTGATCGAGAACGGCCCGCGCCGGCCGGGCCTCTACGGCTTGAGCGACACCCTGACGCTCGCCACCCAGCGCTTCCTCCTGCGCGACCAGCCGCTGGTGCGGGAGTTCGGGCCGGAGGCGATCTCGGCGGTGTTTCCCACCATCAACACCACCGATCCGGACAACCCCGATTACCGCCGTTCGAAGGCGATCGGGTTCTCCGACTGGCGCCTGCCGGTGAGCGGCCTCGTGGAGCGGCCCGCCGCCTTCACGCTGGCCGAACTGAGGGCGATGCCGGCCCGCACGCAGGTGACGCTGCATAGTTGCGAGCAAGGCTGGTCGGCCATCGGCGGCTGGACCGGGGTGCCGCTCGCGCATGTTCTGGCGAGCGTCGGGCTGAAGCGCGAGGCGCGCTTCATCGTGATCCGCAGCGTGGACGGCTGGTGGGATACCTACGACCTGTTCGACGCCCTGCACCCGCAGACGATCCTGGCCTACGGCATGAACGGCGGCGACCTGCCCGTGGCCCACGGCGCGCCGGTCCGCCTGCGGGTCGAGCGCCAGCTCGGCTACAAGTCGCTGAAATACCTCGCCAGCATCGAGGCCACCGACCGGGTGGACGGCCTCGGCCAGGGCCGGGGCAGCATGGTCTCGGAGATGGGGTTTTCCTGGTACGCGGGGATCTGAGCCGGCCTCCGAGCAATCCGCTGGAAACCCCTCTCCCCGCGTGCGGGGAGAGGGAATGCGCGTAAAAAACCTCTCACCCGATCAGCGGCGTGCACACCGTCTGCCCCTGCCCCTGCCCCGGCAGCGGCACCACCGCGACCTCGACCCCGTAGAGCAGGCGGAGATGCTCCGGCGTCACCGTCTCCGAAGGCGGGCCCAGCGCGACGAGGCGCCCGCCATGCAGCAGCGCGACCCGGTCGGCGCAGAGGAAGGCGTGGCCGGGGTCATGCGTCGAGAGCACCACGGCGATGCCGCTCCGCGACAGGCGCCGCACCTGGGCCAGCACCCGTGCCTGGTTGCCGAAATCGAGGCTGGCCGTCGGCTCGTCCATCACCAGGAGCTGCGGCTCGCTGGCGAGCGCCCGGGCGATCAGCGCGAGCTGACGCTCCCCGCCGCTGATCTCGGTGTAGATCCGCTCGCCCAAGTGGCCGATGCCGAGGGTGAGAAGCGCCCGCTCGGCTGCCGCGTGGTCGGCCGGGCCGGGGCTGGCGAAGGCGGGAAGCCGGCTCGCGCGGCCCATCAGCACCACCTCGCGGACGGTGAAGGGGAAGAAGGCGGCGTGCGCCTGCGGCACGTAGGCGATTTTCTTCGCGATTTCGCGACGCGGCAGGGTGGCGAGGTCGATGCCGTCGAGCAGCACGCGGCCGGCGAGCGGGCGCAGCAGCCCGAGCATCGTCTTGAACAGCGTGGTCTTGCCGCCGCCGTTCGGCCCGAGCAGGCAGAGCGCCTCGCTGTCCCGAAGCGTCAGGCTGACGCCGGAGCCGACCGCGCGGGCGCCGTAGCCGAAGGCGAGGTCGCGGATCTCCAGGATCATGCCCAGCCCCGCTTTCCCGCGGCCAGCAGCCAGAGGAAGAACGGCGCCCCGACGAGCGCCGTGAGGATGCCGAGCGGCACTTCGATGGTCGCCACCGTGCGGGCCAGGAGATCGACCGCGGTGAGGTAGCCCGCCCCGAGCAGCATCGAGGCCGGCAGCAGGCGGCGGAAATCCGGCCCGACCAGCAGGCGGGCGACATGTGGCACGATCAGCCCGATCCAGCCGATCACCCCCGTCACCGAGACCGCGGCGGCGGTCACCAGCGTCGCGCCCGCCACCAGGAGCGGGCGCAGCCGGCGTGTCTCCAGCCCGAGGGCGCGGGCCTCCTCGTCGCCGAGGCTCATCAGGTTCACGCGCCAGCGCAGCAGCACCAGGGGCGCGAGGCCGAGGGTCATCGCCGGCAGGATTGCGGCGATGTCGCCGGAGGTGACCGAGGCGAGACTGCCGAGGAGCCAGAAGGTGATGGCGGGCAGTTGGTTGTAGGGGTCGGCGAGCACCTTGAGCAGCGAGATCCCGGCCCCGAGCAGGGCACCCACGGCGACGCCCGCGAGCACGAGGGTGAGCACCGGGTCGTGGCGGCGCACCGCCAGCCCGACGGCGTAGACGGCGCCGACCGCGGCGAGCCCTCCGGCGAAGGCGAGCCCCTGGATCGCCGCCACCGGCAGGGCCAACACGATGCCAAGCACCGCGCCGAGGCTCGCCCCGGCCGAAACCCCGAGGATGTCCGGCGAGACGAGGGGATTGCGGAACAGCCCCTGATAGGTCGCCCCCGCCGCCGCGAGCCCGGCCCCGACCACGAGCGCCCCGAACACCCGCGGCAGGCGCACGTTCAGCACCACGGTCTGCGCAGCGGGATCGAGGGAGGTTGCCTGGCCGAAGAGCTTGGCGACGAGCACCCCGAAAACGTCGGCGAGCGGCACGGGGTAGCGGCCGATGCCGAGGGAGACGAGCACGAGGAGGATCAGCGCGAGCGGCGCCAGGGCCGCCAGCGGGAGGAATCGCCGCCGTGCGGATGGTGTCGATGCGGCGGGGCTCGCGGCCTCGCTCACCGGGTCGGCCCCGGTCCGGCGGCGTCGCGCAGGAGGCGGTCGAGCTGCTCGGGCGTGAGCTCGACCCGGTAGAAGCGCTTGTAGAAGTCGCGCACGGCGTCGCCGAGCGTCTGCGGGAACTGCTCGGGGAAGAACAGGCCGGCGAGCCAGCGCAGGCCGATCAGGCGGTTGACCCCCGGCGGGGCATCGACCCAGCCGAAGGGCAGCGTCGGCACCGCGTGGACGCGGCCCTCGCGCACCGCCTTCAACCCGTTCCAGAGCGGATCGGCGGCGGCGAGCTTCGGGAAATCGGGATCGAGGGCGATGATCACGTCCGGATTCCAGACCAGCACCTGCTCGGGCGAGACCGCCGCAAGCCCGCCCGCCCCGGCGCCGGCCACGTTGCGCCCGCCCGCCGCCTCGATGATCTCGGTGTTGATCGAGCCGGACAGGCCCGTCTCCAGCCCGCGTGGGCCGCGGCCGTAATAGACCCGCGGGCGCTTGTCTTCCGGCACCGCGGCCACCGCTGCGGCCACCCCCTTCAGGATTTTTTCGGACTCGCCGGCGAGCGTTTCGCCTTCTTCCGGTGCGCCGATCAAGGCCCCGAGGGTGCGGTAGGTCTCGGGCGTCGCCTTGAAGCTCCCATCGAGCAGCACGTAGGGAATGCCGGTCTGCGCCTGCACCCGGTCGGCCAGGGAGGCGTAGGTCGCCGCCGTGCTACCGACATCGACGATGAGGTCGGGCTTGAGCGACAGCACCGTCTCGACATTGGCGCTGCCGCCCCGCCCCGTCAGCCGTCCGGTGGCGGGCAGGTCGCGCAGCGCGGGGCTAAGGAATTCGCGCTCCTCCGGGCTCGGCGCCCGCGGCCAGCCGATCATCCGGTCGGGCGCCAGGGTGGAGAGCAGCACCGCCGCGGGCGGGCCGGCGGCGAGCACCCGGAGCGCTCGATCCGGCACCTCGACCCGGCGCCCGGCGGCGTCGGTGAAAGGCCGGGCCGCCGCGAGGCAGGACCACAACAGGGCCGGCAACAGGAGGGCGAGCGCGAGAAGGCAGCGGAGCAACGGCATCGGGGAAGGGCGTCTCCCGTGATCGGACGCAAGAGCATCGACCTGGATATCGGAACCAGGACGATGCTCTCGCTCCTTGTTTTTGCATCGCCTCTTTCCGAAAGCCGGAGGCCACCTTTCGGGACGATGCTCTCCCTATAGCGGCTTCCGCCCCGGTTGGCGCCGCGCCCGAACCGCGCCGCCTCTGCCGGGTTGGCCAGAGTGCCGGCATCCGCACGGGATCTCTGTCCCGACATCGCGCGAGGATCCCCGAACCCATGCCCGATCCGGCCGTCAGCCATCGCCACATCGACCTCCGCGGTCTGCGCCTGCACGTCGCCGAGGCGGGGCCGGCGAACGGCGCGCCGACGATCCTGCTGCACGGCTTTCCCGAATTCTGGTTCGGCTGGCGGCACCAGATCGAACCGCTCGCGGGAAGCGGCCTGCGCCTCCTCATCCCCGATCAGCGCGGCTACGGCCTCAGCGACCGGCCCAGGGGCATTGCCGCCTACCACCTCGACCGGCTCGCCGAGGACGTGATCGCGCTCGCCGATGCCTGCGGGCTCGCGCGGTTCAACCTCGTCGGGCACGATTGGGGCGGGCTCGTCGCGTTCTGGGTCGCGAGCTTCCACCCCGCGCGGGTCGAGCGGCTCGCTGCGCTGAACGCCTTCCATCCGGGCGTGTTCGGCCCCTATCTCCGGCGCCATCCGGGGCAGGCCCTGCGCAGCGCCTATGCCGGCTTCTTCCAGCTTCCCCTGCTGCCCGAGCGACTGCTGACGGCGCGGGAGGGGCGCCTCCTGCGGGCGCTGATGCGCCGGTCGAGCGAGCCCGGCACTTTCCCCGAGGCCGACCTCGACGTCTACGCGCGCGAATGGCTGCGCCCCGGCGCGATCACCGCGATGCTGAACTGGTATCGGGCGCTCGCTCAACTGCCCCGCGAGCGGCACCCGCCGAAGGTCACGGCGCCGACCCTGATCCTGTGGGGCGAGCGCGATCAGGCGCTCCAGACCGGCCTCGCCGAGGCGAGCCTGCACCTGTGCGAGCGAGGCCGCCTGCAGCGTTTTCCGCGAGCGACCCATTGGGTGCAGCATGACGCGCCGGAGGCGGTCAACGCAGCGTTGATCGACTTCCTGCGGCAGCCGTAAGACGGGTCACCTCAGAGGAATGCCGAGGCTCTGCCCCGGCATCCCGCCAAAGGGATGATCCCTCTGGAAACCCGCGCTGGCGGGAGCCGATCAGCGGCCGCTCATGCCGGCGCCGCCCTCGGTGCCGCCGCGCGAACCGGACTGCATCCCGCCGCGCTGCTCGCTGCCGCGGTTGCCGCCCGTGTTGCCCATGCCGCCGCCCTGCTCGGAGGCGTTGCGGGCGCCGCCGCGCTCGTTCCCCTCGCCGCGCATGCCGACATTGCGCGTGCCCTCGCCGCCGCGGCCCTGCTCCATCGAGCGGCCGCCGCGCTCAGCCCCGCGGGCCTGCTCGGAGTTGCGCATCTCGTTGCGCTCGGCTCCGCGGGTCTCGCTGCTGCGGCTGCGCAGATCGGTGCGGGTTTCCGACCCACGGACCTCGTTGCGCTCGCGGAAGCCTGCATTGACCGTGCCGCCGCGCCGCTCGGTGGTCGAGACGGTGGTGGAGAGGCGGCGGTACTCGGGCGAGCCGTACACGACGCGCTGGCCGCGGATCGTGACAAAGCGGCGCGTCTCGCCGACGCTGACGAGGCGGCGATACTCCGGCGAGCCGTAGATCACGCGCTGACCGCGGATGACGACATAGCGGCGCGGGCCGGTGCTGCGGCGCTCGGTGACGATCAGGCGGCGATACTCGGGCGAGCCGTACACGATCCGCCGGCCGCCGATGAACACGTAGCGGCCCTCGCGGCGATAACCGCCATCGACGGTGGTGGAGCGCACATCGGTGCGGCTGCTGACATGGGTGCGGTCGTGCGTGCGACCCTGGATCCGGTCGCTCCGCTCGGCGCGCACGTTGCTGCGGACGGTGTCGCTCCGCTCGGCTCTGTCGCGGCCGGTTCGGTCGCTCGCGCCGCGCTCCGAACCACGCTCGCCGCGCGCCATGTCGCCGCGATCCGCTCCGCCCCGGCCGGCCTCGCCCCCGTCCCGATCGCCCCGGGCGGCGCTGCGCTCACCGCCCATGGCGTTTCCACCCCCGCGCGCCTCGCTGCCCTTGGCGCCCATGCCGCCGCGCTCGCTGCCCGACATCCCGGTTTGTCCGCCGGACGGCCCACCGGATTGCTCGGCACCGGCCCGCATCCCGCCGCGCTCGGACCCACCGGTCGCGGCGCTTTGAGCGTAGACCGACGTGCTCATCAGCAGAGCAGCAAGACCCATCGCAATCGTCTTCATGGCGTAACCTCCGAGGCTTGAGACGGCTCGAAACGTCGCAAGTGTCGAAAGGGTTCTGCGAAAAATTGAGAATCAGAAAAAGTCTGATGGGTCGAAGGTGGATTGATTTATCTGAGCAAGCTTGGCTGTTTCGCGAGGGTGCTGTCTTGCCTGTTCTATGAGGCTGATCTGACCGGCTGGCTTTGGCCCTGGCCGATTGAGAGGATCAGCTAGGACCGGAGGAGTTGGTAATGAAGCGAGGTCAGACATCTCTCGCAGAATCGATTTTCGCGAGGCTTTGACCCGTCTCCTGCTCGTCGCACAAGGCTACACAAGAACGCACATGCGCACGGTCAATTTCTCCGTACTTTGTAGCCAACGCAAAAACACGCTAATCCGATCGCGGCCATCGGGCCGCCGAATCCATAAATTATGTGTTCCGTTCTGCTGACAGCAAAGAAGTCGACGACTGGGATCATCAGGTAGAGCAGACCCGTCACATAGATCGCAGTGCGCCAAGCAGGTCCGCGCTGGAGAACGACGGACAGAAGTAAGAGCAGGATCCAGGCGCCGAAGAAAATCCGTACCTCCGAAGTCGCGCGATCGGCGAGGTCGAGCGGGAGCAGACGATTGGCGACGAAGAAGGCCGCAATCGCGAACGGAAGGCCGACGATGACGCCGATGTTGAGATGGCGGACGATCTGTACGGTTCTGGATGGACCCCGATCTCGCGACGGTGCACGCGCGTTCGTCCAGAGGATCAAACCCGACGCGATCATGGCCGCTCCCATGAATCCGCACAAGGCATAGAGACTTCGCAGGAGGGGGGCTGCGAAATCTGCGGTATGCAGCCCGTTCAATACGAAATAGGTCTGTGCAGCAGGCTGCGGATGCGCCGACTCCGCGAGCACGGCTCCGCTCACGCCATCGAAGGCGATCTGCGGATGGCGATGCGCCAGCCCACGCGGTTGTTCCATCAGGATCGTGACCGTGGCGTTGGCGTCCCGCGGCTTATCGATGACGAGATGCTCAGGCTTCGAACTCGAACGCTGACGGGCAGCCGCGATCATTGGAGCGATCGGAGCGAGTTCGGCTGGGCGATCCGTGGCAGGCCGTGCCTGCATCGCCGTGAGGCCGAGATCGACAGCGAAGCGCGGCACATCCCCGCGATAGGCCGCGACCACGCCCCAGGGCATCATGGTCAGGGAGAGAAGTACGAGTCCGCTATAGGCGATGACGAGGTGATAGGGCAGCGCCAGGACGCCGAACACGTTGTGCGCATCGAGCCAGGCCCGGCGGCCGCCCTTTCGGGGCCGGAAGGTAAAGAAGTCCGCCAGGATCCGGCGATGGGTGACGACGCCGCTGATGAGAGCAACGATCAGGATCGTCGTGGCGCTGCCGACGATCCAGCGTCCCCAGAGCGGGGGCATGTGCAGTTCGTAGTGGAAACGGTAGAGGAACTCGCCCCCCAACGTCTCGCGCACCGGGACCGGGATGCCGGTGGTCGAGTCGAGAATCAGGCTCTCGCGCGTCCCGCCCTTCCCACGCCATTGCAGGCCGATCGTGCTGTCCGAGGCGTTTGGCAGCCGGACGAACCATTGCTTGGCCTCGGGTGCGTGCAGGCGAAACGCGGCAATGGCCAGCTCGGCGGCGGAGCCCGGATCGACTGGCGCCTGCACCCGTATTTCGGGGCGCATCCAGTGGGAGATCTCGGCCTTGTAGTAGCTCGCCGTGCCGGTGACGAAGACGGCATACATCAGCCAGCCAATCACGAGACCGGACCACGTATGCAGCCACGCCATCGACTGTCGGAAGCTGCGTCTCATACGCCCGGCGCCCATCTTGATCCGCTCCGGCCGAAAGCCGAGGTCGAGGAATAAGACGCGTGACCCGCCCGGACGGCCACCAGCCGCCGCAGGTCTGTGGCCGGGATGTGACAGCCCCTTTCGAAAAGCCGACGAGCAAGCAGAACAGCCTCAGGAACGTCAGGCGTCTTTCGGCAACGGAGTCAGCGGCATGGCCGTCAAATCGATGTTTGCTGGCACTCAACGACAGCGGAGTTTAAAACAGATCTAAGTTATTGATGTTGAATGCAAACCGGCGATCTGCGCTTCGTCTCCTATCTTGATTGTCGGGAGAGCGCCGTCATGCCCGCATCTGGCGCGCAGGCCGAAGATCGTGCGTTTGGGTCCAATGCCGATCAATCGCTGGACCAGCTGCTGCGCCGTTACTACGGCGAACTGAACGCGCTGGCCTTCGCTCGGCTGCGCAACCGTGACGCGGCTGCCGATCTGGTTCAGGATGCGATCGTTCGCTTCCTCGCGGCCGGCCGGAACGGAGGGCATGACTTCGGGCGGTTCGAGAGCCCTCGCTACTTTCTTCGAGCGATCGTCGCCAATCTCGCCATCGACGCGGCGCGGCGGAATCGACGGCGCGGGCTTCCGGTTCCGCTCGAAGATGTACTGGACATCGCCGATCAGGCCCCGCTCGCGGACCGTGCCGTCGCCGCGCGCCAGGAATATGCGCTGCTGCGGGCAGCTTTGAACGATATGCCCGCGCGCTGGCGGCAGGCGCTCCTGCTCAACCGTATCGAGGGATGGAGCCACGCCCGGATCGGGCAGCATCTCGGCATCTCCTCGACCATGGTAGGCAAGGACATCCTCGCCGCGCTCCGGCGCTGTCTTGGAGCGCTCGCGTCGTCCAGCTGATGCCGGCTGCCTGCAGCCATTGCAATCGACGGTGTTCGCAGGCGCGGGGCGGTCGTCTACTGCCTGTGACGTAGCTTCTGTCCCGGCCTCTCCATGACCTCGCATGCATCGGACGACGCAGCCACACCCGATGACATCCTCGATCCGCTCACGGAGCAGGCCCTCGAATGGCAGGTGCGCCTGCATTCGGGTGAAGATCGTGCAGCGGTTGAGCGAGCCTTCGAGCTTTGGAAGAGCGCGGATCCGTCTCATCGCCAAGCCGCCGACCGGGCGGCCGAGCTTTGGCGTCTGCTCGGTGGCGCTTTGCCCAGGCGCGGGCGCGGCCCGCCCAAAAGCGCGATCGTCCTCCTGATCTGCGCCCTCGCCACCGGCGGGCTCCTCGCGGGCGGCGCCTTCGGGCCGCCCCGTTCCTGGCTTGCCGACGCACGTACTTCCGTCGGCGAGCGGCGGGAGATGGCGCTCTCCGATGGCACGCAGGTCGATCTCGACAGCGGCACGAGCTTCGACATCACGTTCACGGCCGACCGGCGGCAACTGCGACTGTATACGGGGCGCATCCACGTGGCCGTGCAGCCGGACAAGACGCGCCCCTTCGAAGTGATCGCGGACGGCGGCAGTGCACGCGCCCTCGGAACAGCCTTCGACGTCGATCGCGAGGGAGGACGCACCAGTGTCCTCGTCACCGAGAACGTCGTCCGGGTGCGGGCTATGGCCGAGCAGGACGCTGAGGCGGTCGACCTCCTCGCCGGCCAGGAGGTGAGCTACGCGGATGAGAAGATCGGCCAGATCCGGCAGATCGATCTGCGTGCTCGGACCGCGTGGCGGCAGGGGCATCTGGTCTTCGATGGCCAGCCCCTCGGCGAGGTTGCGACGGTCCTGACCCGCTATCGCCGCGGCCGCATCCTGGTGACGGACCGGAGCCTGGAGGCACTGCGCCTCACCGGCACCTTCTCGACGGCCGACAGCGACAGAATGCTCGATGCCATCGAGGTCGCCTTGCCGGTCCGGATCCTCCGGTTGCCGCTCCTGACGCTGATCCGCCCGGATTCGGCCCGCATCGGGAAGGCAGGAGCGGGACGATCCGTTCCGTGATTGCCGGACACCCCATTCTCCACTTCGGGCGATCCCCGTCGAGATCCGGCTCCCCGCGCAATGATAGGAAAATGTGATCGGTCCGGTGGGCATTCGGAGCGAGCCGTCGTCCTGGATGAAGAGACCGCCCACACGCCGGTCCCTCATCAGACCATCGTGCACGAAGCCCCGGCATCATGATTCCTCGGCAAGAGCCTCGCCCTATCTCCCGCCCGTACGCGTCCTGGCCCCTCGCGATCCTGTTGCTCACTGGCGCAGCCGAAGCCAAAACGGTCCGCGTTCCGCAGGCTGGTCCGGTGGATGCGGGACGAGCAGCGATCTGGTTCGACATATCCGCCGGCGCGCTCTCTGCCGCCCTCCCGGCTTGGGAAAGCGCTACCGGACTCAGGCTCGTGGCTGCGACAGAGGCGCTGAAGGCCCCCCGGACCCAAGGGGTTCATGGCTTCTACGAGCCCGAAGCGGCCCTCGCCCAAATCCTGGCCGGGACGAGCCTCGTCCACCGCTTCACGGATGAGGAGACGGTCGCGATCTACCGGGCGGACTGGAGTGCCGCCCCAGGCGCCGCGGCCGCGGAAGTTGTTCTGGACCAGCTCTCCGTCGAGGGCGAAGCATCGGGGGAACGCGCCAACGGCCCCGTGCGTGGGTACGTGGCGCGGGTCAGCGCTTCGGGGACGAAAACCGACACACCCATCATCGAGACACCCCAGACGGTGAATGTCGTCGGCGCCCGCCAGATCCAGGACGAAGGAGCGACGTCGCTCGCTCAGGCGCTCGCCTACACGCCGGGCATCGCCAGCCAAGCCGTTGGCGGCTTTGCCAGGACCTCCGACGGCTTCACGATCCGCGGCTTCCCCGTGGAGACGGGCAATCAAGGCCTGTTGCGCGACGGATTGAAGCTTCAGTCGGGCGTCTACGACGGAACACAGGAGCCCTACGGGCTGGAGCGCCTCGAAGTGCTCAAGGGCGCCGCCTCGATCCTGTACGGCCAGCTCTCACCGGGCGGCATCGTCAACGCCGTGAGCAAACACCCGCTCCAGACGCCCTACAATGAGCTTAATGTCACCATCGGACAATATAACCGGAAGGAGGTATCGGGCGACTTCACCGGTCCGCTCACGCCCGACGGGGAGTGGTCCTACCGGTTGACCGGTCTATTCCGCGACAGTGACAGTTATCTTGCCTTCACGCCGGACGACAAGCGTTACATCGCTCCTGCGATCACTTGGCGCCCGTCGAGCGCCACCTCCGTCACATTGCTTGGCTATTATCAGGAGATCAACACGCGTTTCCAGCCGCCACTCTCGGCGGTCGGCGTGCTGCTCCCGAACGGATCCCTCCCACGATTCGCAGTGAATCGATTCTACGGCGAACCGAGCTTTGATCGCTTCGATGCCCGCTCCGGGGCGATCGGTTACCAAGTCGACCATGCCTTCTCGGACAACGTGAGACTGCGTCACGCCGTGCGCTATTACCAGTCCGGCGTCGACTGGGACTACATCCTGCCGACTTCACTCCTGTCCAATCGGCAGGTCGCGACCCGCGGTGTCAGCTTACGCAACGAGAATTCCACAGGTATCGCCTCCGATACCTCACTAGAGACAAAATTCGTTTTCGGTGAGACCAGCCATACCCTGCTGGCAGGTATTGATTACTATCAAAGCTTCCTCAACTCTGAGCGCTTTTCCGGCACCGCGAGCAACCTCAACGTCTACGCGCCGGTCTACGGGCTTGGTAGCCCGGTCATCAACTACGCACGCAACAACGGCTCGAAGAGCACACTCGATCAGGTCGGTCTCTACGTCCAAGACCAGATCAAGTTCGATCGCTTCGTGCTCCTCCTCGGCGGCCGGCAGGATTTTGCCAGCACGCAAGTGTTGACCTACCGCACCGCCGCTCAGCTCGCCCAGACCGACAGCGCCTTCAGTGGGCGACTTGGGCTGCTCTATCTCGGAGATCATGGGCTGGCGCCCTACGTCTCTTATAGTCAATCCTTCCAAACCTTCGCGCTCACGGATCGGAACGGTAACCCCTTCCAGCCAACGACGGGCGAGCAGTACGAGGGTGGGCTGCGCTGGGATATTCCAGGGGCCAACGCTCTCGTCAGTGCCGCCGTCTATCAGATCGATCAGCAGAACGCGCTGGTGGCGGATCCCGTTAGCCCCGCGTTTAGTATTCAGACGGGTCGCGTGCGCTCACAAGGCTTCGAGACGGAAGTGCGGGCGAATTATGGACCGCTTCAGGCGGTGGCGTCTTATTCCTATACAGACGCACGGCAAGTGCGCACCACCGATCCGGCGGCCCTGAACCAACGAATTGATCTCGTCCCCTACCATCAAGCGGCCGTCTTCGGCACCTATGACATGGGCCTGTTCGGAATCGCCGGGCTGCGGCTCGGTGGCGGCGTGCGCTATGTCGGAAGTGCCAACATCTCGGGCGGGGTCAGCTTCGATACCCGTGCCGCAACTCTGTTCGACCTCGTGGGAACCTACGATTTCGGCGTTGCGGATCCGACCCTGAACGGTTGGCGCGCTCAGTTAAACCTTCGAAACATCCTCGATCATGCGTACGTCACCTGCGTGACCGCAAATGGCTGCCGCTACAGCGAACCATTGAATGTCTTCGGCACGATCTCGTATCGATGGTGATACACCGGCAGAGGCTAAAACGACTTTTATTACGTCGGAATTTCAGTTATTACTAAAAGTCCGACGGAAGTTTTTCAGTAATTGCAAATATTTTTATGAAATTTGCCCTTGCCTGGCTCCCTGCGCCTGTTTCGTTCAATAGCGCGCTGGCCGCAGTAATCGGATTGCAGGCCGAAGTGGAGTGTGCCCTCCCGATGTCCTAATCTCTCTGGTGTTCATTCCATCCAGCCTTTCGAAGTTGGATGTCTGGTCCCGGCTGGTGGAGCGGGGCTGGTCTGAATTTGCCTGGGTCGGCAGGCCATGCCTTGCAGATGGCTTCATAGGGGGTGAGGCCCCGCAGGGTCTTCAGGCGACGGCCAAAGTTGTAGGCGATGACGAAGTCGGCCAGATGGGCACGAAGCTGTGCGTGGCGATCGTAATGATAGCGCTTGTCGCGAGGCGCGATGTGCTGGCCGAGGGCGTATCGTGCGGGCTGCGCCGCATTGAGCGGATCATGCGCGCGAACGCCTTGCGGGCACCGCCGGGGCTGCCGAAGGACGAGGGTGAGCGGGCTGCCGCTTCGCCCGATCTCTTGGAGCGGCGGTTCGCGGCTGATGCCCCGAACCGGAAATGGATCGCAGACTTCACGTCTATCTGGACCACAGAGGGCTGGCTCGACGTCGCTGCCGTCATCGACCTGTTCTCCCGCCGTGTCGTGGGCTGGTCGATGCAGGCCAGCATGACGGCGCAACGCGTCACGGATGCGCTCGTCATGGCGATCTGGCGCAGGGGCAAGCCGTGGCCTGCCTCCTGAAAAGTGGTCCTCCCTGAGGTATGGCTTCGAGCCATGTGGAGGATGTTTCATGGGACGGAAGAAGCATACGGCTGAAGAGATTGTTGCCAAGCTGCGCCAAGTGGATGTTCTGGTCTCGCAGGGTC
>NZ_JAKSYB010000062.1:0-4512 GCF_022829505.1 Methylobacterium sp. J-043 | reverse complement strand
GCACTGCCGCGCGCCGTGACGTTGCCTGCCTTGGCGGTGATGATGTCTGTGCCGCCGATGCCCGGCTAGGTGCTCTCGATCGATACCAGCACTACTGCGGTGAACACGGCCCGGCCGTTGTCACCGAGGATGCCGTGGTTGCCCGCGCCGACATCGATGGAGTCGGCGCCTGCGCCGCCGATGATCGTGGTGTCGCCGTCGGACGCGGTGATCGTGTCGCCGCAGCCGACAGCGGCTCGGCCCCCTTCACGAACGGGAGGCTCGCGACCATCCCCTCGGTGGCGACCGCGATCGGCGGCGGAGACCGGATCACAGCCTCCGACGTCGACCACACGATCGTCGGCGGAGCATGCGCCGACTACATCGATGCCGGCGCGGCCAACCACTTCATCCTCGGCGACCACGGCCGGGCCGTGTTCACCGCAGGCGTGCTGGTCTCGATCGAGAGCATCGATCCGGGCATCGGCGGCAACGACATCATCACCGCCAAGGACGGCAACGTCACGGCGCTCGGCGGCGCGGGTGCGGACCGGATCACGCTGGGTAAGGGCACGCAGGTCGTGCTCGGCGACAGCGGTTCGGCCACCTTCGCGAACGGCAAGATCCAGGACATCACCTCGATCGCGACCGAGATCGGCGGCAACGACACGATCACGGCGGCCGACGGTGACACCACCATCATCGGCGGTGCCGGCGCGGACGGCATCGATGTCGGCGCGGGCAACCACGTCATCCTCGGCGACAGCGGCAAGGCCCGCTTCAGCGCCGGAGCACTGGTCTCGATCGAGAGCATCGATCCGGGCATCGGCGGCGACGACACCGTCACCGCCAGGGACGGCAACGTCACGGTCATCGGCGGCGCGGGCGCGGACCGGATCACGCTGGGCAAGGGCACGCAGGTCGTGCTCGGCGACAGCGGCTCGGCCACCTTCGTCGCGGGCATCATCGAGACGGTGACCTCGACGGCGACCGAGATCGGCGGCAACGACACGATCGAGGCCACCGAGGGCGACACCACGATCCTCGGCGGTGCGGGCGCGGACACGATCAAGGTCGGCGCGGGCAACCACGTGATCCTGGGCGACAGCGGCAAGGCGGTGTTCCGCAACGGCCGCGCCCAGCGCATCGAATCGATCACGCCCGAGGTCGGCGGTGCCGACATCATCACGGCCGAAGACGGCGCCTCGCAGATCATCGGCGGTGCGGGTGGCGACACCATCACCACCGGCGCGGGCAACCACGTCATCCTCGGTGACAGCGGCGAGGCCGACTTCACCGTGACGGTGACGAACGGGTTCACGACCAGCGTGCTGGCGCGCATCGCCACGACGGCGCCCTCCATCGGCGGAAGCGACACGATCACCTTCGGCGCGGGCAACAACGTCGTGCTCGGCGGCATGGGCGGCGACACGATCAGGGGCGGCGACAAGGGCGCCATCATCCTGGGCGACAACGGCATCGTCACCTTCGATGCCCTCGGCCGGATCCAGCGCGCGCTCTCCTTCGACACCGCGATCGGCGGCGACGATACGATCACCATCGGCGACGGCAACAACGTCGTGCTCGGCGGCACGGGCCGCGACACGATCACCATCGGCGACGGCAACAACGTCGTGCTCGGCGACAGCGGCCAGGCCGATTTCGAGGCCGGCATCATCGTCGAGATCGCCAGCATCAGCCCGGAGGTCGGCGACAAGGATACGATCGCGCTCGGCAGCGGCCGCAACACCGTCATCGGCGGTGCCGGCGGCGACAGCATCACCGCGGGCATCCGCAACGGCGTGAAGCTCGGCACCGGCACCAACGTCATCCTCGGCGATGCCGGTCATGCCCGGCTCACCACCGCCGGCCTGCCGATCGTGGTCGAGACGACCTACGACAACGTCGGCGGGGACGACACGATCACGGTCGGCGACGGCGTGGCCGTGATCCTCGGCGGCTCGGGCAGCGACCTCATCTCGGCCGGCAATGGCCGCAGCACCGTGCTCGGCGACAACGGTGGGGCGACTTTCGACGCGCAGGGCCGCGTGCTCCAGGCTGCGACCACCGCCGCCACGGCCGGCGCGCGCGACGAGATCACCCTCGGCGATGGCGGTAGCGTCGTCATCGGCGGCGTCGGGGCCGACAAGATCCAGACCGGCTCGGGCGCCGACGTGATCCTCGGCGACAACGGCAGCGCCGTGTTTGTGAACGGAATCCTGGTCTCGATCGAGACGATGGAATCCACCTTCGGCGGTGGCGACGCCATCGTGGCGGGCGAGGGCGACAACGTGGTGTTCGGCGGCATCGGGGCCGACGACATCACCACGGGGGCCGGTCTCGACATCATCCTCGGCGACGACGGCGCAGCGACCTTCGCGCAGGGCAAGCTGGTGCGCGTCTCGACCAAGAACGAGAGCGTGGCGGGCGACGACATCATCCGCGCGGGCGACGGCGACAACGTCGTGCTCGGCGGCTCGGGCAGCGACACGATCACCACCGGCATCGGCGCCGACCTCGTGTTCGGCGACAACGGCGCCGTCGACTTCGTGGACGGCGTCCTGCGCGAGGCTCTCAGCGAGCGCGTCGGCGGTGGCGGTCGCGACACCATCGTCACCGGTGCGGGGGCGGACCTCGTCATCGGCGGCCTCGGCGGCGACACCATCGATGCCGGCAAGGACGATGCGGACGCCGACATCGTGTTCGGCGACAACGGCCACATCACCTTCGATGCCCTCGGCCGCGTCTCGCTGGCCGAGACCGTCGATCCGACGCTCGGCGGCGACGATGAGATTCTGGCGGGCGCAGGCGCCAACCTGATCCTCGGCGGCGCGGGTTCGGACACGATCACCACGGGTGCCGGCGCGGACATCGTGCTGGGCGACAACGGCAGCGTGATCTTCGCAGGCGGAATCCGCCTCGAGGCCAAAAGCGACCTGTCGGGCGGTGCGCGCGACACCATCGTCACCGGTGCCGGCGCCGATCTCGTCATCGGCGGCCTCGGCGGCGACACGATCGATACCGGCAAGTTGGATGCCGACGACGACATCGTCATCGGCGACAGCGGTCACATCACCTTCGACGAACTGGGTCGCGTCATCCGCGCGGAGGCCACCGATCCGACCGCCGGCGGCGACGACAGCATCGATGTCGGCGGCGGCAACAACATCGTCATCGGCGGCGCGGGCTCCGACACGATCACCACGGGCGCCGGCGCGGATGTCGTCCTGGGTGACAACGGCTTCGTGACCTTCACAGGCGGAATCCGCCTTGAGGCCAAGAGCGATCCGGCCGGCGGCGCGCGCGACACGATCCGGACTGGCGCCGGCGCCGACCTCGTCATCGGTGGCCTCGGCGGCGACATCATCGATGCCGGCAAGGACGATGCGGACGACGACATCGTCTTCGGTGACAACGGCCACGTCACCTTCGACGAGCTCGGCCGCGTCAAGTTCGCTCAGAGCATCGATCCGACCAGCGGCGGCGACGACAGCATCGAGGCCGGCTCCGGCAACAACATCGTCCTCGGTGGCGCGGGTTCCGACACCATCACCACGGGTTCGGGTGCCGATGTCGTCCTGGGCGACAATGGTGCGGTGACCTTCTCAAGCGGAATCCGCCTCGAACTGACGAGCGGTCGTGACGGCGGTGCTGCCGACACGATCACCACCGGAGCCGGCGCGGACCTCGTGCTCGGCGGCCTCGGCGCCGACACCATCGATGCCGGGGGGAATGATGCCGATGCCGACATCGTCTTCGGCGACAACGGCCATGTGACCTTCGACGGCCAGGGCCGTGTGAAGCGGGCCGAGAGCCTGGATTTCGGCCTCGGTGACGACGACAGCATCGATGTCGGCGGCGGCGACAACATCGTCGTCGGCGGCACCGGTGCCGACCGGATCACGGCGCTCGGCGGAAACGATGTGGTGCTCGGCGACGACGGTCGTGCCACCTTCGAGTCCAGCGGCCGCGTGAAGCGGGCCGAGAGCTTCGACCTCGGCTTCGGCGGCAACGACACGATCGATGTCGGGGCCGGTGACAACGTGGTCATCGCCGGAGCCGGCAGCGACGTCGTGACGGCGCTCAGCGGCAACGATGCGGTGATCGGCGACGGCGGCTATGCCGAGTTCGAGGCCGGCGTGCGCGTGGTCTTCGTCTCGACCGATGCCACGGGCGCCGGCAACGATCGGATCGTGGTCGGCGACGGCGACAACGTCGTGCTCGGCGGCTCGGGCAACGACACCATCACGACCGGCGCGGGCGCCGACGTCGTGCTGGGCGACAACGGCACGATCCGCTTTGCAGGCGGAATCCGTCTGGAGATCGTCAGCGACCGGATCGGTGGCGCTGCCGACACGATCACCACCGGAGCCGGCGCGGACCTCGTGCTCCGCGGCCTCGGCGGAGATACGATCGATGGCGGCCAGACCGACAGCGACGCCGACATCGTGTTCGGCGACAACGGCCACGTCACCTTCGACGCGACCGTGGGCGCTATCCGGGCCGAGAGCCTCGACGACAGGTTCGTCGGCG
>NZ_JAKSYB010000027.1:0-78221 GCF_022829505.1 Methylobacterium sp. J-043 | reverse complement strand
GAAGCAGGCACCCACAGCCGGCACTGGCGGTGACGACCACTCGGGCAATGCGACCAGACCACTTCATACCAAATCCGTTCGATCCCGTCGGGATAGCGGATATGGACTTCGCCGGGTACCCATCGCGCGGGCGCGATGGGTACCTTACTCAAGCGCCGTGCGAGCTGGCTGATCAGGTCCCCGCTTGGATCAAGCGGAAACCGGATCAGGCGTAGAAATCCATGACGAGGCTCGTTGGCGTGCGGTTTCCGCTCGACGTGCCGGTGGCGCCGTAACCGGAGCCGCTGGCGAGGTTCGCCTGGAGCTGGGAGAGGAAGTCGGAGAGCAGCCGGCTCGCGGCGGCGTTCGCGTCGCTGCCGTCCGAGGCGGTTCCGCTGCTCGAACGGCTGCCCGAACTGCCGGACGCGGCATCCATGGGCGGCGGGCCGCCCGGGCCTCCGACACCACCCGGACCGCCGCCCGCCGCGTCGCCCTTGCCCCCGCTCGCGAACAGCGAGGTCAGGGTGTCGGCCTGCGCGCTGGTGAGGCTGCCGGCGCTGACCTGATCGGCGATGAGCCCTTCGATCTTCTCCTTCATCGCCGCGGGGTCGGGGCGCGACGCGCGGGCTGACCCGGTCGATGAGGACGTCGAGCCCGTCGCATCGGACGATAGACTGGTGTCGATGGAGTCGAGGGCGGAGGTCAGTGCCGTGGCATCGGTCGCGCTGATCGAGCCGGTGGAGACGCCCTGCTGGATCCGGTCGTCGATGCGCGAGCGGCCTCCGCCTCCGGGCGGCGGGAGCGGCGGACGCATCGCTTGCGTGGTGGTGGACGAGATCGAGGTCATGGCGGGCCCTTCCAACGCGGTTTGCGGGCAAATTGCCCACGCGATCAGGAAGGGCGTGTTTACTTAACGAGGCCTTGCCGCCGGGCGGCGGAAACGTTTCCGGATGTTTCCGGAGCCCCGCCGGGCAACGTCGAGCCGCATCTTTGCGGGCGAAGTCTTTGCGGGCGAGGTCACGCCGCCTTGGCGGGGCCCGCCTCCCGGGAGCGTCCGGCGGCGAGCGGTAGGTCGATACGGGCGCAGAAGCCGCCGCCGGTGCGGTTCTCCAAGGTCAGGCGCCCGCCATGGCCCTCGACGATGGCGAGCACGATCGACAGGCCGAGGCCGAAGCCGCTCGCGGAGTCGAGGTTGCGGGCGCGGTCGCCGCGTACGAAGGGCTGGAGCATGGCGCTGCGCTCGGCATCGGGAATGCCGGGGCCGCTGTCGATCACCTCCACCGCCACGCCGGGATGGTCGCTCGAGCCCGCCGGGCCCATGACGAGGCGGGCGCTGCCGCCATACTTCACGGCGTTGTCGACGAGGTTGGTGATCGCGCGTTGGAGGTCGTCGGGTCGGCCGCGCACGAGGACGTGGCGGGTCCGTTCCAGGCTCACCGCCGCGCCGATGTCGCTGAACCCGTCGCAGACCGTCTGCACCACCGAGGCGAGGTCGATCAGCGTGGTCTGGCCCTCGCCCGGCGCCCCCTGCCCGTCCCTGACATAGGAGAGCGCGGATTCCACGAGCCCGTTCATCTGGTCGAGGTCGCGCAGGGTCATCTCGCGGGCGCGCTCGTCCTCGATGAACTCGGCGCGCAGCCGCAGGCGGGTGATCGGCGTGCGCAGGTCGTGGCTGATCGCCGCCAGCATCTGCGTGCGGTCGTCGAGCAGGCGCAGCAGGCGGGTGCGCATCCGGTCGAGGGCGCGGGCGAGCGCCAGCACCTCCTCCGGGCCGCGCTTGGGCAGGGGCGGCGGCTCCTCCGCCGTGCCGAAGGCTTCCGCCGCCGCGGCAAGGCCGGCAAGCGGCGCGGTGAGCGCCCGCGTCGCCCAGAACGAGAGCAGCGTGAGGCTGACTCCGAGGAAGACGAAGGTGAAGATGATCGGCCCCTGCGCCGGCGGGCGCGGGAAGTCGTCGGGCAGCACCGCCCGCAGCCGGGCGCCGGCCGGCGTCGTGATGCCGATCTGAAGAAGGCCGGTCTTGCCCCGGTCGTGACCGGGGGAGAGGTCGGTCACCGGCAGGGCCCGCCCGAAGCCGTCGCGTAGGCGCTCGATCAGGGGATGCTGGCCGATCCCGTCCTCCGTGCTCCCCTGCCCCGTGCTTCCCTCGCCCGTGTTCCCTTGGTCCCTGCTCCCCTGCCCCGCCGACGACGCGGCGCCGTCCCACGGCGCGATGCGCAGGGTCGGCAGGCCGCGCGCCGCCGCCCGGAGGATCCCGTCGCGCTCGCCCGGCTCGGCGGCATCGAGCAGCCGCGCGACGGTGGAGAGCCGGGTCGCGGCGACGCCGGGCCGCTCGTCCGGCCGCCACGGCTCGCGCAGGGCCAGCAGCATGACCGCCGCGAGCACGTGCGCGGCGAGCAGGGCCGCGACGACGAGGAGCGCGATCTGCCCGGCGGCCTTCTTCGGACGAGGCCAATGCAGCCACGGCCGGGTTCGCGACGGTGCGGGGGCAGCAGCCGGCGGCTCCGCCGTGGTTCGCATCGGACTCATGAGCGGCCGATCTCCGGCGCGAACAGGTAGCCGCCTGAGCGGATCGTGCGGATGATCTCGGGGTTGCGCGGATCGCGTTCGAGCTTCTGGCGAAGCCGGGAGACCAGGACGTCGATGCTGCGCTCGAACGGCCCCGCCGCCCGCCCCTGCGTCAGGTCGAGGAGCTGGTCGCGGGAGAGGACGCGCCCCGGCCGCAGGCACAGCGCGTGGAGCAGGTCGAACTCGGCCCCCGTGACGGCGATGCGCGCGCCCTCCGGGCTCAAGACCTGCCGGAGGCCGACATCGAGGGTCCAGCCCGAGAAGTGGAAGCGGCGCGCGCCGTCCCCGTCCTGCGGCTCGGCGCCCTTGCGCCGCAGGATCGCCCGGATTCGCGCCAGCAACTCGCGGGGGTTGAACGGTTTGCCGAGATAGTCGTCGGCGCCGATCTCCAGCCCGACGATCCGGTCGATCTCCTCGGATTTCGCCGTGAGCATCAGGATCGGCACCTGCGACGCGGCCCTGAGGCGCCGGCACAGGCTCAGGCCGTCCTCGCCCGGCAGCATCAGGTCGAGGACGATGAGGTCGACCCGGGCATCGGCCAGTACCCGGTCCATCTCGCGCCCGTCGCCCGCCAGACTCACGCGGCACTCGTTGGCGCGCAGGTAGCGCGCGACGAGCGCGCTGATCTCGCGGTCGTCCTCGACGACGAGGATGTGGGGGGTCGGCAGGTTGGTGGTGGTCATGACGGCATCCGTCTTAACCTCGCGCGCTGCCTGCCCGGAAGTATGGCCGCTGGCGAAGATTGTAACCGCGGGTTTCCGCAGCCGGCCCCGATACCTGCGGCAACAATCCGGCGCGGATTTCCGCTCCCCGCACGCCGCGGCGGCCGCAAGCGTTTCGTCGGCGCCCCTCGATTGCCCTGCTGGCCTGCGATTCTTATGTCGTTGGCATGTGCTCGACAGGTCCGGGCGCCGGAGGAAATCCCCATGCAAGGCTCGAACCGCCTTTTCGACGATGTCGCCCGCCTGTTCACCGACGCCACCGGAGCGGCCCAAGGGGTGCGCCGCGAGGCGGAGACGATGGTCAAGGGCCAGATCGAGCGCCTGATCCGCGACATGGATGTCGCCACGCGCGAGGAAGTGGACGTGCTGCGCGACCTCGTCGCGGCGCTCCGCAGCCAGAACGACGCGCTCGCCGCCCGGGTGAACGCGCTGGAGACCCGGCTCGGCGCCGAGGCGGGGGGCGCCGGCAGTACGGAAGCGGTCTGATCCGGTCCCCGCTTGAAGCAGGCGGGCATTGGATCGCCAAGCCCGCGCGGCGCCTGAGGAGGGGACCCATCGCGCCAGCAGCGCGACGGGATCCCGCCGAAGCCCAAATCCGCCATCCCGAAGGGATCGACCGGATTTGGGAAGAGCGGGCAGCCCGGACTCACCCTCGCGGGAAAGCGCGCATCCGGATTTCTTTGCACAGGAAGCATCGGTGGATAGCCGCGTTGCCCACCGCTGATGCCGGGGCGACGCTTTGAAGCCCGCGGGGCGTGCGGGCTATAAACGATCCGAAGTTGATTCGCCCCGGCGGAAAGGTGGAACCAAACCCTGGGGCGGCGAAATCTGGATTGAACCCCTCCGCAGGACGGAGATCGACGGGCGTTGCCTCGATTCCCGTCACGGCCCTGCTTTGCCCGCCGGCCCGATCGAGCCTCTCGACCGGGCCGACAACTTGGATCGCCATGACCCAGCTTAGCCTCATCGAAGACAGCGACCGGCCGGAGCACCCGCTCGATGTCGTCGAGCGCCTCGCCTCGCTGCGCGACTGGATCTTCGATCGCATCGAGACCGACGAGATGTCGGTCTCCGTCTCGGGCCGCTGGGCCGAGTATCACGTCGCCTTCACCTGGATCGAGGAAGTCGAGTCGCTGCACGTGGCCGCCGCCTTCGACCTCAAGGTGCCGGAGCGGCGCCGGGCCGAGATTCTGCGCCTCGTGGCACTCGTGAACGAGCAGCTCTGGATCGGCCATTTCGACCTGTGGTCGTCCGACAGCGTGGTGATGTTCCGCCACTCGCTGCTGCTCACCGACGGCATCGCGCCGACGCAGGGGCAGTGTGCGATGATGATGAAGACCGCCGCCGACGCCTGCGAGCGCTACTATCAGGCCTTCCAGTTCGTGCTCTGGGCCGGCAAGAGCGCCCGCGAGGCCCTCGACGCGGTGCTGTTCGAGACCGAGGGCGAGGCATAGCCGCCGCGAGATCAAGAGTGATGACACCGGACCACGCCCCGCTCGCCTTCCCCACGCCCCTGGTTCTGGCCGGCGCCGGCAAGATGGGGGCGGCGCTGCTGCGAAGCTGGCTCGCGGGTGGCCTCGACCCCGCCGCCGTGACCGTGGTCGATCCGCAGCCCTCCGCGGAGATCGCGATGCTCTGCGCCGAACGGGCCTTGCGACTCAACCCCGAGGCCGCCGCCCCGGCCGGAGCGTTGGTGCTCGGAATCAAGCCGCAGGTTCTCGACGCGGCGGCTCCGGCGCTGGGGGGCTGGATCGGCCCGGACACCCTCGTCGTCTCGATCCTGGCCGGCAAGACCGTCGCCGACCTCAAGCGCCGCCTGCCGACCGCCCGCGCCGTGGTGCGCGCCATGCCCAACCTGCCCGCCAGTATCGGGCGGGGCGCGACCGGTGCCGTCGGCAGCCCGGAGGTCGGGCCTCAGGCGCGGGCGGGCGCGGAGGCGCTGCTCGCCCGTTCCGGCCTCGTGGCGTGGCTCGACGACGAAGCGCTGATCGACGCCGTGACCGCGGTCTCGGGCTCCGGTCCGGCCTACGTCTTCCTGCTGGCGGAAGCGCTCGCGGAAGCCGGCGTGGCGGCGGGCCTGCCGCCGGAGCTGTCGGCGCAACTCGCCCGCGCCACCGTCGCGGGCGCCGGTGCCCTGCTCGACGCCGAGGCCCGCGAGGCCGGGCAACTGCGCCGGGACGTGACCTCGCCCGGCGGCACCACCGCGGCAGCGCTCGCCGTGCTGATGCGCGAGGGGGCGCTGCCCGATCTGATGCGGGAGGCGGTCGAGGCGGCGCGGCGGCGGGCGGGCGAATTGTCCGGCTGAGAGGCCCAGCGGTTTCAAGCGCGCGGCTCCGACCCTACATGAGACGTGAACCGAATGCGGAGCACGGATCATGGAAACGGCCCCCGAGCCCAATACCGGCGGCAAGCCCGAGACCGGCAGCAATCCTAAAGCCGGCGGGCCATCCGGTTCGTCGAACTCCGAGACGGCGCACAAGCCCAACCCGCGCGAGGCGGCCGTCGAGGCGCTGATGCGGCTCGCGGGCGAGCAGCCCTGGAACGACATCGAGGTCGGCGACATCGCTCGGGAAGCGAACCTGAGCCTCGCGGAATTGCGCGACCTGTTCCCCTCGAAGGGCGCCGTGCTCGGCGGGTTGTCGCGGATCATCGACCGCAAGGTGCTGGAGGTCGACACCGCCGACCTCGCCGACGAGCCGGCCCGCGAGCGCCTGTTCGACGTGCTGATGCGCCGGCTCGATGCGATGACGCCCTACAAGCCGGCTCTGCGCCGCATCGCCTTCGCGCTGCGCGGCGATGTCCTGTCCATGCTGGCGCTCAACGGGGTCGCCCTGAACTCCCACCGCTACATGCTGGCCGCCGCCGGCATCGACACGGAGGGGCCGCTCGGCCGGCTCAAACTTCAGGGCACCGTGATCGCCTTCGCCCGCACCGTCGAGGTCTGGCTCGATGACGACGACCCGGCGCTCGCCCGTACCATGGCCAAGCTCGACCGCGAGATCCGCCGCGGCGAGACCATCATGGAACGCGCCGACGACGCCCGCCGCCTCACTGCGCCCCTTCGCGCACTCGGCCGGGCCGTTCTGGAGCGCCGCCCTCGCCGCGACCGGACGGAACCGCCCGCGGGTGATGGCGAGGATCGCGACCCGGCTGCGGCAATCTGAGCGCAGAAGTCCGAGTGGGAGGGTTCAGGGTCGGAGCGCGTTTGCCGGTCCGATCACGGAACGATGATCCGAAGCACCGACTTTCAAGTCGGTGTGTAAAGCGCTTGCTGAGAATGCTGGCCTAATGGGTTTGTCGCGCGACCATGCTTCGTTTGAGGCGAGCATCAGTGGGATGGCTCGCCCACGCAATTTAATAATAGAGAGTGCACTGCAACTGTGGCGGAGAAGATTTTTACATGAATATCTTCTGCGTTAAAATTTGTCGAAGTTAGTAGCGGTTTCAACACTGGGAGTTGTCGTCGGTGTGCTCGAAGCCCGACGCTGGTTGAAAGGGTACTGGGAAACGCTCCGCGCATTGGCGGCTGAGGGCAAAGATCCGTCTGCCCTGTTGTATCCAGCTCAACCGCGTGCGCGGCAGCCGTTCTGGCGATGAAGGTCCTGCTGATCTTTCGTGGCTCTCGATAGCTGAGCCCTGCAACGGGCTCAGCCGACATCGCTCGGCACGGAGGTGTCGAGCTGCCGCGAATAGGGTCGACAAACCGCCGGAGACACCGCTCTTGTCTTGGGATCTTTACCGATCCCACCCCTTCAAGTCGCAGAGGGTCATGAAGTCGTGGATCGTGATCAACTCGGCATCAAGCAGAGCCAGGGCTTCATCACGGCTCTTGATCGCATCGGCGTTCATGGATTGCGCCTTTTCAGTGTCTCGTTTCAGGAACGATAGGCTAAAGCTTTCGTTCCGCCTGCCGGAAGAGACTCGGAAGAGGCATTTCGCGTGCCATTGAAGGCATGGCCTCTGGACGGTTTCGAGGCGCATCGCTCCGGAGCTCGGCATTCGAGCGATGTGCCGCGTTCTTGGGCCTGCCTCAGCCCCCATCAGGTCAGCGGACACGGGAGACGAGGGTTCGATGCGTCCTCGCGTTGAACCGCTCCGGTCTTCGGAGAGTGCGGTCCGCTGGGGCTTCCTGTTCCTGTCGTGTCGATTTCCGAAAGCCGGTTGCCCCCTTTTCGGGACGATGCTCAGCCCTCCCGTCCGCCGCCCATCGTCGCCTGCATCCGCGAGAGCTGAGCGACGTGCTGCTGGATCAGCGGGAGCGCGCCAGCCGCGATGCGGCGCAGGGCCGGGTCGTCGCCGGATTGCGCGTAGGAGCCGTGGATCTGGTAGGCCTCCTGATGGCCCTGGAGCGAGGCGTTGACGAACATCGCGTCGTATTCGGGGCCGGGCTGCATCCCGGAGAGCTGCGACAGGATCTGAGCCTTCTGCTCGTCCGTCGTCATACCCCCGGGACCGCGCTCGCCGGGTACACCCAAGACGCCGCCGACCGCGCCGACGGTCGCCCCCGCGACCGCCAGCGGCGCCTCGACCAAGCCGCCGACGAGGCCGCCCGGACCGGCGGGCGGACCCGCCATCGGCGCTCCCGCACCCACATACGGGTCGAGTTTGCGGGCGAGGTTGACCTGCTCGGTCACCTCGGCCCGGCTGAAGACCTTGAGGCGCGGATTGCGGGTCTTGGCGTGGGCGTCGCGCGCCGCGTTCTCAAGGAATAGACCGCCCTTCGTCGCCATGGCGAGGTAGACGGGTGCCGGCATGGCGCCGGCCGGCGCCGGTTGCGCCAGGGCGGTACGGGTGACGGCCAGGGCCGCCGTCGCCGTCAACAGGGTCGTCAGAAAATCGCGCCGATGCATGGTCTCGGATCTCCCGGTCTGGATACGACAGTCGGGCGCCGATGTTCTTGGACGGTGCCGGGGTCTGACGGGCGAAACCTTCGCGAAATCAGCAATGTTCCTGCTGTTTCAGGGGTGTCTTCAAACGAGAACGCTCGGGCGATCCGGGCCGGGTTTGCCGCCGGGATTCAGGGGCCGATCAAGGGGCGCAAACGGGCCATGCAATACACGTCGGCGAAGATGCCGTTGCGGAACGAGGCGGCCTTGTGCGTCCCTTCGATGGTGAAGCCGAACTTTTCGTAGAGGGCGATGGCGCGGGTGTTGTCGGTGAAGACCGTCATCTCGATCCGCGAAATATTGATCCAGTTGTCGGCGGTATCGATCACCGCGGCGAGAAGCCGCGAACCGATGCCGTGCCCGGCGAAATCCTCATGGACGGCGATCCAGAACTCCGCCGCGTGGGCGCGCCGGCCGTAGAAGGGGCGCAGGGCCGCCGCCCCGACCACGTGGTCGTCCACCTGTGCGGCGAGGTGCAGATCCCGCGGCGAGCGAGGCTCCGCCCACTTCTTCACAGCCTCGAGCGACTCATAGGGGAGAGCCAGCGTTCCGAAACGGAAGGCGGGTTGGTTGTAGATCTCGAACAGATCCGGCGCGTCCGCCTCACGCATGGCCCGTATCGTCACATCCATACCGGTCCTCGTCTCATCCATTCCGGTCCTCGCTCCGTGTGAAGAGGGCATGATCGCGTCGAGAGCCGGTTCGACCGATCCGTTCTGGCAACGATGACGAACCCCATGCCGAGGCGCTGCTTGGGCAGCCTCGAAGTACGCCGCGACGTTGATCCTGGCCGCCGATGCCGTGAAATCGATCGTTCCGGCGTGCTAGGCCGAAGCAACGCCGCCATGCCGTCTTGTGGATGGCTCCTCGATGCGAAGCGCGTCTTGGTCCTGTCGGATCCTAGAGCATCGTCCTGGATATCGGGTCTAAGATGGTGCTCTAGGCTTTTGTTTTTCGCATCATCTTTTTCCGAAGGCCGGCAACCAGCTTTCGGGATGATGCTCTCGTCACGTCCAGTCGAAGCGCAGCGTTTCGCGGAAGGCGAAGCGCTCGATGTGACGCACGACCACGTCGCGCAGGTCGGGCAGGCTCGCCGCGTCGGGCGCCGTCAGGCCGACCGTCAGGGTCTCGGCGCTGGCACTCAGCCGCGTCTCGCCGAGCGGCAGCGCGATCCGGGCATCGGTCGGGCTGAACTCGGTCTCGAACCGGTGGGCCCAGTGCTTGCAGAGCTGCTGGAGGTAGCGGCTGGCATGCGGGGTGCTGACGACGGCGCGGCTCTCGGGCATATCGGTCTCCTGGCTGTGCGGTGCTCGCTCAGCGTGCGGCGTGGCGGGGGCTCGTGGTGCGGTGGCCGGCGGTGGCCGCCCGCACGCCGAAAAGGTCGGTCGGCAGAACCGAGAAGGAGGCTTCGCCGAACCATTCGAGCGAGCCTTCCGCCTGCGGTGGCAGCGTCTTGAGGAAGCTGCCGTAATCCAGCGCGCCGTCGAACAGGGCGGTCATGCCCTCGCGCCGTCCGGCCGCGGCGTAGACGTTGGCCGGCTCGAACACCGACAGGTCGGCGCGGCTGCGCACGTTCTTGAGGTGATAATAGTCGATATGCGGGGCAAGCCGGGCATGGGCCGCGAGGGGGTCGTCGCCGCCCTCCCAGACGTGGAGCGTGTCGAAATTCACCCTGAGGTTCGGGTGATCGACCGCGTCGAGTAGGTTGAGGAGCGACGCGGTGGTGTCGGCGAGCGTGCCGGGATGCGTCTCCACCACGAGGCGCAGGCCCTGGTCGGCGAGCTGGCCCGCCGCCATCCGCAGGCGCCCGGCGACATGGGCGCGCTCGTCCGCCGAGGCGGCCGCACTGCCCTTGGTGCCGGCGAAGGTGCGCAGCCGCGGCGCGCCCCAGCTCCCGGCGAGCCGGGCGAGTTCGGCCGTCCGCTCGGTCAGGGTCTCGAGGGGCGCATCGAGCGGCAGGTAGTCGCTCAGCATCGGCACCCGCAGGCCGTAGGCGGCGAGCCATTCGGCATGGTCGCCGGGGCCGAGATTGCGGGCATGCACGCCCCACAATTCGATCCCGTCGAAGCCATGGCCGCGGGCGAAGCGGGCGAGTTCGCCGATCGACACGAGATGGTGGCGAAAGCTGATGGTGCAGAGGGCGATTCTCATGCGGAGAGCCTTTCGCGTGACGGGAGCGCCTGTCCGAGATCCGGGCTCGTCTGCCGCCACGCCGCGTAGGCCGAGGCGAGCTGCCGCTTGATCGCAAATTCCTGCGCGTCGAGCGCGTCGAGACGCGCGAGGACGGGGGCGAGCTCCCCCGTTTCCCCCGTCCGCGCGAGCTTCAGCACGGCGTAGTGCAGGCCGGTGAGGCCGTTCACCAGGGCTTCGATCTCGTCGCAGATCCGCTGGAACTCCGGGTCGGGCCAGCGCAGGGCCCGCCAGAAGAAGGCGAAGCCGTGCTCGTAGGCCCATTTGCGGATGGTGATGACCGGCAGTTCGCGCAGGGCCTCCCCGACATCCGTCAGCTTCAGCCCACCCCGCCCCTCGGCATGGGCGAGCACGATGGCGCGCGCGGCATCGATCAGCGGGTTGGTGTCGAACCGGAAGCAGGCCTCGAAAAAGGCCGCGAGATCCGTGTCCGTTGGCGGATGCGCGCGCGAGGGATCGAAGCGGTAGCCGCCGGCGACGCTGGGTTGGCGGATGGCGTTGAGCATCCGCTCACGCTCGATCACGCCCTCCCAGCGGAAGTCGGGGTCGCGCACCTGCCAGAGGTCGGGATCGTCGCTGAGCGACACCAGCAGGTAGTGCGGGAAGGGATTCTGGTTGAACTTGTTCTCCCGCTCGGGGAGGTGGAACATGTCGAGCATCACCATGAGGCTGGTGTCGGGCTCGCGCCGCTCCATCAGGTCGAGCAGGGTCGCGACGTTCTCCTCCTTCGAGCGGGAATGGTCGTACCAGGAGACGAGCGGCACGCCGTAGAGCCGCTCGAACCAGTAGCGGAACGACTCGTGGTCCATCGCGTCCGAGTGGTAGGCGAGCCGCGTGCCGTCGGTGATGGCGAACTCGGCGTCCCAGATCAGGGCGTAGAACGGACGGTGGTCGATGCCGCGGCGTTTAAGCCCGTCGCAGACGCAACTGACGAAGCAGTGGATCTTCAGGTCGTAGGGTATCGCGCCGTGGACGCCCTCGGCGGGCGCCTCCGGCTCGGGCGCGGCCGGCTCCGCGCCCGGCGCCAGGAGCCGGGCGAGGTCGGCCACGGTGGAGACGTCCTGCCGGTTGATCGCCTCTTCGGGCACCGACACGCCGTGAGTCATCTCCAGTGACAGGATGAGCTGAAGCAACTGCACGGAATCGAGGTAGAGATCCTCGTTCAGCCGGGCCTCCGGCCCGAAGCGATCGAGATGGGGATGCTGCATCTCCTCGCGCAGCACCGTGCCGATGGCGGCGATCAGCCTTTCGTTGCTCACGCCACCGCCTCCAGGCTGCCGCCCCGGTACTGCGCGGCGACCGCGCGTCGAGAAATCTTGCCGTTGGCCTCGCGCGGGATCGCGCCGACCTGCACCGCCTCGACCGGCACCTGATGGCCGGCGAGCCAGCGGCGGCACCAATCCTGAAGCGCGCGGGGTGGCACCGGGGTGTCCGCGCTGAACAGCAGCGTCACCCGTTCGCCCGCGAACGGATCGGGCCGGGCGAAGGCCACGGCGTCGGTGATGCCGGGCATGGCCATCACCACATCCTCGACCTCGCCGGGATAGACGTTGAGGCCCGAGACGTTGATCGTGTCGTCCTTGCGCGCGACGAAGATCAGCATGCCGTCGGCTTGGAGGTAGCCGAGATCGGCGGTGCGGATCGCCCCGCCCTCCCCCTCGACCACGATCTCCGCCGGGGCCTCGGGGCCCGTGCCGGCCTGAACGCGGTGGTGCGGCAGCGGGCGGCCGATGGCGTCGGCGCGGCGCAGATCCGGATTGATCGCGATGCAGCCGGCTTCCGAGCAGCCGTATTGCTGGAACAGGTGGGTGACACGCCCGCGGATGGCGGAAAACCACGGCGCCGGCAGGAGTGTGCCCGAGACCATCGCCGCGTGGAGGGTCTCACCCTCGGGCATCAGCCGGGCCAGCGTGTGCAGCATGGCGGGTGCGGTGTAGAGCACCGGCCGTTCGATCTCGCGCAGGCGGCGCAGGAGATACTTCGGGTTGGTGGTGTCCACGATCACCGGCACGCGGCCGCGGCGCAGACCCACGAACAGCCCGCAGATCAGCCCGTAGGAATGGGTGATCGGGCAGGCGATGACGGGTGTCATCCCGTCCGGCTCGGTGAAGGCGCCGACATAGCTCTCGATCTCGCGCTCCACCGCGCCCCAGGGGCGGGCGATGCATTTCGGCTCGCCGGTGGTGCCGGAACTCATCTGGAGCAGCTCGCCCTCCCCCGGCACCGGCGGGGCGGCGTCCAGGGCCTCGCCCTCCAGTCCGTCGAGGAACAGGCGGTGGCAGCCGGCGCGCGCGGCGAGCCGGCGTGCGCCCTCGTCGGGCAGGGCCGGATGGATCGGCAGCAGGCTCGCGCCGCTGCGGCGGGCGGCGAGGATGAAGGCGAGGCTCTGGGCGGTGTCGCGGAAGCGCGCGGCGACGCGCTCGCCGCTGCCGCCGCGCAGGGCTGCCGCGTCCGTAACGCGCCGGATGGCGGCCTCCATCTCGTCCGCCGGGATGGTGCGGCCGTCGATCTCGATCATGCAGTCTCCGGAAGAGGTGTCGGGGGAGTGGAACAGGGTGTTGGGCGCGTGGAGGCTGCCCCGCGCCTCGCCGAGCCCGAGCTTGCGCGACAAGAGCGCCTCGACCCGCAGCCGCGGCGCCTCCACTTGAAGGCGGGCGAAGCGCGCCTCCAGCCCGTGCGCAGCCGCGTGGTGCCGCAACTGCCGGCCGAGGCGGCGCCAGAACTCCGCCTCGTCGAGACCGTGCCGACGCCCGAGAAGGGCGGTGATCTCGCTGAGGTTGAAGACGAACAGGCTGTCGGTGACGAGTTCGGCCAGCGTCGCGGCCGAGCGCATGGCGTGGAAGCAGTCATCCGCCGGGCCGGCATGGGCGGGGTCGATCGCCCCGAAATCCGGCACGCGCTCCGGGTTCGTCACGAAGTCGGGGGCGTATTCCGCACTCTCGTGGAAGTCGCGCAGGATCACCCGTTCCGGCCAGCCGTCGCGGTGGACCAGGATCATGTTCTGGCCGTGCGCCTCCAGGGCGACGCCGTGGGCCGCGAGCAGGTGCCAGACCGGCAGCACCGCGACCGCGACGAGGCGGTCGAGCCAGGCGTCGCGGCCGTAGCGATCGAGCCAGGGCGCGACGAAGGGGCTGCCATCCGCCTCGCACACGGCCAGCGCGTTGAAGGGCAAGGCCGCCTCGCCGGGGGCAAGACGCGGGCTCTCCCGCCAGATCGCGGCGAGGTGCCCGGCGAGCGGCCCGTCCCGGTCGGCGAGCGCGGCGGCGTATTCGCGTAAGACCGTCACGCGGCCGCGCAGCGCGGGATCGTCGGCGACGATGCCGGCGAGCCAGTCGGACAGGGCCGGACCCGTCAGCACGAAATGCGGATCCAGGATGCGCAGGCTCGAGGTCGAGACGACGCCGAGCGCCAGTTTTACGCTCGCGGCGGACGGGTCGTCGCAATTGTGCAGCGTGCGCAGGGACTGGCTCGCGACGTAGCGCGGGCCGGCGGTGCCGAGCGGAACCGCGCGGCCGTCCGCCAGCCATGGGCGCAAGGCCTCCTCTTCGAGCCGGCGCATCTGCCAGGGGTGGACCGGCAGCAACGCGTGCGTGCCGAGGGAGTGCCCGGTTTCGCCGAGGCGGCGGGTCAGAACGTCCCACGCATCGCCGAGTTCGGCCCGCCAGAACGCGGCCTCTGGGCCCGACAGCGCGAGGGCGATCGTGTCTCGGCGGACAGCCAGCCATTCGAGGCGGAACGGCGCGGCGCTCTCGGGGCCGTAGCGGCGGTGATCCTCCAGGTTGAAGCCGGTGCGCGCCTTGAAGCTCGGGTGATAGGGATGGCCCTCCCAGAGCGCCGCATCGAGCGCGGCGAAGGGCAGAAAGCGGCGCTCCGGAAGCGAGAGGTTTTGGCAATTCCAGCGGCAGAGTTCGACCGTCTGCCGAAGCTCGGCCAGCAGCCGCGCCCGGTGCTCGGGGGCGGCGGGAAGGGCGTCGACGAGGGCGGCGAGGTCGGCCGGCACCCAGGCGCCCTCTTCGCCCGCCATCTCGAGCGAGCCGGGATCGAGGCGGGGGCGGCCGAAGGCGCCGAGGGTGCCGGCCGCGCGGAAGCAGCGGGCGCCGAGGCGCCACGCGATCCGACCAGGGCCGTAAGCGGGCTCGCGCTCGGCCAGCCCCTCGAACAGGACGGCTTGCGCCAGCTGGCGCAGGACGCGCGCTTCGGGCTGCTCCATAGTCTTACGAAGCGAGGGCACGGCCGGCCTCGCCCCGAGCCGCCCGAAGCATGAGCGGGTTCGGCATGTCGATGTAGTTGCCGGTGCCGTCGCCCGAGGCGAGTTCGTCGCGGTCGGACAGGCGCACCCGCAGGTTGGCCTTGGTGCAGAGCGTCGGACCGTCGAGCACCGAGCGGGCGAAGGCGCGGCCGGCGCCGGTCATGCGGCGTGCCATCGCCTCCAGGCGGCGGGCGAGGTCGTCGAGGAGCGTTTCCTCGCGCGCCAGCCCGTCATGGCCCATCCGGGCGATGACGGAGAAGATCTGGTTGACCACGAGATAATAGGCCAGCCGTCGGCGGATCTCGCCGTCCGGGAAATAGAGCGAGGCGATTGAAGCGGTCTCGGGTGCGTCGCGCAGCAACCGCGGGCGGGCGGATTCCGAGAGGTAGAAGCCCTGGTTGTCGCGGTAGAAGCCGCGGCGCGGCCAGCCGGAGGCGACATCGAGCAGCGCGTTCTGCTGGTGAGCCTCCAACGCGATGCCATGCGCGTCGTAGAGCGCGACGACGGGTTCCAGCATGCAATCGATATAGCGGGCGAACCACGTGCGGGCGGCCTGGGCGCGTGCGGCCGAACCCTCCGGGCAGACCTGCCGCAGAAGGGCCTCCAGCCGCGAGAGGCGGCCGGGCAGCGGCTCGGCGGTGAGGGCCGCCAGCGTGGCGATGCCCCGCTCCGCCCCGTCGCGGAACGGGTTCTCGCGCAAGACCGTCTCGAAGCCGCTCTCCTCGCGGCCGGGCTCGTGCAGGGTGAGGTAGGCGGGGTCGGCCAGAATCTGGAAGTTGGGATGGCGCGCGGCGAACCGGCTCTTTGCCAGCAGCCGGGCCATGGCCACACCGGCCTTGAGTTCGGCGAGCCGGTTCACCCGCAGCGAGTTGGTGAGGGTCACGGGCAGCGAGAACTTCGCCATCCACGGGCTCTCGGCGGCGTAGACGGTGCGCAGCGAGGAGGTCGCGGTGAAGCGGGGGCCGAAGGCGCCGAGCCGCCGGATGCGGCCCGCCTCGACCCATGCGGCGACGTGCGGCTCCAGCATCAGCGCCTCGGCCTGGAGCGGATGCATCGGCAGGGCGATCTCGTCGGCGCGCAAGCCCAGCCGGCTGGCGTCGGGGCCGAGCAGGTCGAGGGCAAGGTCGGGCGCGGTGCGGGCCACCGCCGAATCGTGACGCACGAGACTCGCTTCAGCGGCGAACACGGCAAGCTGGAACGAGCCGCCCTCCTCCGGCGCGTAGGCACGGGCCTGCCAGGTCGTGAGGCCCTGCCGGCTCTTGGGCGTCGGGTGCAGCCAGTGGCCGAAGACGAGGGCACGCTCGGCGGCGATGAAGCCGGTCTGCGTATCCGCTTCTCGCTCCGCGAGGTCGAGCAGGCGCGCGGTCTCGCGATAGCTGTCGAGCACGCGCCCGAGGAGTTCCAACTCGCGCTCGCGGGCGGTCTCGCCCCGCCCCTCATCCACACGGGAATAGGCCTCGCCGAGAAGCTCCTGAAGCGCGCGCATCGGTGCCACCGGCCGCCAGCGCGGCTCGTGCAGGTGGCGGGTCCAGAGGCGGCCGAAGGCGTGCGCGCCGCACAGTGACGGGGAGAGGATCTCGGCGCGGATCGCCAGACGGCGACTGCGCAGGTTCCACTCGATGCAGGGTGCCGGCGGCCCGTCCGTCAGCGCGTGCCGGATGCGGATGCCGGAATCGATCTCGCGCAGATATCCGTTGGCGAAGCTGCGGAAGGCGGCAGCCTCGGCCACGGCTTGAGACGATGGCGGCATGATCTTCGAAACCTCGTGTGAGCCTTGGGGTGCGAGCTTTGGGGTGCGAGCCTCGGGGGGCTGGCGGCATCGCGGCGGGGCGTGCGCCCGGATTCCCGATCCGCCGGTCCGGCGCCGATCCGGCCTTCGGCCGGCGGCGCCGCCTTAGGCCGTGCGGCGCATCATCGGATCGCCGCGGCGGTCCGGTTGGCGGGCAGCCCGTGCGTCATCCTCGGCAGGGGGCAGAGCGCGCCGCGAACTCACCGTTGCGGCGGAGGGCGTGGGGAAGCGTGCGGTTTCGAGAGAAAGAAAAGGTCGTCGATCGAAGCGTAAGGATAAGAAAAATTCTCTTCGTTGTACTTGCTCATTGGACTGAGGGCTCCCTCGAATCGCTTGAGGTTGAGGGCGTGTTGCGCAAACTCCAGGCGCGCGTCAAGAGAAGATGAATTTATTGGAATTGTTCTTGATATAGGGTGATTGCGTGTTTGCTCCGCCGCGACAGTTGGTTGCTGTCGAAAATATTCTTTATTTGTCCGTTGATTTATCGCGTGCGGGTCGTTTCCGTGCCTCCGCCGGTCACGGCGTGAGCGCACCGAGCAAGCCATCTCTGATTGTGTCCGCGATCCCGCCGCGCCGGATCGTCATCGCATCACCGTCCGTCTCCGAACCGGGCTTCGATCCCGACCCCGCCGGGTGATCGCGACGCGTGAAGCGCGCGTTGCGCCGTGATGAGAAAATCCGTTGCCGATCCGCAACGAGGCCATAAAATGACTTTTAGTCTTTAGCTATAATAATTCTTGTCTTGGTTTAGGGGCAAGCATTTCGACTGTCCGTACAACGTCTTGCGCCGGCATCGTCCTCTAGATTGGAAGTTGTATAAGCTATTCTGGGGCTTGCATAATCCATGCGTCTCCTTCTGGTCGGTCCTCAGTCATCGATCAATGTGGGATCATCTGTGGGCGACGGGACCGATGTCATGGCGGGAGGGGCGGCGGGGGTGTCGATCGATGCCCTCTACCGTCACGAAGGGCTGAAGCTCCGGCGTTTCCTTCAGCGCCTGCTCGACAACCCGGCCGACGCCGCGGATGCGAGCCAGGAAACCTACCTGCGCATGGTCGCCGCGCTCTCGCGCACGAGCATCGACCACCCTTCGGCGCTACTGTTCCGCATCGCCACCAACGTCGCCCTGCGGATGCGCAACCGCGGCCGGCTGGAGCGGATTCTGTTCACGGCGAAATGTGAGACGGAACTGGCCGAGATCGCCGACGGCTACGCCCTCCCCGAGCGGCAGACGATCGCCCGGCAGGAGCTGAAGCGCCTCGCCGCGGCGATCGATGCCTTGCCGCCCCGCTGCCGCGAAGTGTTCCTGCTCAGCCGCCTCGACGGCCTCGCGAACGGCGAGATCGCGCAGCGCCTCGGCATCTCGCGCAACATGGTCGAGAAGCACATCATCAAGGCCCTGCTGCATTGCCGGCGCAGCCGCCTCGATCTTTTTTGAACGGCGATCTTTTTTTGAACGAGTCGCATCAGGAGGCCGCGACCTCGTTGATCTAAGGGGATAGGACACCCGCGCTGCGCCATTTCGGGCCGCGGTCGACCCCGGGGGATTGGCGTGGCCGGCAGGGACGGGACGGAGGCCGACGAGGCCGACGGCGGTGAGGATCCGGTCGAGCACGAGGCCGCATCCTGGGTCGCGCGGCTCGCCTCCTCCGATGCCACGGACGCCGACCGAAGGGCCTTCGAGACTTGGCGTGGGGCCGATCCGGCCCATGCCGCGGCCTATGCCGAGATGGATGCGCTGTGGCGCCGGCTCGGGCAACTCCCCGATCCCCGCCGCAAGGGGCCTCCGAAGACGCTGGCTGGCCTTGCCGCCATCGCCCTGATCGGGGCAGCCCTGGCGTATCAGGTCGGTCTCCTCGACCGGCTGCGCGCGGATCTCTGGAGCGGCGTCGGCACCATCGAGCACGCCACGCTGCCCGACGGCAGCCGTGTCGATCTCAACACGGATACGGCGATCGCGGTGCGGTTCACGCAAGGAGAGCGCGAGATCACGCTTCTGCGGGGCGAGGCGAGCTTCGATGTCGTGCCCGACCGGAGCCGGCCCTTCGTTGTGCGCGGTGGCGGCCTGAGCGTGCGCGCGGTCGGAACCCGCTTCTTCCTGCGCGCAGACGGGGCGGACAGTCCGGTGGGCGTGGCCGAGGGGCGTGTCGATGTGTCGGCGCAGAGCGGGCACGTCGTCGTCTCGGCCGGGGAGGAAGTCCGTCTCGGCGGCGACGCCCTGCATGTCGCCGCGGCGGATGTGGAGCGCGCCACGGCATGGCGCGACGGCCGGCTGATCTTTTCCGGAAAGCCACTGGCGGCGGTCCTCATGGAACTGAACCGTTACCGCCGCGGGCGCATCGTGCTGCTCGACCGTGGGCTCGGCGAACGGCGCGTGACCGGCGCGTTCGATGCCCGCAACACCGACGACGCCCTCGACGTGATCGCCACGACCATGGGCATCCGCATCCGGCGGTTCTCGCCGCTGCTGGTGCTGGTCGGATCGCCCTTGTGAGCGGGGCGACGAGGAGAGGCGAAAAAAATCGCTCTCCCCACGTCAGGAGATGGCGCTCCCGTTGATCTTAACCTTCGAGGGCGCGGAGGACGCATGGCGTGCCGCCCCTCCCGACGGATCGATGGGGCTTTGGTATGGCGTCGCGCGCAGGCAGGTTTTCACAGGGCCGGATGGCGGGGATCGCGCTGGCCGGCGTGTCGGTCGCGGTGATGGCGCAGGCGGCTGCGCAGGCCGGCGAGGCGAGGCGCCCGCGCGGCCCCACGATCCTGGCGGAGGCGCCGGTGGGGGGCGATCCCGTCCGGCTCGCCATCCCGAAGGGTTCGCTGGAGGCCGGCCTCGTCGCCTTCACCGAACAGGCCGGGGTCAAGCTGGTCTACCCGACCGAGCTGACGGCGCGGCTCGAGACACCGGGGCTCGCGGGCGAGTTCGCCCCGCTCGACGCCCTGACCAAGCTTCTGGACGGCACCGGCCTCACCTATCGCCCGGCCGGCGCCTCGACCATCACCCTGGTCAACCCGCGCTACGTCCAGCTCGGCGCCGAGCCGGCCGGCGCGGTGGCGCTCGACGAGTTGCACGTGCAGGGGCAGGGACAGGGGCGGGGCCGTGCCACGGCTGCCGGCCTGCCGCCGCCCACCGGGACGGTCGGGCAGCCACCCGTGCCCTATGCCGGCGGTCAGGTCGGCTCGGGCGCCCGTGTCGGCATGCTCGGTAACCGCAACGTTCTGACGACGCCCTTCAACGTGACGGGCTACACGGAGAAGCTGATCGCGGATCAGCAGGCGCGCTCGCTCTCCGACGTCGTGGCGAACAACCCATCCGTACGTAACGATGCGCCGCCCTACAGCGAGCGCGATTCCTACTTCATCCGCGGCTTCTCGGTCACCAATCTCGACACCGCCTTCGACGGGCTGTTCTACCTCGCCAACCCGCGCCGCACCTTCACGGAGGGACTGGAGCGCGTCGAGGTGCTGCTGGGGCCCACGGCGCTCCTGAGCGGCGGCACCGGCCGCGTTGGCGGCACGATCAACCTGATCCCGAAGCGCGCCTACGACGAGCCGTTCGCGCGGCTGACCACGACCTATATCAGCGATTCGCAGATCTGGACGCATGCCGACCTCGGGCGCCGTTTCGGCGAGTTCAAGGAATGGGGCGTGCGCTTCAACGGCGCCTACCGCAACGGCGCCACGCCGCTCGACAAGAACGAAATCGAGGTGGGTGTCGCCGCACTCGGCCTCGACTACCGTGGCGACCGCTTCCGCGCCTCGCTCGACATGACCCATTCGACGCAGAACGTCACGGCGCCGACCTCGCTGTTCAACGCCGTCGCGCCGGGCATCCCGATTCCGCGCGCGCCGAACAACCGGATCAACACCGCGAACCGGTTCGAATACAACGACAGCCGCTACGGCATGATCGCGGGCCGGGCCGAGTACGACGTCCTGCCCGAGACGACGGTCTACATCGCCGGTGGCGCCAGCCGCTACAACGAGGACTTCCTGACCTCGTCCTACCGGGTGACGAGCCCGATCGGGCTGGCGACCAATACGCTCGCCGTCCAGCCCCAGGAAATTCAGGGCCTGACCGGCGAAGTGGGCCTGCGCACGCGCTTCCGCACCGGCTTCATCGATCATCAGGTAAACATCGCCGCCGTCGAGGCGAACAACAAGAATTTCCGCGGCGGCTTCATCCCGCCCGCACTGCCCAGCTATACCATCAACATCTACAATCCGATCGATCTGGCCTTCGGGTCCGTTCCCACGATCGGCCTTCCCCGCTCGGCTTCGCAGCCCCTCTTCGCGCAGCTCTCCGCGCGCAGCGTGGCGGTGGCCGACACCCTCTCGTTCTTCGGTGACGACCGATTCCTGCTGACGCTCGGCGGGCGCTACCAAGAGATCGACCAGCAGAGCTTCGCCACCCGGCCGGGGCCGACGCAGGGGCAGGTGACGGCGAGCTATCAGGAGGGACGGTTCAGCCCGGCCATCACCATGGTGATCCGGCCGTTCGAGAACCTCTCGTTCTACGGAAACTACATCGAGGCGCTCGAAGTCGGGCCGACCGCGCCAACCCTGGCGGTCAATGCCGGCGAGATCTTCGCCCCCACTGTCAACCGGCAGAAGGAGATCGGCGCCAAGTACGATTTCGGCACCTTCGCGCTCACCACCTCGCTGTTCGAGATCGAGCAGCCGAATGGCTTCACCGATCCGGCCACGAACCGCTTCGCCGTCAACGGCCTTCAGCGCAACCGCGGTATCGAGTTCAACGTGTTCGGCGAGCCGATCCCCGGCGTGCGGCTGCTCGGCGGCGTCACCTTGATCGATGCGAAACTTGTCAGCACGGCCGGAGGACAGTTCGACGGCCGGGCCGCCCCCGGCGTGCCCGACACGGCATTCAACCTCTATGGCGAGTACGATCTTCCGCCGTGGCTGGCGCCAGGCCTGACCCTGACGGGACGGGCGATCTACACCAGCAGCATGTTCTACAACCAAGCCAACACCCAGTCGGTCCCGGACTGGACCCGCTTCGATGCCGGCCTGCGCTACACGACCGAGGGCGTGAACGGGAAACCGGTCGTGATCCGGGCCGTGGTCGAGAACCTGCTCGACGACTCGTACTGGGCGTCCGCGGCCCGCGGCTTCCTCGCCGTCGGCGCGCCGCGCACCTTCATCGTCTCCGCATCCGTCGATTTCTGAGACACCGACGCATCGGTCCTTGCCCGGCCCGCCGACCACCCTGTGACAGGCGGGGCGGTCGGCGGGCTGTTTGCATTGGCCGGCACGTCTCGCCCGCGATCTGCCGTTAAAATGAGCAGGCTCCTGCGGTGAGCGGCCAGTCGCCCCCTCAACGCTTCGGCCACCCGGCAGCTATTCCCGCCAAGCTGACCGGTCTGTGTGTTTTGTGGCTTCTGGCACGGGTCCTGCAATGTGGTTTTTGACCACTTTGATGGATGCGTGGAAACGCGGGAGCCTCAGCATGGCCGGTACGATGGACCGCAGACGGTTTCTGCAGGGAGTATTACAGGGCAGCGTCGCTGCTGTGGGTTTTGCCCAGATCAATCCCGACTTCCTGATCTCCTCGGCCTTCGCGCAGGCGGGCAAGCCGCTGGTCTTCCTCTCGGCCGAGAACATCACCGGCAACTGGGACCCGACCGCCCACACCACGCTCTCGCAGAAGAACATCGAGGGCTTCGTGATGGGCTTCCTCACCCGCACGCCGATGACCCTCGATGACCCCGGCAAGGTCGTCTACGAACTCGCCACCGACATCAAACTCCTCGATCCGCACCGCCTGCAGATCAAGCTGCGCAAGGGCGTGCACTTCCACGACGGCAAGCCGTTCGGGCCCGAGGACGTCAAGGCGACCTTCGAATACGGTTCGGGCAAGGACCGGCCGGCGCAGTGGTATCCCGGCCCGACCGAGACGCTGACGATCACCACGCCCGACGACGAGACCGTGATCGTCGATACCTCGAAGGGCGGCTACCCCGCCCACCTCTTCATCTTCCTGGCCTCGTTCCTCCCCATCCTCTCGGCCAAGGACATCGCCGAGGGGCCGGGCGGCGCCCTCACCCGGCGCCTGAACGGCACCGGCCCGTTCCGCTTCGTCGAGCAGCGCGGCAACGACACCGTGCTCAAGGCCCATGACGGCTATTTCCGCGGCAAGCCCGGCATTCCCGGCATCAACTTCACCTTCACCGGCGATTCGACCACGCGGATGCTGTCGCTGATGAACGGTCAGGCCTCGATCGTCGAGCGTCTCGAACCCGAGCAGGTCGAGACGGTGAAGAACAACCCGAAGATCGCGATCAACGAGGTCGTCTCGGTCGAGAACAAGTATCTCTGGTTCCGCTGTTCCAAGCCGCCCTTCGACGACGTGCGGGTGCGCATGGCCGCCTGCCACTCGATCGACCGGGCGATGCTGCTGGAGATCCTCGGCGCGGCGGGCCACGCCTGCGCCAACTTCATCTCGCCGGTGAAGTTCGGCTACGTCGATCTGAAGAACTACCCGGCCTACGACCCGGCCAAGGCGCAGGCACTGCTGGCCGAGGCCGGTTACCCCAAGGGCAAGGGGCTGCCGCCGCTCGAATACATCACCTCGGTCGGCTTCTACCCGAAGACCAAGGAGTACGGCGAAGTCATCACCGCGATGCTCAACGAGCAGGGCTTTCCGGTGAGCCTCACGGTGCTGGAGCCGGCGGCCTGGAACGAGCGGCTCTACCACCGCCCTGGCGGCGGGCCGGGCCACATGGTCGATTGCGGCTGGTCCACCGCCTCGCCCGAGCCGGATCTGGTGCTGCGCACCCACTTCCACTCCTCCTCTCACCGCATCACCGGCATCGCGGATGCTGAGATCGACGCGAGCTTGGATCGTGAGCGGTCGGCGCCGACGCTGGAGGAGCGCAAGGCCATCCTCCAGAACGAGACCATGCCGCTGCTGGCCGCCAAGATGCCGGCGCTGTCGCTGTTCACCTCGGTGATGATCCACGCGATGCAGCGGGAGCTGAAGGGCCTCTATATCTACCCGGACGGCTCGATCGACGCCTCCAAAACCGCCTGACCGGCAAGACCGCCTGACCGGACTGCCCGCGCCCGGCGCGTGACCCGGCCCGCCTTCGCGGGCGGCCGGGCCCCGCCCTGCCGATTCCGTCACCGGACCTGTAGCCCTCGATGTTCGTTCTCAGCTTCCTCGCCCGGCGCCTCGCGCAGGGTGCGGTCATCATCTTCCTCGTCTCGCTGCTGATCTTCACCCTGCTGCGGGTGATGTCGGGCAACCCCGTGCGCCAGATGGTGGGCGGAATGGCGCCCGATTCCCTGGTGGAGCAGATCGCCACGACGATGGGCCTGCGCGATCCGATCATCGTGCAATTCGGGCGCTACGCGGCAGGGGTCGTCCAGGGCGATCTCGGCCGCAGCTTCGTGCGGCCGGCCAATGGCGCGGCGACGGGCGGCGCGAACTTCGACGACCTGACCCGCGGCGCGCGGGCCGGCGTCGGCGACCTCATCCTCGACACCCTGCCGATGACCCTGCAGCTCGCCGCCCTGGCCCTCGCCATCGCTCTGGTCTTCTCGGCCCTGCTCGGGATCGCCGCGGGCCTGCGCCCCGGCGGGTTCTTCGACCGGCTCGCCTTCGCGGTCTCCTCGGTCTTCATCTCGATCCCGAACTTCTGGCTCGGCATCGTGCTCGCCCTGCTCCTGTCGGTGAAGCTCGGCTGGCTGCCGGCGATCGGCTATGGCGGCTTCTCCTACACGGTGCTGCCGGCCCTGGTGCTCGCCGTCGAATTGTCGCCGGTGCTGATCCGGACGCTGTCGAGCGCGGTGGCGGCGCAGATGGGCGAACCTTACGTCGCCGTCGGCCATGTCCGCGGCCTGTCGCGCCCACGCATCGTCGCCGCGCATGCTCTGCGTAACGCCTCGGTGCCGCTGCTCAATCTGCTCGGTGTGCAGTTCTCCTCGCTGCTCGGGGGCGTGATCATCGTCGAGTACATCTTCGACTATCCCGGCCTCGGGCTGCTCACCATCAACGCCGTGCTCCAGCGCGACTTCCCCCTGATCCAGGGCATCGCGATCGTCACCAGCGCGATCTTCGTCCTCATCAACATCCTCGTCGATCTCGCGGCGACCACCATCGATCCGAGGCTCGAATACTGATGGATGCCGTGGATTCTTCCCTGGCGCTCGTGCCGCCGCGCGTCGACGTCACGGCGTCGCGCTCCATCGGCCGGCGCATCCTCGGGCGCGCCGCCCGCTCCGGGGGCTTTCGCGTCGGCTTCGCCGTGCTCGTCCTCCTCGTGCTCGCCGCCGCCCTCTACCCTGAACTGAGCGGCATCGACCCGGCGATGCGCGACATCCGCGCCCGCCTGCTGCCGCCGCTGTTCCTCGGCGACAAGGCGAGCTGGGCCCACCCGCTCGGCACCGACCAGATCGGCCGCGACATGCTGGTGCGCTGCCTCGTCGGCCTGCGCTATTCACTGCTGATCGGCGTCGCGTCCGTCGCCGTCACCGTGGTCATCGGCTGCGCCCTCGGCACGGTCGCGGGCTATTTCGGCGGGCGCACCGACACGGTGATCATGCGGATCACCGACGCGCAGCTCTCGATCCCGATGATCATCCTGGCCATCGCCGTGCTCGGCGCCGACCGCCCGACGATCCCCGCGATCATCCTCGTCCTCGGCCTGTCGAACTGGCCGGTCTATGCCCGCGTGATGCGCTCGGTGGTGATGGCCGAGCGCGGGCGCGAATACGTGCGCGCCGCGCAAGTCTCGGGCGCCACGCATCCGCGCATCATTCTCACCCTCCTCGTACCGCTGCTGGTGCCGCCGCTGCTCTTCACCTCGGTGCTCGACGTGGCGCGGATGATGATCTTCGAATCGACGCTCGGCTTCCTCGGGCTGGGCGTGCAGCCGCCGACGCCGACCTTCGGCTCCATCATCGCCGACGGGCGCAAATACCTGCTCAACGCGTGGTGGATCGCCACCATGCCCGGCGTGTTCCTGTGCCTCACGCTCACCGGCATCAACCTGATCGGCGCCGCCTTCGAGCGCGCCCGCAACACGATCCACGGGGGCGCCTGATGGACCCGGTGCTCTGCGTCCGCGACCTCTCCGTCGCCCTCACCCTTCCGGGCCGTGAGCGGACCATCCTCGACGGGATCGGCTTCGACGTCGCCCCCCGCGAGATCGTCGGCGTGGTCGGCGCCTCGGGCGCGGGCAAGACCGTGCTGTCGCGCGCCGTGGTCAACTGGATCACCCCTCCGCTCGCCATCCGCTCCGGCACGGTGTCCTTCCGCGGACAGGATCTCCTCGGACTGCCGCCGCGGGCGATGCGGGGATTGCGCCGCGACATCGCCTATGTCGGCGCCGACCCGATGGGCGCCCTCGACCCGACTCTGCCGGTCGGGCGCCAGATCGTCGAGAAGCTGCGCGCGGTGATGCCGGAGGTGAGCCGGAAAGAGGCGCAGGCGCGCGTGATCGCCCTGCTCGATGCCGTGCGCATCCCCTCGGCCACCGCGCGCTTCCACGATTACCCCTCGCAATTCTCCGGCGGCATGATGCAGCGGGCGCTCATCGTCGATGCCATGGTCTCGAACCCGGCCCTGCTGGTGGCCGACAACGTGACCCAGCCCCTCGACGTGACGGTGGCCGCCCAGGTGATCCGCCTGATGCGCGAACTCACCGAGCGTTTCGAGACGGCGATCCTGTTCGTCTCGTCCTCGCTCCCCGTGGCCCGCGAGGCGGCGAGCCGCACCCTGGTGATCGATGCGGGGAGGCTGGTCGAGGAGCAGCCGACCGAGGCGCTGATCGCTGCGCCACGCCACGCCTATACCCGCGATCTCGTCGCGCAGATCCCGGTGATCTGGGGCGAGCGTCCCAGTCTGCCCGCGATGCCGAAGGCCCCCGGCGCGCGGCCGCCCCAGGCGATCATCAGCCTGCGGGACGTGTCGCAGACCTACCGGGTGAAGCGGCGCGGGAGCTTTGCCGGCACCAGCGCCTTGCGGGCGGTCCGCAACGTCACCTTCGACATCGCTCAGGGCGACAGCTTCGCCGTCGTCGGCGAATCCGGTTGTGGCAAGTCCACCCTGATGCGGCTGCTGAGCCGTCTCGAGCGCCCGAGCGGCGGCAGCGTGCTGTGCGAGGGCCGCGACATCGCCGGTTTGTCGGGGGCCGAACTCCTCGGCTTCCGCCGCAAGCTGCAACTGGTGCTCCAAGACCCGTTCAACTCGCTGCCGCCGCGCACCGGCATCGGCGCCATGCTGGAGGCGCCCCTTCGCACCCATGGCTGGCGCGACCCGCGAAAGATCCGCGAACGGGTGCGCGCGGTGATGGACGATGTCGGCCTGCCCGTCGCGCTCTACGACGACCTGCCGCTCGGGCTCTCGGCCGGGCAGCGCCAACGGATCAACGTCGCCCGCGCCATGGTGCTGGAGCCTCAGATCCTGCTCATGGACGAGACGCTCTCCGCCCTCGACCAGACCGAGCAGTTCAAGTTGCTGGCCCTGTTCGAGAAACTCCAGCGCACGCACGGGCTGACCTACATCTACATCAGCCACGACCTCGCGATGGTGCGCAAAGCCTGCAATCGCATCGCGGTGATGTATCTCGGCGAGGTCGTGGAACTCGCCGACAACGAGCGCCTGTTCTTCGATCCCGGCCATCCCTACACCCGCGCCCTGCTCTCTGCGATGCCGGCCCTGGAGGCACGGCGCTATCGGCCGGAGGATTGCCTGATGGAGGGCGAGCCGCCGAGCCCGATCGACCTGCCGCAGGGCTGCGCCTTCCGCTCACGCTGCCCGCAGGCGTTCGAGGCCTGCGCGACGCATCCCCCGTTCCTCACCGTGCGCGGCGCGCACGACTTCGCCGCCTGCCACCGCGTGCCGGGCGCCGCCGCCCTGCTCGCGGGCGCCGCCTGATGCCGCCCTTCCTCGAGACATCGATGAGATCCATGCCCGATATGCCGGCCGATAGGACGGATCTGCGCCCCGTGCGGATCGACCCCGCCCGCCTCCAGGCAATGATGGAGGCGGTCTCGGCCTTCGGCGCCGGGCCGGACGGCGCGCTGACCCGCCTGACCCTGTCGCCGGAGGACGGGCAAGCGCGCGACTGGCTCGCCGCGTGGTTTTCCGCGCACGGCTTTACGCCGAAGGTCGACGCGATCGGCAACCAGTTCGGCGTTCTTGAACTCGCGGGGCCCGGCGCGCCGATGGTGATGGTCGGCTCGCATCTCGACAGCCAGCCCAATGGCGGGCGCTTCGACGGCACGCTCGGCGTGCTCGCTGCCTGCGAAGCCATCCTGTCCGTGCGCGAAGCGCTCGAAGCGGCGGGCGTGGCGCCGGCCTGCAACGTCACGGTCGCCAACTGGACCAACGAGGAGGGCGCCCGCTTCCAGCCGAGCCTGCTCGGCAGCAGCGTCTTCACCGGTGCGGCCCGTCTCGACTGGGCGCTGGCCCGCAGCGACGGCGACGGCGTCACCGTCGGCGAGGCCCTGTCGCGGATCGGCTATGCCGGGAGCGACGCCGTGCCGGTGCCGGACGCCTTCATCGAATTGCATATCGAGGGCGGGCCGATCCTCGAGCGCGAGGGCCTGCACTTTGGCGCCTTCACCCGCTACTGGGGCGCCACCAAGTACCGCCTCGCCTTCCTCGGGCGCCAAGCCCATACCGGCCCGACGCCGATGGCCGAGCGGCGCGACGCGCTTCTCGGCGCCGCCTACCTGATCGCCGACCTCAAGGCCATGACGGCCGATTACGGCCTCGACCTGCACAGCTCCGTCGGCCGGCTCGAAGTGCGGCCGAACTCGCCCAACACCGTCCCGAGCGAGGCGGTTCTGTTCATCGAGCTGCGCTCCGGCTCGCCCGCGATCCTGGAGGAGGCCGAACTCCGGCTCAAGGCGGCCATCGAGCTGGCCGCCGCCCGCGCGGAGGTGGATCACGAGGTGCGCGCCATCGACCGGCGCGCCGCCGGCCCGATGGCGCCGGGCCTCGTGCGGCTCGCCGAGCGCGCGGGCACGGCCAACGGCACGACGACCCGCCACCTCGACACGATCGGCGGCCACGACGCCGTCAGCCTCAGCGCGGTCTGCCCGTCCGTCGTCCTGGCGGTGCCCTGCCGCGGCGGCGTGATGCACCACCCGACCGAGTTCGCGAGCCCGGAGGACCAGGCCTTCGGCACGCAGGTGCTCGCCGACATGCTGATGATCCTGGCGGTCGAGGGTATGGCCGCGATCGAGACCGCGGGAGAGGGGCGATGAAGGCGCTGGGGGTTCCCGAGGACGCGCCCGAGCGGCTGGCCGAGGCCGCCCTGGCGCAGGCCTTTTCCGCGCTGCCGGCGTTGCACGGAAAGGAGCCGCATTACGCCGTGGCGGTGCCGGGCCTCGCCTCGCCCTCCTATCACGGGGTCGAATCCACGACCTTCTACGTCGCGCAAGCCCAGGGCGTCGCGCCGAGCCTGTTCCTCAAGGTCTCCGAGCCCTGCGCCGCCGCGCTGCTCGATCCCATCGCCGCCTTCCGCGCGGCCCAACAGATCGCGGCGCTGGGCCTCGCGCCGGAACCGCTGCATGTCGCGGCGGAGCAGGGCGCGATCCTGTTCCGGTGCCTCGGCCCGGACTGGCGCCCGGCCACCCTCGACACGCTTCAGCAACCGGACAGCATGGCCACGGTGATCGAGGCCTTCCGCCGGATCGGCGCGGGCGAACCCTTCGGCCGGCCCTGGAGTGTGTTCGACGCGATCCGTGACCTTCGCGCCCTGCTCGTGCCGGGCGCCGACGCCCTGCCGCCCGATGCGTGGTTCCTGTTCGACTGGGCCGAGGCGATCGAGGCGGCGCTGACGGCTGCCGGCACCGATCTCCGCCCGGCGCATGCCGACCCGCACGCCTCGAACCTCATGTTCGGCCCCGGAGGCGCCCTGCAACTCGTCGATTTCGACATGGCCTGCGACACCGACCCCCATTACCAGCTCGGCGCCTTCCTCAACGAGGCCTGCCCCTTCGAGACACCGATGCAGGCCGGCATCGAGATGGCGGAGGGCGCGTTCCGGCCGGACGTGTTCAACCGCGCCCGCGCCTATGCCGCCGCCGACGATCTGCATTGGGCCTTGCGCGCGCTCGTCATGGACCGGCTCTCGCCGCGCCGCGGGCTCGAATTTCGCAAGTACGCCGCGTGGCGCTTCCTGCGCTGCCGGATGCGCGTCGGCCGTCCGGGCTTCGAGGAAACCCTGAGAGCCTTGTGAGGAGACGACCATGATCGCTCTGGGCCATGCCGCAACGGAAGCCGAGCACGCCTTCGAGGCCGCCCTGCGCGCCGTCCCGCGCTGGCAGGGACGCCCGACGCGCTACCGCCCGGTGCTCGGCGGGATCAGCAACGTCAACTGGCGCGTCGAGATCGAGGGCGAGCCGCATCCCTACTTCGTCAAGATGCCGGGCCGCGGCACCGAGATGTTCATCGACCGCGCCGCCGCCCGCGCCGCCAGCCGGCAGGCGGAGGTGATCGGCCTCGGCCCCCGCACCTTCGACGATCTCGACGCGCACGGCATCGAGATCGCCGAGTTCGTGGACGGGCGCCGCCCCTCGACCAACCGCGACTTCGCCGAGCCGGCCCTGCGGGCGGAGGCGATGCGCGTCTACCGCCGCTTCCACGCGGCCCCGCTCCTGCCGCTGACCAAGACCGTGTTCGACATGATCGACGAGCATGATCGCCAAGCCGCCGAACTCGGCGCGCTCCTGCCGCCCGACCAAGCCTGGCTGACCCGCCAGACCCGGCTGGCACGGGCGGCGCTCGAAGCCTCCGGCCTCGACCTCGTGCCCTGCTTCAACGATCCGATGCCGGGCAACTTCCTCCTCGGCGAGGACGGCTCGATCCTCCTGATCGACTTCGAGTACGCCTCCAACAACGACCGGCTCTACGACATCGCGATCTGGAGCGGGGAGATGTTCTTCCCCGAGAGCGTCGATCGTGAACTGATCGAGCAGTATTTCGGCCGCTACGACGAAGCGTTGTTCGCGCGCCTGATGGTGCACAAGGCGCTCGCCGACGTGAAATGGTCGACCTGGGCGATGGTGCAGAACCGCATCTCCACCCTCGACTTCGATTTCTACAAATACGGGATCTGGAAGCACATGCGCGCCCGCTCGATCATGAACGACCCACGCTGGCCGCTCTTCCTGAAGGCGCTCTGAGCGATGACCACGTCCGAAACCTTCGCGCCCGACGATATCCTCGCCTTCGCGGCCGAACTGGCCGCGGCCGCGCGCCCGATCGCGCTGGCCTATTTCCGCACCCCGCTCGACATCGTGACGAAGGCCGACGAGAGCCCGGTGACGCTGGCCGACCGCGCCATCGAGGTGCGCCTGCGCAGCTTGATCGAGGCGCGGTTTCCCGATCACGGCATCTTCGGCGAGGAGATGGGGGTGAAGCCCGGGGCCACGCCCGGCGACGGCCCGGTCTGGGTGATCGACCCGATCGACGGCACCAAGAGCTTCGTCACCGGCCTGCCGCTGTTCGGCACCCTGATCGCCTTCCTCGACGGAGGGGCGCCGGTCGTCGGGCTGATCGACATGCCCGCACTCGGCGAGCGCTGGACCGGCGTACCGGGGGAGGCCCGCTTCGGGGCCGAGCCCGCGCGGACCAGCACCTGCCGGAGCCTGTCGGCGGCGCGCTTCTTCACCACTTCGCCCGAGGGTTTCACCGGGGCGGACGAGGCCTCTTATCGACGCCTGATCGCAAAAACGGCCCTGCGCCGCTTCGGCGGCGACTGCTACGCCTATGGCCTGCTGGCCTCCGGCCATTGTGACCTGATCGCCGAGACCGGCCTTCAGCCCTACGATCACATGGCCCTGGTGCCGGTGATCCGGGCGGCGGGCGGGGTTATCACCGACTGGAGCGGCGAGGACCTCTCCCTCGCCTCCGACGGGCGGGTGCTCGCGGCGGCGACGCCTGAACTGCACGCCGAGGCGCTGGCTGTCCTGCGGGCGTAGGGCGACTTGAAGCCGCCGATTTCCCCGCGTCGCGGTTTGCCAAGGGGATGTCGCTGATATGGAAGCGACGCGGACCTCGCCGAACAATAATTCCCGAAAGCCAGATACGGCTCGGGAGGTCCCCATGCTCGATGTGACGCCGACCCCGCTTCAGCGCCTGCTGCGCGAGCGCCGCCCCGGCTACACCCTCGCGGCTCCGTTCTACCTCAGCCCCGAGGTGTTCGAGGCTGATATGGAGATCATCTTCGGCCGCCACTGGATCTATGTCGGCGTCGAGCCCGACGTGCCGGAGGCCGGCGACGTCATGGTCGTCGATATCGGCAAGACCTCGGTCGCGATCGTGCGCGACGACGACAACGAGATCCGCGCCTTCCACAATGTCTGCCGCCACCGCGGCGCCCGGCTCGTCCACGACGAGAAGTCCACGGTCGGCAACCTCGTCTGCCGTTACCATTCCTGGACCTACGACCTCACCGGTAACCTGATCCACGCCGAGCATATGGGCCCGGACTTCAAGAAGGGCTGCCACGGCCTCAAGCCGGTCCATGTCCGTTCGCTCGCCGGCCTGCTCTTCATCTGCCTCGCCAACGAGCCCCCGGCCGATTTCGACGACATGGCCGCCCGCCTCGGCCCCTATATCGAGCCGCACAACGTGCGCGAGACCAAGGTCGCCTTCCAGAAGGACATCATCGAGCCCGGCAACTGGAAGCTCACGATGGAAAACAACCGCGAGTGCTACCATTGCGGGGCCAACCATCCCGAACTAACCGTGCCGCTCTTCGCCTACGGCTTCGGCTTCGCGCCGGAGGAGATGGACGAGCACGACCGCGCCAACGCCGAGCGCTACGGCTGCCTGCTCAACACCCGCCACGGCGAGTGGGAGGCGGAGGGCCTGCCGTCGAAGGAGATCGACGAGCTCGACACCATGATCACGGGCTTCCGCACCGAGCGGCTGCCGCTCGACGGTGAGGGCGAGTCCCACACCCTCGACACCAAGGCCGCCTGCAAGAAGCTTCTGGGCAACCTCACCAGCGCCAAGGCCGGCGGCCTGTCGGTCTGGACGCAGCCGAATTCCTGGCACCACTTCCTCGGCGACCACATCGTCACCTTCTCGGTGCTGCCGCTCGATGCCGAGCGCTCGCTGCTGCGCACCAAGTGGCTCGTGCACAAGGATGCGGTCGAGGGCGTCGATTACGATCTCGCCAACCTCACCGGCGTCTGGGAAGCCACCAACGATCAGGACAGCGAACTCGTCGGCATCTGCCAGCAGGGTGTCGCGAGCCCGGCCTACGAGCCCGGCCCCTACTCGCCGCACACCGAGATGCTCGTCGAGAAATTCTGCAACTGGTATGTCGGCCGCATGGCCGCGCATCTGGGGCGCTGAGCATGACGTCGGCTCCCCTCCCGGCCCCCGCCTCGGCCGAGCCGGCCGCCGCGCGGCTCGCGGCCTCCGCGCCCTGGGATGCGGAGGCCGACGACAGGCTGGTCTGCCTCGCGGTGCGCGACGAGACGCACGACGTGAAGACCTTCGTGCTCGCCCCGAAAGAACCCCGGCGCTTTGCCTACGCGCCGGGCCAGTTCCTGACCTTCTCCTTCGAGGTCGGCGGCGAGACCATCCACCGCTGCTACACGGTCTCCTCGGCGCCGACGCGGCCGAACGCGGTCTCGTTCACCGTCAAGCGGGTGGCCGGCGGCCCGGTCTCGAACTGGCTGCACGACAACCTGAAGCCCGGCGACACCGTGCGCGCGCTCGGGCCGATGGGCGAGTTCTCCTGCTTCACCCATCCGGCCAAGAAGTACCTGCTCCTGTCCGGCGGCAGCGGCGTCACGCCGATGATGTCGATGGCGCGCACCTTCCACGATCTGGGCGAGGCCCGCGACGTGGCCTTCGTCCACTCCGCCCGCTCGCCCGCCGACATCGTGTTCCGGGGCGAGCTTGAGACGATCGCCCGGCTCGATCCCGCCTTCCGCTTCCACGCGGTCTGCGAGACCGATTCCCCGAGCGAGACTTGGGCGGGTCCGAAGGGCCGGCTGTCGCTCGACATCCTGCGCGCGGCGGTGCCGGACTTTGCCGAGCGCGAAGTCTTCGTCTGCGGCCCCAAGCCCTACATGGACGCGGTGCGGGCCATGCTGAAAGATGCCGGCTTCGACATGGCCCGGCACCATCAGGAGAGCTTCGACTTCGGCGAACTGCCGGAGGCCGAGCAGGAAGCCGCGGCCGAGGCGGGCAAGGAGCTCGATGCCGAGGCCGCGCCCGCGGGCGGCGTGCGCACCTTCCGGGTGCAGTTCGCCAAGACCCGCCGCGTGCTCGAATGCCCGGAGAACGAGACGGTGCTCGACGCCGCCCGCAAGGCCGGCATCCGCCTGCCCTCCTCCTGCGCCAAGGGCCTGTGCGGCACCTGCAAGTCGAAGCTCACCTCGGGCACCGTCGCCATGACTCATGCCGGCGGCATCCGCCAGCGCGAGATCGACGCCGGCATGGCGCTGCTGTGCTGCTCCAAGCCGACCAGCGACCTCGTCGTCGAACGCTGAATGATCCCGGCCGCCGGGCCGGCACTCTTCGCGTCCCCAAGCTTTCCCCATGTCTTCGGGAGTCGTCCCGTGATCGCCAATGCCGACGCGCTGCTGAAGCCGCTCACCATCAAGGGCCTCACCATCCGAAACCGGGTGATGTCCACGAGCCACGCCCCCGGCTACGGCCGGGACGGCAAGCCGCAGGAGCGCTACCAACTCTACCACGCCGAGAAGGCCAAGGGCGGCATCGGGCTCACCATGTTCGGCGGCTCGTCCTCGGTCGCCGTCGACAGCCCCGCCGCGCCCTGGAACCAGATCTCCGTCGCCGACGACTCGGTGATCCCATTCTTCCAGCAATTCTCCGACCGGGTGCACGCGCACGGCGGCAAGCTGATGATTCAGCTCACCCATATGGGCCGGCGCACCAAGTGGGACACCGAGCACTGGCTCCCCACCGTCTCGCCCTCCCCCCGGCGCGAGCCCGCCTCCCGCACCATCCCGAAGGAGATGGAGGCGGAGGACATCGCCCGCATCGTCAAGAGCTTCGCCCAGGCCGCGCGCCGCTGCAAGGAAGGCGGGCTCGACGGTTGCGAGGTCTCGGCCGCCCACGGCCACCTGATCGACCAGTTCTGGTCGCCGTCCGTCAACCAGCGCACCGACCAATACGGCGGCAGCCTGGAGAACCGGATGCGCTTCGGCATCGAGGTGCTGGAGGCGATGCGTGAGGCGGCCGGCGACGACTACGTCATCGGCATCCGCATGTCCGGCGACGAGATGATCGCCGACGGCCTGAGCCAAGAGGATTGCCTGACGATCGCCGCTGAATACGCCAAGCGCGGCCTCGTGGACTTCCTCAACATCCTCGGCGGTCAGGCGCGCGACCACATCGCCCACGCGATCTCGCTGCCGAACATGTCGTTCCCGGTCGCCCCGTTCCTGTTCCTGCCGAGCGCGATCAAGCGCGAGGTGGACGTCCCGGTGTTCCACGCCCAGCGCGTCACCGATCTCGCCACCGCGGCCCGCGCGGTCGCGGAAGGCCATGTCGACATGGTGGCGATGACGCGCGCTCACATCGCCGACCCGCACCTCGTGAAGAAGCTCTCCGAGGGCCGGGCCGACGACATCCGCCAATGCGTCGGCGCCGGCTACTGTATCGACCGGATCTATGTCGGCGGCGACGCGCTCTGCATCCAGAACGCCGCCACCGGCCGCGAGGCGACGATGCCGCACGAGATCCGCAAGGCGGATGTGCGCCGCCGCGTCGTGGTGGTCGGCGCCGGCCCCGGCGGCCTGGAGGCGGCCCGCGTCTGCGCCGAGCGCGGCCATGCGGTGGTGCTGTTCGAGAAGAATGCGGTTGCCGGCGGCCAGATCGGCATCGCGGCGAAAGCCGGCTGGCGCGAGGCGATGTCGGGCATCACCCGCTGGCTGGTGGCGCAGGTGACCAAGCTCGGCGTCGATCTGCGCCTCAACACCGAGGCGACCGAGGAGGCGATCCGCGCCGAGAAGCCCGACGTGGTCATTGTCGCGACCGGCGGCACGCCCTTCCGCGGTCACGCCAAGGGCGCCGAGCAGCACGCGGTGACCACCACCGAGGTGCTGACCGGCGCGGTCGAGCCCACCGGCTCGGTGCTGCTCTACGACGAGATGGGCCAGCACAACGCGGCTTCGGTGGCCGAGCAACTGGCCAAGCGCGGCTGCCTCGTGGAGATCGCCACCCACGACCGCATGGTCGCGGAAGAGGTCGGCACCACCAACCAGCCGATCCATCTGCGCGAATTGTACAAGCTCGGCGTGGTGATGACGCCGAACATGGAGCTGATCGAGATCTACCCCGAGGGCAACCGCTTCGTCGCGGCTTTGCGCAACACCATGACCGACGCCGAGGAGGAGCGCCTCGTCGACCGCATCGTCGTCGATCACGGCACGCTGCCCGTGGACGGGCTCTACCGTTCGCTGAAGGGTGCTGCGGTCAATCACGGCCAGACCGACCAAGAAGCGATGATCCGCGGCGAGCCGCAGCCCTACGACCTGTCGAAGGGCTACGCCCTCTACCGCATCGGCGACGCGGTGGCCGGCCGCAACATCCACGCGGCGATCTACGACGCTCTGCGGCTGTGCAAGGATCTTTGATCCTGTTCATCGCGGTGCGAACGGGCCCGCCGTGGCTCCCCCCCTCTCCCCGCACGCGGGGAGAGGCCTGCAGGCACCCTGTCGTGCCTGCGGGAAGTGGAGGCGAAGCCGGAGCGGCGGTGAGGGGGCGTGGCCGCGAGAGGCTCGCCCTGAACCGCCCCCTCACCTTCGGCTGCCGCCTCGCCGCGTCGACGACGGGGTCGTCGCGGCCCTCTCCCCGCAAGCGGGGAGAGGGGATGCATGGCCTTCGAACGCTTCATCCGGGGGCGATGAAGTGCACACCACAGTCCGGCCCTTGAGACCACCGTCATGACCAGCGTCATCCCCCTGACCACGGTGTTTCCCGGCCTCGTCTGGCTGATGGCGGCGCTCGCTCTCGTTCAGGTCTCGCGCCGCGCCGCCCTCTGGCGCGTCGGCGCCGCCGCGCCGGTGGCGTGGCTCGACGGGCTGGCCAAGCTGCCCCGGCGCTATCTCGTCGATGTCCACCACGTCGTGGCGCGCGATCCTTATGCCTCGCGCATGCACGCGGTCGTGGCCGGCGGCCTGCTCGCGGCCTCGATCCTGACGGCGCTGGCGATCCTGCCGCCGCTGGCCGATTTCCGGCCCTACTGGTTCCTCGTGGCGCTCGCCTTCGGGGTGACGGCGGTCGGCTCCCTGCTCGTCGGCGCCCGGCGCTATCCGGCCAAGCAGAAGCGCCTCTCCGCCGGCCACTTCCAGATCCTGCCTTTCCTGCTCCTTGCCTACGCCATCGGCGGCACGCTCACCGCGCTGCTGCTCGCCTTCGGCGCCGGCGGCGTGTTCGGCTCCGTCGCCCTGGCGCTTGCGGCGGCGGGCGGGCTCGGCCTCGCCTACGAGGTGCGCCACGGCCCGATGCGCCACGCGGCGGCCGGCGCGCTTCACCTCGTCGCCCATCCCCGGCCCGGTCGGTTCGAGGGCCGCCCCGACACCGCGCTCCAGCCCCTCGACCTCGACGCGCCCCGGCTCGGCTCGGAGATGCCGGCCGACTTCACCTGGAACCGGCTCCTGTCCTACGACGCTTGCGTGAGCTGCGGGCGCTGCGAGACCGCCTGCCCGGCATACGCCGCCGGCCAGCCGCTGAACCCCAAGAAGCTGATTCAGGATCTCGTCGCTGGCCTCTCGCCCGCGGAGCCCGCTTACGCCGGCAACCCCTATCCCGGCGGCCGGGCGGCCGAGGGCGAGCGCGGGGCTTTGGCCCGGCTGATCGGGCCCGACGCGCGCATCCACCCCGACACGCTGTGGTCCTGCACCACCTGCCGCGCCTGCGTCGAGGAATGCCCGATGATGATCGAGCACGTCGATGCGGTGGTGTCGTTACGCCGTCACGAGACGCTTGAGCGCGGGGCTCTCCCTGAGAAGGCCGTCGTCCCGGTGACGGAGCTGCGCCAGTCCGGCGATCCCGGCGGGCGCCCGCTTGGCTCCCGCACCGATTTCGCCGCCGGGCTCGACCTGCCGCGGATCGGAGAGCGTGAGCCTGTCGATGTCCTGCTCTGGCTCGGCGAGGGCGCCTACGACCTGCGCTACGGCCGCTCGCTCCGCGCCCTCGTGCAGCTGCTGCGCGAGGCGCAAGTCGATTTCGCGGTGCTGGGCGCGGAGGAGCGCGACACCGGCGACCTCGCCCGCCGGCTCGGCGACGAGGCGACCTTCCAGGCGCTGGCGCGGGAGAACATCGCGACGCTGGGCAAATACCGCTTCACGCGGATCGTCACCGCCGACCCGCACGCGCTGCATGCGCTGCGCAACGAGTATCCGGCGCTCGGCGGGCGCTACACGGTCGTGCACCACACCGCCCTCCTGCTGGAGCTGATCCGGGCGGGCAAGCTCAATCCGGGCCGCCTGCCGGACCTTTCGGTGACCTATCACGACCCCTGCTACCTCGCCCGCTACAACGGGGAGACCGAGGCACCGCGCGCGGTGCTCGACGCCATCGGCGTGACCCGCAGCGAGATGACCCGCTCCGGGCGCCGGGCGATGTGCTGCGGCGGCGGCGGTGGCGCGCCGGTGAGCGACGTGCCGGGCGAGCGCCGCATCCCCGACATCCGCATGGCCCAGGCCGCCGAGACGGGTGCGGGCATCGTCGCCGTCGCCTGCCCCTCCTGCACGGCGATGCTGGAGGGCGTGACCGACCGCAAGGCGGAGATTCGCGACGTGGCCGAATTGCTGCTCCAGGCGGTGGAGGCGGGCCGATGAGTCGCCCCCGCCGCGACCCGCGCGCCGAGTGGGCCGCCCACTTCCTCGCCGGCGAGGGACTCCGCCCCCGCTACGACCGCACCCGCCGTGCCACCGGTTCCGGCCGCCCCCGCCGCGATCCGCGGGCCGAGCGCGAGGCGCAGCGCATCGGGGGCTTTGCGCGGTTGCGCTACGACCTCAGCCAGATCAGCCGCGCGATCGGGGAGGCCGTCACCGCCGCACCCCGGACCGCGTCGGTGGCCGAGGCACCGAAGACGATCATCGTCGAGACGCCCGCCTTCCTCGTCGCGGTGGTGCCGGACGCCCCCGGCGGCCGCCTCTCGGGCCATGACCGGCAGCTGATCGGCGCGGCGCGCGCGCTGGCCGGGCGCGAGGGCGCCGTCGCGGTGATCGTGGAAGGCGAGTGCGAGGGGCTGGGTGCGGCGGGCGCCGACCGGGTGCTCCGGCTCGACGGCGCGGAGGGCTACGATCCGGCGGCTCGGGCCGCCCGCGTCGAGGCCGCGCTCGCAGACCTCGGGGCGCGCCACGTCCTGTTCCCGGAATCGCTCGATGGCGGCGACCTTGCCCGCCGCGTCGCGGTGGGCCTTGGTGAGGCCCTGTTCACCAACGCCGAAGTGGTCGCCGCCAAGGGGCTGGTCCGCCCGGCCAGGGGCCGCCGGGTCGAGCAGAGCCTCGCCCCGCCCCGCCTCGCCACGGTGGCGCCGGACGCGGTCGCCGACTATGCCGGCGCGCCGCGGGAGGCTCGTGCCCTGCCCTTCGAGGGCTCGGCGCCGGATGTTGCCAAAAGCATCGTCTCCGCGACGCGCATCCCGGCCGACCCCGCGACCGTGCCGCTCGCGCTCGCCGAGTTCGTGGTGTCGGCGGGCAACGGCCTTTCCGATCTCGACACCTTCCGCGAGGTGGTGACGGCACTTCACGCGACGCCCGGCGCCAGCCGCGTGCTGTGCGATTCCGGGCTGATGCCGCGCCACACCCAGGTCGGCGCCTCGGGCACGGTGCTCGCGGCGACCTGCTACTTTGCGCTCGGCATCTCCGGCGCGCCGCAGCACCTCCAGGGTGTGGCCGGCTGCGAGCACGTGGTGGCGGTCAACACCGATCTCCACGCGGCGATGATCGAGCGGGCGGGCCTCGCCGTGGTGCTGGACGCCCAGGCCGTGATGCCGGCCCTGCTGCGGCTGCTCGCGGAAGAGGCCGCCGGAGAGGGGAAGGCGTCATGAGAATCGCGGTCCTCCTCTCCGCCGGGCTCCATCCGGTCTCCGGGGCACCCGTGCTGCCGCGGCTCGAGGCACAGGCGATCCGGATGGCCGCCGGGCTCGGCCGGAGCGCCAAGATCGTCGGCCTGCATGCCGGGCCGGACGCCGCCGCGGTGGCCGAGGCGCTGGGCCAGGGGCTCGACCGCATCGAGCACGTCGCGGTCGGGGAAGGCGACGATCCGGTGCCGGCGCTCGCCGCGCGGCTCGCCGCGATCGCCCCCGACGTCGTCCTGGCCGGGCGGCGCAGCCAGGGCGGCGACGAGAGCGGCCTCGTACCCTACGCCCTGGCCAGCAGCCTCTCGATGCCCCTGGTGCCCGATGTGGTCGCGGCGGCGCTCGAAGCAGAGGGGGCCTTACGCCTCGATCAGAGCCTCGGGCGCGGCGCCCTGCGCCGGGTGGTGGTGCGGGGGCCGGTCGTCGTCACCTGCCACCCGGACGCCCCCGCCCCCCTCGCCTACGCCTATGGCCGGGCGCGCCGCGGGCGCGTCGAGGCGCTGGCCGTCGCGCCCGCCGCCCTCCCGGCTGCGGCCTTGGCGGTGGAGGAGCGGCCCTATCGCCGCCGGCCGAAGATCGTGAAGGGCGCGCCGGCCGGCGGTTCGGCGGCGGAGCGGCTCAAGGCGGCCACCGGCGAGGGCGGCTCGGCCGCGAGCGGCCGGCTCCTGATCCAGCCCGATCCCGAAGACGCCGCCCGCGAGATCCTCGCCTATCTCCGGCAGATCGGCGTGGTCGCGCCGCCGGCGGAACCGAAGACTTGAGGATGACGCAACAATGCCCCTGAGCCCGGACGACCTGCTGACGCGGCTGCGCGAGCGCGGCATCGCCTACAAGCTCTACGAGCACGAAGCCGTCCTCACCGTCGAGGCGATGATGGCGGTCTGCGGCGACATCGCCGGTGCCCACACCAAGAACCTGTTCCTGCGCGATGGGAAGAAGACCTACTTCCTCCTCACGCTCCGGCATGACGCTCAGGTCGATCTGAAGGCGTTCCGCGCCGTGCTCGGCGCACGCGGCGGCCTGTCCTTCGCGAGCTCTGACGCCTTGCACGAACAGCTCGGGGTCGAGAGCGGGGCCGTCTCGCCGCTGGCCGCACTCAACGCTGCGCCGGGCAGCGTACGGGTATTCCTTCAGGATAGCCTGCTGGAGGAGACGCGGGTCAACATCCACCCGCTCGTCAGCACCCGCACGCTCTCGCTCGTTCCGGCCGACCTCGTGGAAGCCCTTCGGGCCGAGGGGCACGAGCCCACGCCGTTCGCGCTCCCGGAGAGTGCGGCGGCCTGAAGGGGCTCGTCCGCGCCTCGTGCCGCGGGCGCTCTCCAACCTAGAGCGCATTCCGACGAAGTGGAAACCGGTTCGTCGAAAGAATGCGCGTCAAAACAAGGATCTAGAGACGCCGGCCTGATGCAATCAGGTCGGATACGGCTCTAGCCGGCGACCCTGTACACACAGCAGCGGCCCCGAAGACCCTCCCAGAGCGCTCACACGGCGACTGAGAAAGGGCGTTCGGGGCCGCTGCTGTGTCCGGGGAACCTCGAAGACCGGGCCGGGTCCGAGATCGGGTTCCAAGGCGGGGCCGCCCTCTGCCGGCCCGTTACGACCCTTCGCACGCGCCGTCGAGCCGGCGCTCAGATGGCCTCACCGAGCTTTCGAACGCCGAGCGCTTCCGCCCTGGCGCGACGTGCGGCGGACGTTTCGCGAGCGAGGCTCAGGCGCCCTGCAGCGCGGTCGGGAAGGCGAGGGCCGCGAAGAGCGGCGTGATCGCCATCGCTTCCGGACGTGCCGGCTCGGAGCCGGTCAGCAACTCAGAGACCGCGCCGCGGGTCAGGCCGATATCGTCCAGAGCTGCATCGCTCAGGTTCATCAGCGCTTCTTCGTCGGCCCGGGCGCGGAAGTGGGTACGAACACTTTCAAGAAATTTGGAAAACATGTGACGAGCCTCGATCGCACCGTCGTTGATCAAGACGAGGACGGTTCGCGTTGCGATTTCATATGAGGCTTCCTCCGTCTTCGGAGGAGCGCGGAAGCTTGGGAGCAGCTCTGCTTGATGCGCATGCAATGAGCAGGAAAGTCCGACTTTTAGCAGTTTGCTTACCTATCGTGCATGGGCGCTGCCGTGCAGACGATCGCTATACTTGAGCCGGGGCGGACAGCCGGGTCGCCGGAGCATCGCTCTTCGACCGCCGAGAGCCGTCCTTCGAACGCCGCCCTCAACGCGAAAACCCCTCTCCCGGTGGCGGAAGAGGGGTTGCGGGATCGGTCAACAGCCGAACTGATCGGGAGGGGCCCGGCCGATGTCCGATCGGTCGCATCGCAGGGCGGAAACCCAGTTCCGCCCGAGTGGCGGGCTAGCAGGCGGCGACGTTGACGGCCAGCCCGCCGAGCGAGGTTTCCTTGTATTTGGCCTGCATGTCGTGGCCGGTCTGGCGCATGGTCTCGATCACTTCGTCGAGGCTCACCCGGTGCTGGCCGTCGCCGCGTAGCGACAGCGAGGCGGCCACCACGGCCTTGTTGGCGCCAAAGGCGTTGCGCTCGATGCAGGGCACCTGGACAAGGCCGGCGATCGGATCGCAGGTCATGCCGAGATGGTGCTCCATGGCGATCTCGGCGGCGTTCTCGATCTGGAAGGCCGAGCCGCCGAGCGCTGCGGTGAGCCCCGCCGCCGCCATCGCCGCGGCCGAGCCGACCTCGCCCTGGCAGCCGACCTCCGCCCCCGAGATCGAGGCGCGGGCCTTGATCAGCCCGCCGATGGCGGCGGCGGTGAGCAGGAAGTCGCGTCCGCGCTCGTCGCTCCAGTCGGGGCAGAAGTCGCGGGTGTAGCGCAGCACCGCCGGGACGATGCCGGCCGCACCATTGGTCGGCGCCGTCACCACCCGGCCGCCTGAGGCGTTCTCCTCGTTGACGGCCAGCGCGTAGAGGCTGATCCAATCCATGATCTCGTGGGCCGGGCGGCTGTTGGAGAGCTTCGTCGCCTCCAGCGACTCGTAGAGCCGCTTGGCGCGCCGCCGCACCCGCAGGCCGCCGGGCAATTCGCCGTCCATGCGCAGGCCGCGCTCGATGCAGGCGAACATCGCGTCGCGGATCGCGTCGAGGCCGGCATCGATGGCTTCGCGCGGGCGCAGGGTCAACTCGTTGGCGAGCTGGATCTGCGGGATCGTCAGGCCGGTGCGCAGGGTCAGGTCGAGGAGTTCGCGCCCGCTGCCGAAGGCGAGCGGCGGCGGTTCCTGCCCTGCATCTCCGGCGGAGGCGGCTTCCGCCTCGGCGGAGGTGACGACGAAGCCGCCGCCGACCGAGTAGAAGATCTGATCCTCGATCAGCGCCCCCCCGGCATCGTAGGCGCGAAAGCGCATGCCGTTGGTGTGCAGCGGCAGGATGTCCTTGAAGTTGAAGACGAGATCGCGCTCAGTCTCGAAGACGACACCCGGAAGGCCAAGGTCGCCGGTACGGCGCAGTTCGTCGGCGAGCGGCGCGGTCCGGTCCGGGTCGATGGTCGAGGGCGCGTGGCCCATGAGCCCGAGCAGGATCGCCACATCGGTGCCGTGGCCGCGTCCGGTCCAGGCGAGCGAGCCGTAGATCTCGGCGCTCACCCGGGCGACGCCGCCGCGGGCGAGCACGGTTTCGCGGAACCGGCGCCCGGCGATCATCGGCCCGACGGTGTGGGAACTCGACGGACCGATCCCGATCTTGAACAGATCGAAGGTGCTGATCATCGAGTCCGTCGCTCTCTAAAAAAAGGTGCCTCGCCCGCAAGCAGATGCAAGTTCGGGGGAAGGCGCGCATCACGACAGGATGCCGGCGCGGGGGGACATAGCCAGGAGATGGGCTCGCCGCCAGCCTGCATCAATGCGCGGCGGATCCTTCGACCCCGAAGACGGCCTCATTGAGGAGGCCGTGAACGTAGGTCGAGAACGAGCGCCAGCACTCGACGCGGTAGAGCGGGGCGGCGCTCGCGCGGATCAGCACGATCTCGGACTTGCCGAGCAGGGTGCGGGTGGCGCTGCCCGGCGGGAAGGCAGCCTCGGACAGATCGAGCGGGCAGCCGGCATTGAGCACCGCCGCGGCCTGCCGGCCCGACACGTCGATGCCGACATTGCGGTGCGAGACGTCGACCAGGGAGTGGGGCAGCCCGGCGAGCGCCTCGTGGAAGCGGCCCTGCAGCAGGTCGGCATCGGCCTCGGGGCCGCCGACGAGCCACTCGTCGGGCCCGAGGCGGGCGAGCCAGACCTCGCCGTCGGTGCCGACCGTGTTGATCGGCGCGTCGAGCGCGAGCCCGGCGAGCTTCGGCGCGGCGCCCTCGGCGAGCCGTGCCCGCAGGGAGAAGCGCGCCTCGGCGCCCGCGGGGCGGACCGACACGCCCGAACCGGCGGAGGCCGTGCGGGTCTGAGCGCCGAGCGGCAGGGCGCGGGCGGCGCGGTAGCGGGTCTCAAGCATTGATACGCTCCCCCTGGACGTCGAAGAAGACCGGTTCGCAGACGGTGACACGGGTGAAGCCGTCCGGCGTGGTGACGAAGAGATGGCCGTTCATCCGCTCGCGTCCGCCCTCGACCAGGGCCAGCGCGATGGAGCGCCCGCAATTGGCGCTCCAGTAGCTCGACGTGACGTGGCCGAGCATGCGCATCGGGATCGGCTGGTTGGTGTCGGCGACGATCTGCGCGCCCTCGTCGAGGACGAACTTCGGATCGTCGGTCATGAGGCCGACGAGCTGCTTGCGGCCGGTGGCGACCACGTCGGGACGTGCCAGGGAACGCTTGCCGACGAAATCCCCCTTGGCCTTCGGGATCATGCCGGCCATGCCGACATCGTCCGGGGTCACCGTGCCGTCGGTCTCCTGGCCGACGATGATGTAGCCCTTCTCGGCGCGCAGCACGTGCATCGTCTCGGTGCCGTAGGGCGTGATGCCGTGGGCCTGGCCCGACTCGAACACCGCTTCCCAGACCGCGCGGGCGTGGTCGGCGGGCACGTTGATCTCGAAGCCGAGTTCACCGGTGAACGACACGCGGAACAGCCGGGTCGGCACGCCGCAGATCGTGCCCGTGCGCATCGCCATGTGCGGGAAGGCGTCCGGCGACAGGTCGATGCCGTCCACGAGCGGGGCGATCACGGCGCGGGCCTTCGGGCCCTGGAGCGCGATCACCGCCCATTGCTCGGTGGTCGAGGTCAGGAACACTTCGAGGTCCGGCCACTCGGTCTGGAGGTAGTCCTCCATGTGGCCGAGCACGCGGGCGGCACCGCCGGTGGTGGTGGTGACGTGGAAGCACTCGTCCGAGACGCGGGCGACGACGCCGTCATCGAGGATGTAGCCGTCCTCCTTCAGCATCAGCCCGTAGCGGCAGCGGCCCGGTGCGAGCTTGGTCCAGGGGTTGATGTAGAGGCGGTTCATGAACTCGGCCGCATCCCGGCCGACGATCTCGATCTTGCCCAGCGTCGAGGCGTCGAAGATGCCCACACCCTCGCGCACCGCCTTGCACTCGCGGGCGACCGCGGCGTGCAGATCCTCGCCGTTCTTCGGGAAGTACCAAGCGCGCCGCCACAGGGCGACGTTCTCGAACAGGGCGCCGTGGGCCTCGGCCCATTCGTGGATCGGCGTGGTGCGGATCGGGTCGAACAGGGCGTGGCGGGCGGGGCCCACCAGCGCACCGAAGGTCACCGGGGTGTAGGGCGGCCGGAAGGTCGTGGTGCCGACGGCGGGCAGGGCCTTGTCGAGCTGCCCGGCGACGATGCCGAGCGCATTCATGTTCGAGGTCTTGCCCTGGTCGGTCGCCATGCCGGTCGTGGTGTAGCGCTTGACGTGCTCGATCGACTGGAAGCCCTCGCGGACCGCGAGCTTGATGTCCTTGGCGGTGACGTCGTTCTGGTAGTCGACGAAGGCGCGGACCTTGGTCGGGTTGGCGTCCGTCGGCATGATCCGCACCGGCTGGAAGCCGGTCAGCGTCTCCGAGGCCTGGAAGTCCTGCCGTGCGTCGGAGCCTGCGGCGGCGCCGCCGGCGGCAAAGCCGTCCACGAGGCAGGCGGCGAGGTCGTAGGTGCCGCGGGCGGCACCCGCCGAGCGCTCGGCCTGGGCCGAGAGACTCGGCACGAAGGCGTCGATGGCGTCGTCGTAGCGGAGCTTGCCGCGGGACTGCGAGAACAGGTGGACGGCGGGCGTCCAGCCGCCGGACATGCCGACGCAGTCGCATGGGAGAATGCGACGGCCGCCGCACCGGCCGTCGCTCCCGACAGGCGCCACGATGAGACCCGTGACGCGCTTCCGGCCCTTCGACCCGACCACGGTGTGGCCGGTCAATACTTCGGCCCCGACCGCGCGCAACTGCGCCAGCTCCGGACCGCAATCCGCTTCAAGGCGCAGATCGACGAGGGTGACATCGAGGCCCGCAGCGCGCGCGTCGATCGCGGCTTGGTAGGCGGAGGCGCCGCTCGTGGCGAAGACGAGCTTGCGGCCCGGCGCGACGCCGTAGCGGTTGAGGAAGACCCGCACGCTCTCGGCGAGCAGGATGCCCGGCCGGTCGTTATCGGCGAAGACGAGGGGACGCTCGTGGGAACCGCCGGCGAGCACGACCTCGCCCGCCCGCACCTGCCACAGGCGCTCGCGCGGCGCTTGGCCGGCGGCGGAGGTCAGGTGGTCGGTGACGCGCTCGGTCATCGCCACGTGGTTGTGGTTGTAGTAGCCGAAGGCGGTGGTGCGGGAGAGCAGGATCACGTTCTCGCGGCCGTCGAGTTCGGCCAGCGTCTCGGCGAGCCAGGTCGCCGCCGGGTGTCCGTCGATCTGCGAGGTCGTGTCGTGCAGGAGCGAGCCGCCGGGCTCCGCGCCCTCGTCGGCGAGGATGACCCGCTTGCCGGTGCGCGCCGCAGCGAGGGCGGCGGCGAGACCCGCCGGGCCGGCGCCGACGACGAGCACGTCGCAATGGGCGTGGCGGTTGGCGTAGCGGTCGGGATCGGCCACCGTCGGCGCCTTGCCGAGACCCGCGGCGGCGCGGATGAACGGCTCATAGACCCGGTCCCAGAACTTCCGGGGCCACATGAAGGTCTTGTAGTAGAAGCCCGCCACGAAGACCGGCGAGAGCAGGTCGTTGACCGCGCCGACATCGAACTCGAGCGATGGCCAGTGGTTCTGCGAGGTCGTGCGCAGCCCCGAACGCGCTTCGACCACGGAGGCGCGGTTGTTCGGGTCGATCCGGCCGGGCCCGCGATCGACCGAGAGCAGCGCGCTCGGCTCGTCGGGGCCATGGCTCAGGATGCCGCGGGGGCGGTGATACTTGAACGAGCGTCCGACGAGGTGGATGCCGTTGGCCAAGAGCGCCGAGGCGACGGTGTCGCCGGCGTATCCGTGGACCGGCTTTCCGTTGAACTCGAAGACGATGGGGCGGGTGCGGTCGACGCGTCCGCCGCGGGACAATCTGAACGGCTGTGCCATCTCACGCCCTCGTCTCGCTCTGGGTGGCCGGATTGGGTCCGAGAATCGTTCCGGGCTTCACGCCGGATTTCGACTGCTCCCCGATCGGGTAGGTCTCGATGAAGCGGTCGCTGATCGTGTCGCGCAGGGCATTGAACCAGCGCCCGCAGCCGTGGACGTGGCACCAGCGCTCGGCATGCACGCCCTTGGGATTGGCGCGCACGAACAGGTGCTCGCTCCAGCCGCCGTCATCGACGCTCATCGGGTCGGCCGGGCGGGCGATATGGGCTTGGCCGCCGCACCGGAACTCGGTCTCGGGCCGTTGGCCGCAATGGGGACAGGCGATCAGCAGCATGGTTCGGACTCCCGACGGATGCGGATCAGTGCGCGACGGCCGCGGCGGCGGCTTCGTCGATGAGGCGCCCGGTGCGGAACCGGTCGAGGGTGAAGGGCGCGTTGATCTTGTGCGGGGCGCCGGTCGCGAGCGTGTGGGCGAAGACGTGGCCCGAGCCCGGGGTCGCCTTGAAGCCGCCGGTGCCCCAGCCGCAATTGACGAACAGGTTCTCAACCGGGGTCTTGCCGATGATCGGCGAACGGTCCGGCGTCACGTCGACGATGCCGCCCCAGGAGCGCAGCATCCGCATCCGGGTGAATTGCGGGAACAGCTCGCAGATCGCGTCGAGCGTGTGGGTGGTGATGTGGAGGCCGCCCTGCTGGCTGTAGGAGGTGTACTGGTCGGTGCCCGCACCGATCACCAACTCGCCCTTGTCGGATTGCGACAGGTAGGCGTGGACCGCGTTCGACATCACCACGCAGGGGAAGCATGGCTTGACCGGCTCGGAGACCAGCGCCTGGAGCGGGTAGCTCTCCAGCGGCATCGACACGCCGGCCATCGACATCAGGGTCGAGGTGTGGCCGGCGGCGACCACGCCGATCCGGCCGGCGCCGATGAAGCCGCGGGTCGTCTCGACGCCCACCGCCGCACCGGAGGCGTCGCGGCGGATGCCGGTGACTTCGCAGTTCTGGATGATGTCGACGCCGCGATCATCGGCGCCGCGGGCATAGCCCCAGGCCACCGCGTCGTGGCGGGCGGTGCCGGCCCGGCGCTGGAGCGCGCCGCCGAGCACGGGGTAGCGCAAGGAGCCCGAGATATCGAGCGGCGGGCAGAATTCCTTGCACTCTTCCTTCGAGAGCCACTCGTTGTCGATGCCGTTGAGGCGGTTGGAATAGACGTGGCGCTTGAAGCTTTGAACGTCATGGATGTTGTGCGCGAGCATCAGCACGCCGCGCTGGGAGAACATGATGTTGTAGTTCAGCTCCTGGGAGAGCCCCTCCCAGAGCTTGAGCGCGTGCTCGTACATCGCCGCGCTCTCGTCGTAGAGATAGTTGGAGCGGATGATCGTGGTGTTGCGGCCGGTGTTGCCGCCGCCGATCCAGCCCTTCTCCAGCACCGCCACGTTGGTGATGCCGTGCTGGCTCGCGAGATAATAGGCCGTCGCCAGGCCGTGTCCGCCGCCGCCGACGATGACGACGTCGTAAGCCGGCTTGGGCTCGGGGGCGCGCCATTGGCGGCCCCAGCCCGTGTGGCCCCGCATGGATTCGGAGAGTAGCGACGTGAGGGAGAAGCGGCGCATCGGTCGACCTCGCGGTGTTGACGGATCATGGTCCGCGCGCCGCGGCGGGGCTTGATCGACGGCGACCGCGAGTTTGGGATTCCCGACTTCGATCGATTTCCCGGCATGTCCCGCCGAAATGCCGCCGCGCGGCAGCAACCGGCCCTGTTCGGCCGCCTGTTTCGCGCCGCCGTTTGACTGACAAACCGGACGGCTTGTCCGATCACGCGGCCGTGAGCCAAGGAGCGAACAAGAATTATTCTATTGCGTTCGGCGGTCGATCGGAGATTAAGTTCCACTGTGGGCGCCGCCTCGGCGGACGTGCCGTGTCCGATCGACCGTGCCGAATACAACCGGAGCGACCCCGAATCGCTCCTGCGTCGGCGCAAGCATCGGCGCGGCACGTGAATTGCCCACCAAGCCGCGGCACAGGCCGACAAACGGTGGTCGGGATGGAAATGACGATTGCGGCCGGGGCGACATGCCCGGCAAGTGTAGTTGCGGCGAGCGAGGCCGTTACCGGGAGAGCCATCTCCGTCGGTTTCATGCTGGTCGATCGCTTCTCGATGATTGCCTTCTCCTCGGCGATCGAGCCCCTGCGGCTCGCCAACCGCGCGGTCGGCCGCGATCTCTACCGTTTCTCGCTGTGGTCGGAAGACGGCACCAAGTGCACCGCCTCGAACGGGATCGAGGTCAAGGTCGCGGGCCGCTTCTGCGAGGCGCAGGACTTCGACATGCTGGTCGTGTGCGGCGGCATCGACATCCAGCACCCGGATCACCGCGCCCTCCATTCGGCCCTGCGCCGGTGCAGCGCCCGCGGGGCGGCGATCGGTGCGGTGTGCACGGGCACCTATGTGCTGGCCAAGGCCGGCCTCCTCGACGGATACCGGGCGACGATCCATTGGGAGAACCTGCCGGGCCTCGTCTCGGAGCATGACGGGCTGGAGATCGGCTCGGACCTGTTCGAGATCGACCGCAACCGCTTCACCTGCGCGGGCGGCACCGCGGCGGCCGACATGATGCTGTCGCTGATCGTGCGCGACCATGGCCCGAGCGTGGCCTCGGAGGTCGCCGACCAGCTCATCCACCACCGCATCCGCGAATCCGGCGAGCGCCAGCGGATGGACCTGCGCATGCGCCTCGGAGTGTCGCATCCCAAGCTGCTGCGGGTGGTGGGGCTGATGGAAACCTCGCTCGCCGAGCCGCTCGGCAGCCAGGAACTCGCCGACGCGGTGCAACTCTCGACCCGCCAGCTCGAACGGCTGTTCCTGAAGTATCTCGGCCGCTCACCCGCCAAGCACTACCTGCGCATCCGCCTGGAACACGCCCGCAACCTGATCCGCCAGACGGCGATGCCGCTGCTTTCGGTGGCGTTCGAGTGCGGCTTCACCTCGGCCTCGCACTTCTCGAAGGCCTATCTCGACTGCTTCGGCCAGCCGCCGAGCGCGGAGCGCAAGCTGGTGCAGGCGCAAGGCGGCCTGCGCGCCTAGAGCATTGTCCTGGATCTCGGATCCAGGACAATGCTCTAAGCTTCTGTCCTTGCATCATCTTTTTCTGAAAGCCGGCGGCACCTTTCGGGACGATGCTCTAGCCGTGGCGGCCGGCCGTTCAGAAATGACCAGTCTCCCATCACTCTGATGAATGCTTGAGCGGGGCGCCGGATGATCCGGCGCCCCGCTCTGCTTTCGTGGCTGTGTGCCGATGCAGATTTCGTCGCGATCGGACCTTGGCGGGCCCGGCGAGCCTGAAAAAGAAAACGCCGGCTTCCCAGGAAGCCGGCGCGCCGCTCACGAAACCATCGATTCTAGAAATAGTAGCCGATATTCATGATGAACCGCGACTTGAAGCGGTTCTCGCCGCCCTGGGCGAGGCCGTTGTTGAACTCTCCGACGCCGACATAGGGATCGTTCCGGCCGATGGCGGCCTCGGTGTAGATGATCAGGTTCGGGTCGGCCGTCAGGGTCCAGGCTCCGCCGAGCGTGAAGCGCTCGCTGGCCTGGAAATTCGCCTTGTCCTTGTAGAAGGCGCTGAAGCCGGCGAAGGGCACGACGGTGAACGGGCCGATCGGATCGGGCACCTTGTAGGTCACCTCCGCCGAAACGAAGTTGCCGCGCGCGGCGAGGTTGTACGAGAAGTCGAAGCCGCCGACCGTGACGAGGTCGTTGCGGAAGGGGTTGCGCGGGTCGATGTCCTGGCGGACGTAGATCGCCTTGAAGCCCCAGGGGCCGTAGGTGCCGAGGGCGTGCAGGCCTTCGAGCTGCTTGGTGCCGGTCTGGCGCGTGTCGAAATTGTAGATGTCCGAGTGCCAGATCGAGGCGCCGAAGGCGAGCGAGGCGGTGTCGTTCTTGAGGACGAAGTACTCCGCCCGGCCGATGAACATGTTCTGTTCGGCGTTGTTGGTTCCGAACGTGACGTAGGGGTCGGCCCGGACGATCGCGGTGGAGTAGCGCGCGCTGTCCGGGCTCAGGCCGAAGGCGTTGGGCGAGGAACCCGGATAGAACCCGACCTGATAGTTGAAGTCCGGCTCGACGTGAGAGAATTTGACGCCGAGATTGTACACTTCCTCCAGGCCCATGGTGAAGCCGAGGGTTTCGAGGAAGCTCGTCCCGAAATACGGGGTCAGGCCGAAGGGAGCCTGGTTGATGCCGGCGGTAAGGCTGTCTTCCGGCGTGAACTTGTAGCCGACATAGGCCCACATCGGGAAGCTCACCTCGCCCGGATAGCCTTGATAGCCGCTGCGGGGGCCGTAGATCGAGCTGCCGCCGTAGAACCGGTACTGCGCCGAGCCGAAGATCGTGTCGGAATCGTAGGTGGCCTTGAGCGCGAGGGTATCGAAGTCGAAATTCTCCCGCGCCTTGCGGACACCGCCACGGCTGGCATCGTCGAAGCGCCAGTCGTAGCGGGCGCGGATGGCGCCGCCGAAGGTGAAGGTGCCCGAGTCGGTCTTGCCCTTCGGCGGCCCCAGATCGAAGTTGCTGCGGGATTCGGGGCTGAAGCGCGGATCGGCGACGGCAACCGGCTGCTCGCTGTTGGCCTGACTGGGCTCGGCATTGACCTCGACCGGGCCCTGCGACTGCGCCGCGGCCGTCGATGGGCACAGCATGAAACCTGCGGCGCATGCCACGAGGGCCGCCGCCAAACCGTTCGCCGTCATATCCCCCAACCCCCTCGAATGAAGACCCAGATCGCCTTCCGAGCTGTTTCCCGTCGTTTTTCTTAAGTCTTGGACGGGACGATCACTTCAGCCAGCCATCGACCGTCGCGCGATTCGCCGCGATCCACTTCGCGGCGGTCGCCTCGGGCTTGGCGCCCTTTTCCTCGTTCTCCGCCATCACGGCTTCTTCGTCCTTGATGGTGAGCTTGAACTTCTGGAGGATCGCGTAGACCTCGGGCATGTCCTCTTTCAGCCCCTTGCGGGCCAGCGTGTTCACGCTCTCCGCCTCACCGAAGCTTTTCTTGGGATCGGCGAGGTATTTCAGGTCGTAGCGGGCGAACATCCAGTGCGGGGTCCAGGCCGTGACGACCACGTCCTTCTTCTGCCGCACCGCATCCTTCAGCGCGCTGGTCATCGTGGCGTCGCTGCCGTCGAGCAGCTTGACTTTGAGGCCGTACGCCTTGATGGCCGCCTCGGAGCTCTTCATCACGCCGGCGCCGGGATCGATGCCGATCACCTTGCCATCGACTTTGGAGGCCTTGGTCGCCAGATCCTCGATCGAGTTGAGGGACGATGTGGCGGGCACCGCCCAGCCGATCTTGGCCCCCGTGACGTTCGGGCCGATCAGGTCGATGCGGTTCTTGAGTTTTTCGTAATAGGCGCCCTGTGTGACGGGGAGCCAAGCCGCGACGCTCGCATCCGCGTCACCGGTCGCAACGGATTGCCACATGGCCGCCGCCGCGAGCGGGATCGTCTTCACTTGGTAGCCTTTTTCCTCAAGGGCGAGCTTGAGGATGTTGGTGGCGACCACGGCGTCGGCCCATTCCACGTAGGCGAGCCGAACCTGCTTGCCCGCCGCCTCGGCCGGCGTCTGGGCCAGCGCGAGGCAGGCGATCACACCAAGTATCGGTGCACGCATGGATTGAACCTTTCAGAGGGGGTTGAGGATCGTGCCGATCTGGATCTGAGGTCTGATTTCTTCTGAAGCCTGCCTCGCGCGGGGGAGGCTGAGGCTCATCAGAGGAAATACTTAAATGATGATCTATGTTATTTGGTTGGTTGGAAAAAGCAAGGAGAAGTTGCTTCTCTGGTCGAAGATGTAGCCTTCAGGCCACACCGTGCGGACGAGCCCGGGCGGCGAGGGCCTGCGTCACGCGGTCGAGGATCACCGCCACGATCACGATGCCGATGCCCGCCTCGAAGCCGGCGCCCGCCTCGAGCCGCTGGATCGACTGCCAGACCGCGCGGCCCAATCCGCCGGCACCGATCATCGCCGCGATCACGACCATGGAGAGGGCCAGCATCATGGTCTGGTTGACGCCGGCCATGATGGTCGGGAGTGCCAGCGGCAACTGCACCTTGAACAGCTTCTGGGTCGCCGAACTGCCGAAGGCGTCGGAGGCCTCGACGAGTTCGCCCGGCACGTTGCGGATGCCGAGCGCCGTCAGCCGGATCACCGGGGGCACCGAGAAGACGATCGTCGCGAAGCAGGCCGAGACCGCGCCGAGGCCGAAGAAGGGGAGCGCCGGGATCAGATAGACGAAACTCGGCAGCGTCTGCATCATGTCGAGGATCGGCGAGAAGGTCCGCCAGGCCCGCCGGCTGAGCGCGAACCAGATCCCCACGGGAACGCCGATCACCAGGGCCGCAGCGGTGGCGATGGTGACGAGGACCAAGGTCTCGACCGTCGCCTGCCAGAGCCGCAGGTTCCACAGGAACAGCAGGCCGACGAGGGTCAGGAGCCCGATCTTGCGGCCCCCGACCCGGTACGCCGCGAAGGCCGCGACCGCGATGCAGAGCCACGGCGGGATCGCGACGAGGGCGGTGGTCAGCGTTTCGATCCAGTCGGAGACGGTGCGGCTGACGGCTCGGGTCAGCCAACTGCCATGCTCGGTGAGCCAGTCGAGGCCGTTGTCGCTGAGCGTGTCGAGGGGGAATTTGGGGACGTTCCACTCCATGTCGGGGCTCCTGACGGCTTTGAGAGGATCTGGGCACCGGCATGCGGCTGATCGTGCGTGCCTGGCCGCGCGGCGAGCGCCTGCACGACGTCGCGGCTCGTGATGGCGCCGATCAGGCGTCCGTTCCGGCCCACGACGGCGACCGCTTCCTCGGCGGCGACGGTCGCGAGAATGGTGTCCAGCCGGCTTTCCGCCTCGACGACGGACTGCCCGAGATCGAGCAGGCTGGAGATGGTCTCGGCCGGCCGGGCGGAGGCGAGCCGCTCGGCGAAGATGCGGCCGACCAGGCGCCCGTCCCCGTCGGCGACGAGCCAAACGCCGCGGCTCGCCCCGCCCCCTGCTCCGCCGAGCGCGGTCCGCGCCTCGGCCACCGTCTGCGTGGGGGCGAGCACGGGGGCGGAGCGATCCGCGACCTGATCGGCGCGCAGCACGGCGGCCAGATCGATGTGCTCGACGAAGCGCTCGACATACTCGGTCGCGGGGCGGGCCACGATGTCCTCGGGCTGGCCGATCTGCACCACTTCGCCGTCCTTCATCAGGACGATGCGGCCGCCGAGCGCGATGGCCTCGTCGAGGTCGTGCGAGACGAAGACGATGGTCTTCTTGAGCTTGCGTTGGAGGTCGCGCAGCTCCGCCTGCATGTCGCGGCGGATCAAGGGGTCGAGCGCGCTGAAGGCTTCGTCCATGAGCAGGATGTCGGCATCCGCCGCGAGCGCCCGCGCGAGGCCCGCCCGCTGCTGCATGCCGCCCGACAATTCGTTGGGATACTTCGTCTCCCAGCCCTTCAGACCGACGAGTTCGATGGCCTGCATCGACCGCTCGATCCGCTCCTTGGCCGAGACCTGCTTGATCTCGAGGCCGAACCCGACATTTCCGAGGATGGTGCGGTTGGGCAGCAGCGCGAAGTGCTGGAAGACCATGCCGAAGGTCTTCTGGCGGAAGGCGAGCAATTCCTTGCGGCCGAGCCGGGTCACGTCCACCCCGTCCACGGCGATCCGGCCGCAGGACGGCTCCACGAGGCGGTTCATGCACCGCAGGAGCGTCGACTTGCCGGAGCCGGACAGGCCCATCAGGACGAGGATCTCGCCCTCTTCGATATCGAACGAGATGTCGCGCAACCCGACCACCGCGCCGCAGGCGGCGGCGATGTCGCTCTTGCTTTTCCCCTGGGCGATCAGATCGAGCGCCTTGGAGGAGTTCGAGCCGAATATCTTGCTGATACCCTCAAGATTGATCCGGCCCATGGGATAAACCTTTCGATATAAGTCGGTGTTGCTTGCGGCGGAATTTTTTGACAAATTTATTTAGGACAATGTAAGACTATTCTCCGACTTACTAGGGGGCTTGTCGTATTGCGACGCTTTATTGGCATCGGACGACGTTCTGGAATTTTAGCGCTTCAGCGCCGAACCTGTGTTGGCCCATGCCGCGATTCCGGGCAGATGTGTTCAAAAAATTTGCAAGATATGTACAAGGCCTGGGCATGAAGCCTGTCGGTCTCGGCTGGCCGATACGCGGCCCGGGCAGCGTCATGCTCCGTGTCGAGGGCCGCGTCTCGAAAGCTGTCGTGGGCCCTTGGTAAAAGACGCCACAGCGGCAAAGGCCTGGAGCATCGTCCCGCCGTTGTGCCGGGCGTGGGCGCGGGACGTCGAAGACCGCGCCGCCCGCTGGCGCCGAATGCGAATTCCGGCTGCAGCGCGCTCAAAACGTAAGCACGAAAGATAAAAACTTGCGCAGCCCCAGATTGCTCTTCGCTTGACCAAGAAAAACGCTGGGCCTAGAAAGATCGTCGAGTTGATCGCTAGGGTTCCAGCATCTCTTTAGATGTGTTCGGTCCGAGAGCGGTTGCCGCGGCGGGAGACATCCGCCCGGAGGCACGGCGGGATAAAAGCCCGGGAGACCTCACTGGCCAGAGATTGGCAAGGGAAGGTCTTGTACAATCTCTTTCTATACTGGAAGGGACGTATGCCCGGCAGAGCCTCCAAGACAACCTTTTCGACGCTTTCGGCCGATGCACGCCTGCGTGCCGTCCGACCCGCGCCGCCGACCGGCTCCGGCCTTCGGCCTGCCTCGGCCGCGCTCGGCGAAGGCTTCCCCAGCGTCATCCCGTAGGTGGCGCGCCGGCGGTCTTCGCGACCCGCGCCCTCTTCCCGGTTCCCTTACTGGTTCCCTGGCCCGGCGCTCCTGCTCCGGGTCCTCGACGATGGGCTCTTCCGCCTGCCGCCGCCTCTCCGCGCGCTCGAAATCCTTGGGCGCCCGACAGCCGAACCGAACAGCGCACGCTGTGTCCGGCCATTCGACCATCCCAGGAGACGAGACATGCGCATCCCGAGTCTGATCAATCCCCGTCTGATCACCGATGGTCTCACGGGCGTCCGTCGAAGCCTGTCCGCCCTCACGCTTGCCGTCGGCCTCCTCGCCGCGCCGATGGCGCAGGCCGCCGAGCCGCTGCGCATCGGCTACAGCGACTGGCCGGGCTGGGTGGCGTGGCAGGTCGCCATCGAGAAGGGCTGGCTCAAAGAGGCCGGCATCGACGCGAAGTTCGAGTGGTTCGATTACTCCGCCTCGATGGACGCGTTCTCGGCGGGCAAGCTCGACGCGGTGACCTGCACCAACGGCGACGCCCTCGTGATGAGCGGCAACGGCGCCCGGAACGTCATGATCCTGCTCACCGACTACTCGAACGGCAACGACATCATCGTCGGCAAGCCGGGGGTGAAGTCGCTGGCGGACCTCAAGGGCAAGAAGGTCGGGCTCGAAGTCGGCCTCGTCGAACATCTCCTCCTGATCGACGGCCTGCAGAAGGCCGGGATCAAGGAGGGCGACGTCACCCTCGTCAACGCCAAGACCAACGAGACGCCGCAGATCCTCGCCTCCGGCGACGTCGTGGCCATCGGCGCGTGGCAGCCGATCGCCGGCCAGGCGATGCGGGGCGCCGCCGGGGCCCGCCCGCTCTACAGCTCCGCCGACCGGCCCGGCCTGATCTACGACGTGGTGACGGTGACGCCCGCGAGCCTCGCTTCGCGGCGGGCCGAGTGGATCAAGCTCGTCGGCCTGTGGGACCGGGTCGTCGGCTACATCACGGACCCGAAGACCCAAGGCGACGCCGTCGCCATCATGGCGGCCAAGGTCGGCGTGGAGCCGGCCGTCTTCACCCGCTTCCTCAAGGGCACGAAGCTTCTCACGCTTACCGAGGGCCGCGCGGTGATGAAGGATGCCGACGGGTTCGGCTCGCTCTACGGCTCGAGCCGGCACGCCGATGCCTTCAACGTCAAGTTCGAGGTCTACAAGACCCCGCAGGACGTGAAGGCCGCCATCGATCCCGCCCTCACCGACGGCAAGTGAGGGGGTGAGGATGCGCGCGCCGCTGCCTCAGCCCCATCCCGAAAGGGGCGCCGTTCCGGCGGTCGCGGTTGCCCCGCTCCCGCCGGTGGCGGGCGCCGCCCCGGTCGTCGGGCGGGCGCGGCTCTCCTGGGTCGGCGCGCCGCGCCCGCTGACCTCGCGTCGGCGCGCTGCGCTCACCCTGCTCTCCTTCCTGCTGCCGCTCGGCTTGTGGGCCGCGGTCTCCTACCTGCCCTTCCTCTGGCACCCGCTGGTCGAGGTCACGAATCCCGGCGACGTCACCTGGATGGAGTCCGGCATGCGGGTGCCGCGGGCGGCCTTTTCCGAGGAAGTCGCGGCGGCCCGAGGGGGCGGCACGGCCATGCCCGAGGGCCGGCCCGCCAACCCGGTCTACCTGCCGGCGCCGCATCAGGTGGCCGTCGCCTTCTGGACCGCGCTGACCGCACCGCCGCCCCAGCGCGACGCGATCTGGCTGCCCGCGAGCCTGTGGCACTCGATCCAGATCATTTTTTGGGGTTTTACCCTCTCCTCCCTGGTCGGCGTGCCGCTGGGCATCCTGTGCGGAGCGCAACCGACGATCGCCCGGCTGACCGAGCCCGTGATCGAGTTCGTGCGCTACCTGCCCGCCCCCGCCTTCGGCGCGCTGATGGTCGCGATCCTCGGGATCTACGACGGGCCGAAGATCGCCATCATCGTCATCGGCACCTTCTTCCAGCAGGTGCTCGTCATCGCCAACACCACGCGCCGGGTCGATCCGCTGCTGATCGAGGCGGCGCTCACCATGGGTTCGCGCAACCTTCGCCTGATCCGCCGGGTGATCGTGCCGGCGGTGCTGCCGCAGATCTACCGCGATCAGCGCATCCTCCTCGGCTGGGCCTGGACCTACCTCATCGTCGCCGAGCTGATCGGCACCTCGTCCGGCATCACCTTCTTCATCACGCAGCAGGCCCGCTACCAGCACTTCGACAACGTCTACGCGGCGATCCTCGTGATCGGCCTCATCGGCATCGCCACCGACATCGCCCTGGCGCTGATCGGCCGCCGCCTGTTCCCCTATGCGAGGGCCGAGGCATGAGCCGCGCGCCCATCCCGCTGACCGCGGAGCCCTGCGACTACCGCACCCAGTGCGAGCCCGTCCGCGCCCGCTTCGACCGTCTGAAGGCCCGTGACGTCGCCCTGCGGGTCGAGGGCCTCGGCAAGGTGTTTCGCAACGCGGACGGCGCCGAGACCGTGGCGCTCCGCGGCATCGACCTCGTCACCCACCGCCGCGAGTTCCTCTGCGTGGTCGGGCCGTCGGGCTGCGGCAAGTCCACCTTCGTGCGCATTCTCGCCGGACTCGAGACCAAGAGTTCGGGCAGTGTGAGCGTCGAGGGCCGTCCGGTCGCCGGTCCCGGCGCCGACCGGGGCATGGTGTTCCAGGGCTACACCCTGTTCCCCTGGCTCACGGTCAAGCGCAACGTCGCCTTCGGGCTCGAAGAGAATGGTGAATCGCGTCACGTCGCCGAGCGCGAGGCGGCGCAATGGCTGGCGCTGATCGGGCTGGAGCGCTTCGCCGACGCCTACCCGCACCAGCTCTCCGGCGGCATGAAGCAGCGCGTGGCCATTGCCCGTGCGCTCGCCATGCGCCCGCGCATCCTGCTGATGGACGAGCCGTTCTCGGCGCTCGACACCCAGTCGCGGGCCCGGATGCAGGCCTACCTCATCGAGATCTGGCGCAAGATCGACATCACCATCGTCTTCATCACCCACGATCTCGACGAGGCGGTGCATCTCGCCGACCGCATCCTCGTCCTGAAGGCCCATCCCGGCGAGGTCGAGGAACTGATCGAGGTGCCGGTGCCGAGGCCGCGCCATCCCGGCCAGAGCCTGACGCCGGAATTCCGCGCCACCCGCGCCCGGCTCGACGCGCTGATCCATCCCAGTGAGGCGGAGGTCGACGGCCCGGCCGATCTGGCTGGCCTCGACATGGTCACCCGGATGGCGAGTGTGGGGGACGAGGTCGAATGAGCGCCCTCCCCAATCTCCCCTTGCTCTGGTCCGACCGCACCTGGGAGGAGATCCCCGGTGACCTCGCGGGCGCCGCGGGGGCCGCGCTCCTGCCCATCGGTGCCACCGAGCAGCACGGGCCGCATCTCGGCTGCGGCATGGATTTCGTGCTGGCGGATGCCGTCTGCCGCGAGGTTTCGGCGCGCACCCGCGTGCCCATGCTGCCGGCCCTGCCCTATGGCTGCTCGCTCGGGCATTCCCGGCGCTGGCCCGGCACCATCGCTCTCGACCCTGTGGTGATGACCGAGATCATCCGGCAGATCGGGGCCCAGGCCTATCACTCGGGCGTGCGCCGCCTGTTCCTCGTCAACGCCCACGTCACCAACGCCGCGCCGCTACGATGCGCTCTGGAACTGCTGCGGGCGGCCCACGACGACCTGATGGTGGCGCTGGTCAACACCGCCACCGTCAGCGAGCGGGTGCGCGCGGCCCACTTCCTCGACGCCGAGGACTGGCACGCCAACCGCGCCGAGACTGCGCTGATGCAGGCCGTGGCCCCGGCCCTGGTACGCGAGAACCGCATTGCGGAAGCCGACGACGCGGACCGCACCCAAGGTCTCGTCTTCGCCCATCCGGTCAACCGCACCAGCCGAAACGGCGTCACCGGCTCCCCCTCGCAGGCGAGTGCGGCGGAGGGCGCCGAACTGTTCGCCTGGATGGTCGAGGACCTGACCGCCCTCGTCCGGCGCGGGCTCGCCGAGACCCCGCCCCTCCCCCATTCCTACGACGGCCCGGCCGTCGTCACCGAAGGAGCCTGACACCCATGGGCCACGCGAACGAGGTCGATCCTCAGATCCGCGCCGTGCAGGAGGATCTGCGGGGCAAGGGCGTGAAATACGTCATCGGCGCCTATGTCGACATCCACGGTGCGCAGAAGGCCAAGGTGGTGCCGATCGACCACCTGCCGCAGATGGCGGCGGGCTCCGAGCGCTATACCGGCTACGCCCTCGATGGCCTCGGCCAAGCGCCGAACGAGGACGAACTCGCCTCGGTCCCGGATTTCTCGCAGGTCATCCAACTCCCCTGGGAGAGCAAGCTCGCCTGGGCGCCGGCCGACCTGACCTTCCAGGGCAAGCCCTACCCGCTCTCGACCCGCGTCGCCCTCAAGACCGTGCTGGCGCAGGCCGAGGCGATGGGCTTCGGCTTCAACCTCGGCATCGAGTGCGAGATCTTCCTGCTGCGCCAGGCCGAAGACGGCTCGCTGCACACGCCGGTGGCCGACGATAAGCTGGTGAAGCCCTGCTACGACGTGCGCGGCTTCATCGACAACTTCTCCTGGCTCGACAAGGTCGCGACCACGATCAACGATCTCGGCTGGGACCTGTACTCGTTCGACCATGAGGATGCGAACGGACAGTTCGAGTTCGACTTCCAGTACGCCGACGCGCTGACCATGTGCGACCGGCTGACCTTCTTCCGCATGATGACCAAGCATTACGCGAAGGAGGAAGGGCTCATCGCCACGATGATGCCCAAGCCCTTCGCCGACCGCACCGGCAACGGCGCGCATTTCAACATGTCGCTCTCCGACGCCAAGACCGGCCGCAATCTCTTCGCCTGCGCGCCCGGTGAGGATCCGCGGGGCCTCGGCCTCACCGAGACCGGCTACCACTTCATCGGCGGCGTGCTGCGCCATGGCCGGGCGCTCTGCGCGGCCTTCGCGCCGACGGTGAACAGCTACAAGCGCCTCGTGCGCCAGGGTGCGATGGCGGGCTTCTCCTGGGCGCCGGTGTTCAACTCCTACGGCTCGAACAACCGCACCAACTCGGTGCGCGTGCCGTCCGGCGGCGGACGCTGCGAGAGCCGCAACGCCGACGGCGCGGTCAACCCCTACCTCGCCGCCGCCCTGGTGCTCGCGGCCGGGCTGGAGGGCGTGCGCGAGCGGATCGACCCCGGCCAACCCAACGAGGACAACCTCTACGCCCTGAGCGACGGCGAGCGCCGGGCGCGCGGCATCGCCTTTCTGCCCCAGACCCTGCAGGAGGCGGTCGATGCCTTCGCCGCCGACCCCCTTGTCGAGGCCACACTCGGCGCGGGCCTGCGCGAAGAGTTCATCCGCACCAAGCGCGAGGAGTGGAACGCCTACCATCTCACGGTGAGCCCGTGGGAGATCGAGCGCTACAGCCACCTGTTCTAGAGCATCGTCCTGGATATCGGATCCAGGACGATGCTCTAACTTTTTGCCTTTGCATCGTCTTTCTTCCGAAAGCCGGAAACCACCTTTCGGGACGATGCTCTAGGGAGCTTGCGATGAAGACCGTTATCAGCTTCGCGAAGTCTTCCGCCGAGCCCTCGACCTATAGGCCGGCGCCCGCGCGCATCCTGGCCGGCGATCCCGTTCAGACCGCGACGCTTCACTTCACCAGCGCGGACGGGCGCTTCACCGCCGGCACCTGGGCGGCGGAGCGGGGCACGTGGCGGGTCGTCTTCACCGAGAGCGAGTTCTGCCACCTGCTCGAAGGGGTGATCGTCGTGACCGACGAGGCCGGGACGCAGACCACCTTCCGGGCCGGCGACGCCTTCGTCTCGCCCGCCGGCTTCACCGGCACCTGGGAGATCGTCGAGCCGGCCCGGAAGCTCTTCGCCTTCTACGAGGTGCCATCCGCGCCCGACCACCCGTGACTCTCCCGCCCTCATCCTGAGGTGCGCAGCGAAGCGAAGCCTCGAAGGAGGGCTCCAGCCAGCCGCGCGATCCTTGGGAAGCCCTCCTTCGAGGCCGCTGACGCGGCACCTCAGGATGAGGGGAGAGGGTGGAACGCAAGCATCGAAACCCAAAGACATCTGGCCTGCCGGGACGGCCCGGCCGCGACAGGGCTCTCCGGCCGGGACGACCCGGCCCCATCGGAGACACGACCATGTCGGACGAAGCGAGTGTGATTGCGGAAAACCGCCGCCGCTACGAGGAGCTGAAGCGGGCAGGCCAGGGCCACGCCCCGCGCGCCCTGCCCGGCCCGAGCCCACGCGGCGGCGTGCCGCTCGACGCTGGCGCGATCCTCCACCGCGAGACCATCCCCGGCGGCTGGTACTGGACCACCGCCCTGAAGGCCGGCGAGGCGCTCCGGCTCGGCCTCGACCACGGCCCGTCGAGCGTCGCCCTGGTGGCGTGGTCGGCCGCCGACACCAGCGAGCGGCTCAACTACGCCGACACCGTGAAGGTGCAGTGGACGGCCGCCCTCACCAAGGGCCGGGTGCTGTTCTCCGATATGGGCCGGGTGCTGTTCTCTCTGATCGAGGATTCCTGCGGGGCGCACGATGCGCTCGTCGGCGGCTCCAATGCGGCCTCGAACGCCGCGCGCTATGCCGGTGTTCCCCATCGCAACACCCGCGACAACCTCGTGCTCGCGGCACTCAAGAGCGGGCTGGAGCGGCGCGACATTCCTCCTTGCGTCTCGTTCTTCGCTCCCGTCGTGGTCGGGCCCGAGGGGCGCTTCGCCTGGAACGCCGCCGGCCGCGCTGCGGGCGACTTCGTCGATCTGCGCGCCGAGATGGACCTGATCGTCACCCTCTCGAACTGCCCCCATCCCCTCGATCCGGCACCCGACTACGCGCCGAACCCGGTGGAGGTGACCCGCTTCCGCGCCCCGCCCCCGGCGGCGGACGACCTCTGCCGCACCGCCACGATCGAGGCCGTGCGCGGCTTCGAGAACAACGCCGCCGCCGGCTTCTGAGGGGGACGACCGATGACCGACACCGTGACCACGCTCTTCGACCAAGTCGTTCTGGATCAAGTCGTGCCTGCCCAGGCGCCGTTCTCCACCCTCGTGCGCGCCGGCCAGACCCTCCGCATCGAGGACAGCCAGGGCTGCCAGGCCGTCGACACCCTGTTCTACCGCGCCGACGACCTGGGCGAGCGCTACTCGTCCCAGGATACGGTGCGCGCGCAGGGCGCGGCCTACGTCACCACCGGCACGCGGGTGATGTCGAACGAGGGCCGGGTGATGCTCACCGTCACCGCCGATTCCTGCGGGCGGCACGACACCTCGGCCGGGGCCTGCTCCTGCGAGAGCAACACCGTCCGGTTTGGCCACGCCACCCAATATCTCCACGCCTGCCGCGAGAATTTTGCGCTGGAGGTCGCGAAGTACGGCCTGTCGAAGCGCGACATCGTGCCGAACATCAACTTCTTCATGAACGTGCCGATCGAGCAGGATGGCGGGCTCGCCATCGTCGACGGCGTCTCGTCGCCCGGCGACTATGTCGAACTCAGGGCCGAGATGGACGTGATCTGCGTGATCTCGAACTGCCCGCAGATCAACAACCCCTGCAACGGCTTCAACCCCACGCCGATCCGCGTGACCGTCCGCGGCGAGGGCTGACGATGTTCGCCAAGGTTCTGGTCGCCAATCGCGGCGAGATCGCCGCCCGCGTCGTGCGCACGTTGCGGCGCATGGGCATCGCCTCGGTCGCCGTCTATTCCGACGCCGACCGCTTCACGCCCGGCGTGCTCGCCGCCGACGAGGCCGTGCGCCTCGGCCCCGCCCCGGCCGCGCAGAGCTATCTCGACGTCGAGGCGGTGATCGCCGCTTGCAAGGCAACAGGCGCCGAGGCCGTCCATCCCGGCTACGGCTTCCTGTCGGAGAATGTCGGCTTCGCCGAGCGGCTGGCGGCGGAGGGCATCCGCTTCATCGGCCCGCGCCCGGAGCACCTGCGCGCCTTCGGCCTCAAGCACACCGCCCGCGATCTGGCCAAGGCCAGCGGCGTCCCGCTCCTGCCCGGCACCGACCTGTTGCCGGATGTCGAGACGGCGCTGAGTGCGGCGGACGTTATCGGCTATCCGGTGATGCTCAAGAGCACTGCGGGCGGCGGCGGCATCGGCATGCAGCTCTGCCACTCCGCGCAAGAGTTGGCCGAGCGCTTCGCCGCGGTCGAGCGCACGGCGCGGGCGAGCTTCGGCGATGCCCGCGTTTATCTCGAACGCTTCGTGGCGCAGGCCCGCCATGTCGAGGTGCAGATCTTCGGCGACGGGCGCGGCCGCGTCGTCGCCCTGGGCGAGCGCGACTGCTCGCTCCAGCGCCGGAACCAGAAGGTGATCGAGGAGACCCCGGCCCCCGGCCTCTCCGACGCCGTGCGCGCCCGGCTCCACGCCGCGGCGGTGGCGTTGGGGGAGAGCGTCGCCTACGCCTCGGCCGGCACCGTCGAGTTCATCTACGATCCGAACCGCGAGGATTTCTCCTTCCTCGAAGTGAACACGCGTCTCCAGGTCGAGCATCCGGTGACGGAGGCGGTGTTCGGCATCGACCTCGTGGAATGGATGGTGCGCCAGGCCGCGGGCGAGGACCCGATCACCGAGGCCGGGCCGCTCGCGCCGCGGGGCGCGGCAATCGAGGCGCGGCTCTACGCCGAGATCCCGCACGCCAACTTCGCGCCGAGCGCCGGCCTGCTGACCGAGGTGCGCTTCCCCGAGAACGCCCGCATCGACGGCTGGATCGCCACCGGCACCGAGGTCACCCCGTTCTACGACCCGATGCTCGCCAAGATCATCGTCACCGGCGCCGACCGTCCGGCGGCACTGGCCGCGCTGCGGCAGGCGCTGGCGGATACCGCCGTCTCCGGTATCGAGACCAACCTCGATTACCTGCGCACCATCGCCGCCTCCGACCTGCTGGCGAGCGGGCGGGTCGCGACCACGGCCCTGCGCGACCTCGCCTATGCCCCCAGGAGCATCGAGGTGCTGCTGCCGGGCGCCCAGTCGAGCCTTCAGGAGCTGCCCGGCCGGCTCGGCCTGTGGGAGGTCGGCGTGCCGCCGAGCGGGCCGATGGATGCCCGCTCCTTCGCCCACGCCAACGCCCTCGTCGGCAACGGGCAGGACATCTGCGCCCTCGAACTCACGGTCTCGGGCCCGACGCTGCGCTTCCACACGGACGCTCTCGTGGCGCTCGCGGGCGCCGCGATGCGCCTCACCCTCGACGGGCAGGCGCGTCCGCACGGGCAGGCGTTCTCGGTCAGCGCAGGGCAGACGCTCGCCATCGGCGCGATCGAGGGGCCGGGCCAGCGCGCCTATCTGGCCCTGCGCGGCGGCCTCGCCGCGCCCGTGGTGCTCGGCTCACGCGCGACCTTCGCGCTCGGCGCCTTCGGCGGCCACGCCACCGGCGTCCTCAAGGCCGGCGACGTGCTCCATCTCGGCGATGCGCCGGAAGTCGCTGCCGCCCCGCCCGAGCCCGCGCCGCTGACGCAGGATTGGGAGATCGGCGTCGTCTACGGCCCGCACGGCGCGCCGGACTTCTTCCAAGAGGCCGACATCGCCGACCTGTTCTCGGAATCTTACGAGGTTCACTTCAACTCGGCCCGCACCGGCGTGCGCCTGATCGGCCCGACGCCGCGCTGGGCGCGGACCGACGGCGGCGAGGCGGGCCTGCACCCCTCGAACCTGCACGACAACGCCTACGCCGTCGGGGCCATCGACTTCACCGGCGACATGCCGATCCTGCTTGGCCCCGACGGTCCGAGTCTCGGCGGCTTCGTCTGCCCCGCCGTCATCGCCCGCGACGAACTCTGGAAGATGGGCCAACTCCGGCCCGGCGACACCGTGCGCTTCCAGCCCGTGGCCCGGCCGGAGGACGCGCTCGCCGCCCCGGCCCTGCTCGGCGGCACGGACGCGGGGCCCGGCTCGCCCGTCCTCGCCCGCGACGAGACCGGCCCGGTCCCCGTCGCCTATCGCCGCCAGGGCGACGACAACCTCCTCGTCGAGTACGGCCCGATGGCCCTCGACATCGGCCTGCGGCTGCGCGTCCACCTCCTCGCCGAGGCGGTGCGCGCCGCCCGGCTCCCCGGCCTCACCGACCTGACGCCGGGCATCCGCTCGCTTCAGATCCACTACGACGGCACGGCGCTGCCGCGCCACCGCCTGCTCGGCAGCTTGCGCGAGATCGAGGCCGGATTGCCGGCCGCGGAGGCGGTGAGCGTCCCGAGCCGGGTCGTCCACCTGCCGCTCTCGTGGAACGATCCGCAGGCGGAACTGGCCATGCGCAAGTACCAGGAGCTGGTGCGCCCCAACGCGCCCTGGTGCCCCTCGAACATCGAGTTCATCCGCCGCATCAACGGCCTGCCCGACGAGGCGGCGGTGCGGAACATCATCTTCGATGCCAGCTACCTCGTGATGGGGCTCGGCGACGTCTATCTCGGCGCGCCGGTCGCGACTCCGGTCGATCCGCGCCACCGCCTCGTCACCACCAAGTACAACCCGGCCCGCACCTGGACGCCGGAGAACGCGGTCGGCATCGGCGGCGCCTACATGTGCATCTACGGCATGGAGGGGCCGGGCGGGTACCAGCTGTTCGGGCGCACGATCCAGGTCTGGAACACGTGGCGGACCACCCGCGAATTCGTGCCCGGCCATCCGTGGCTGTTGCGGCCCTTCGACCGCATCCGCTTTTTCCCCGTCAGCCACGCCGAACTCACCGAGGCCCGCGCCGCCTTCCCGCACGGCGCCTATCCGATCCGGATCGAGCCCGGCACGTTCTCCTACGCCGAGTACCGGGCCATGCTCGCGGACAACGCCGCCGAGATCGAGCACGCGGGCGCGCGCCAGAGAGCGGCTTTCGCCGCTGAACGCGAGCGCTGGAAGGCGGAAGGGCTCGACAGCTTCGTCGCCGACGAGGCGGTGTCCACTGAGGCCGCCGAGATCCCGCCGGGCTGCGAGGGTGTGCCGACCACCGTGCCGGGCAATGTCTGGAAGGTTCTCGTCGGTGCGGGCGAGACCGTGGCCGCGGGCCAGACGGTGGCGATCCTCGAATCGATGAAGATGGAGGTGGCGGTCACCGCCCCCGTCGGCGGCCGGGTCCGCGAGATCCGGGCCGGGCCCGGCCGCACCCTGCGCGGCGGCGACCTCGTCGCCATCCTCGAGATCTGAGGCCGGGCCGGATCTTGCAGGGGCCCGCTACCGCCTGGGCGAACGCGCCCGGCGCACGCCTCGCCCACTGCACGGAGACGGCCGATGATGCAGCAGATCCACCGCGCCCTCACCGCGATCCTCGGCCTCGTCGTACTCGGCCTCCAGGCCAGGGCCGCCGGGCGGTTGCCGCAGGGCGACCGGGGCCGGGAGACGCCGCGATAGGCATTCCGGCCGCCGGGCCATCAGGCTCAGGGCCCCGGAGCCATTCCCCTTCGAATTTCGGGCCGCGTGCCACCCGCACGACGCCCTGCCACGGACGTGAGAGATCGATGCCGGTTCCCGCCTTCCCGAGCCTCAGCGCGCTCCACGCCGCCTATGCCGATGGGCTCTCGCCCGAGGCGGTTTTGGCCGAGATCGACCGCCGGATCGCTGCTGCCGACGATCCCGGCATCTTCCTCGCGCGGGTGCCGGCGGCGCAAATGCAGGCCGCCGCCCGCGCGCTCGGCCCCTTCGACGCCGTGAGCAAACCGCTCTGGGGCGTGCCCTTCGCGGTGAAGGACAACGTCGATGTGGCGGGCCTGCCCACCACCGCCGCCTGCCCGGACTTCGCCTATACGCCGCAGGCGACCGCTCCGGCGGTCGAGCGTCTGCTCGCGGCCGGCGCGATCCTCGTCGGCAAGACCAATCTCGACCAGTTCGCCACGGGGCTCGTCGGCGTGCGCACGCCCTATCCGGTGCCGAAGAACGCCATCGATCCGGCGATCGTGCCGGGCGGCTCCTCGTCCGGCTCGGCGGTGGCGGTGGCGCGCGGCTTCGTCACCTTCGCGCTGGGCACCGACACGGCGGGTTCGGGCCGGGTGCCGGCCGGCCTCAACAACATCGTCGGGCTCAAGCCCTCCCTCGGCAGCGTCTCGGGCCGCGGCGTGGTCCCGGCCTGCCGCACGCTGGACACCCTCTCCGTCTTCGCCGGTACCGTGACGGAGGCTGACGCGGTCTACCGGATCATGGCCGGATACGATCCGCAGGATCCGTATTCGCGCGCCCTGCCCGTTCCGCCCCGCCCCGGCCGCCTGCCACCGGGCTTGCGCGTCGGCGTGCCGGACGCGGCCGGTCGCATCTTTGCCGGTGACACGCTCTCGGCGGCGGCCTTCGACGGGGCGCTCGCCGACCTGCAATCGGTGATCGGCGGCGCGGTGAGGACGGTCGATCTGGCGCCCTTCTTCGCGGTCGCGGGGCTTCTCTATGCCGGCCCCTGGGTGGCCGAGCGCTATCAGGCGATCCGCGGGTTCATCGAGGAGCGCCCGGAGGCCCTGCACCCGACCACGCGGGCGATCATCGGCGCAGCCACCGGCCACTCGGCGGCGGATGCCTTCGCCGGCCTCTACCGCCTCGCCGAACTCCGCCGGGCGACCGAAGCCGTCTGGGGTGGGATCGACGTGCTCTTGGTGCCGACCTATCCGCGCCCGCGGCGCGTCGCCGACCTCGCCGCCGACCCGGTCGGCCCCAACAGCGAACTCGGCACCTACACCAACTTCGTCAACCTGCTCGATCTCTGCGCCCTCGCGGTACCGGGGCGCTTCCGTGCCGACGGCTTCCCGTCCGGCATCACGCTGATCGCGCCGCGCGGGGCCGACGGCCTCATCGCCGCACTCGGCGCCCGCCTCCACGCGGCGGCCGGCGGCACACTCGGGGCGAGCGGCGTGCCGATCCCGGCGGAGGCCGCCCCGCCCGGGGATCGCGCGCAAGCGGACGAGATCGAGATCGCGGTGGTCGGCGCGCACCTGTCCGGCCTGCCGCTCAACGGCGAGTTGACGGGGCGCGGCGCCCGCTTCCTGCGCGCCGTCCCCACGACGCCGGATTACCGCCTGCACGCGCTGCCCGGCGGACCGCCGGCCCGGCCCGGCCTGATCCGCGTCGCGCCCGGTTCGGGCCATGCGATCGAGACCGAGGTCTGGGCGCTGGCGCCGGACGCTTTCGGACGTTTCGTGGCGGGGATTCCCTCGCCGCTGGCGATCGGCACGCTGTCGCTGGCCGACGGCACGACATCGAAGGGATTCCTGGCGGAAGCGGCCGGGCTCACGGGCGCGCGCGACATCAGCGATCACGGCGGCTGGCGCGCCTACCTCGCCTCCGGGGCCATCGCGCCGTAGCGGCGGGACCGGCCCGATCGCATCGGGCCGGAGCCTCCTTGGCGAAACCTCTTAGGGGGATGAGCCCTTTCCTTGACGCAAGCCAAGGAGGTTCACGATGACAGACGCGAAGACGGAGCGGGAGGCGATCGGGACACAGCCGCCCGGTCGCCCGCTCGGTGAGCGCAGCAAGCCCGAAGCGGAGCCGGATCTCGGCCCGACGGGCCCGGCCTCGGCCGAGGCTGAAAAACCCGGTCCTCACTCCGGCGGCTACGATCAGCAATCGCCCGATCGTTCGACGGACAATGCGAAGGGCGGCTACGGCGCCGGCTGAACCATCCCGCGGGGCAGGCGAAGCGCGCCGCTTTCTGCCCCGCAGGCCCTCTCATCCCCAGGGCGCGGCGTGTTCAAAATTGGGTGTAAGTCCCTGAGACGGCGTGGCTCGCATTGCCCTTTTCCACCGCTTGTCCCCATATGGGAACGAAAGACGAACGAACGTCTTATCGGAGTCGGAACGAGGGGTTTGGCGCCAATGGCACGCTACCGCTTTCACGCGACGAACGGCTACGCATGCGTGTTCGACGCTCAGGGCAAGGACATCCGGGTCCCCGCGCGCCTCGTCCGGCGTGCCGACGAGGTGGCTCAGGGGGTGATGCGCAGCCTCGATGACCAGGAGGACTGGTCGCAGTGGCACGTCAGCGTGCATGACCTCAGCGGCCGACGCGTGCTGGTGAAACCGTTCGTATCGGGCTGACCGAGCCTCAGGCGGAACGCGGTCGCGGCGTTGGCCGCTGCCGCTCTACCAGCATACCCGCGGCAAGCGCCGCTTCCACCGCTCACCCAGGCGCAGCGTCTCGCTGCCGGGTCGGTCCGAGCGGCGCCGCCTAACGAGAGGGGCTGTCTCCGCCACGGGCCGAGGAAGCTCCGGGACCGCCGGTTCGACGACCTCAACGACATCCGGGACAGGCACCTTCCGCGGCCTGCCCCGGCGACGCGGGGCGCCCTCCGGCGTGGTGCCGGGCGGCGCAACCCGGCGAACGCGAGGAGGCGCCTCGGGCTCGACCGCGGGTTCCGCTTCGGGCTCCTGGACCTCCGCGACGAGGAGGCTCGGCAGGATGCGGCGATGCTCGGGGGCAGCCTCGTCGGAAGGCGTCCGAGGGCTGGACGTAGCGGCCTCCAGTGAGGGCCACAGGGCTTCTGCTTCTGCGTGTCCCGCTCGCTTTTGCGCCTCTCGTGGCAGCTTCGAGGGGATGGAGACGAAGCGGGTTTGGCCGTTCGACTTGGCTTCGACGGTGAACGGTCGCCGGCCGCGGTTGCGCAAGATACCGATCCTGATGCTGAGAGCTTGGGTCTCTGTTCGAAACACCTTGCGCCCGCACATGCCGTGCCACGAAGTGTTTGTCGAGGCCGGGGAACATCGAGCCTTCACGAGGCGGCGACTCGGCGATGGGCCGGTGGTCTCAACGTTCCGGTCGGGCAAGCTCCGATCGGCTGCAAGGGGCGAAACAGTCGGAGCCGCTCAGCCAAGTCATGGATATCAATGCCTTGATCCGGCCTGATGGCTCGGACGGTCGCGCTTCGCTGTCGTGTGCGGCGTCGCGCCGAGCGGGAGGGCCTTTCCGACGCCCTCCCCTTTTATCACATGCGCCGGTTACATCCGGTGGCGCATCGACCGGTGATGGTGCCGATGCATCATCCGCTTGCGCATCATGTGCCGGTGCATCATCCGCCGCTCGTGGTGGGACATGCGAGCCTGCGTGACGCTGCTTTCAGCTTGGATGCCGGCGGGTGCAATCGGAGCTGCCGATGCGGTGCCGGCGGCAAAGCCTCCCAGCAGGATTGCCAGCGCGAGCGTGGTCTTCTTCATCACCATCTCCTTGGGAGCTTACGGCCGTCCCAGGCAGGGTAGATAGGTGATTGTCCCAGGCCAAGGTTCCCAATGAGGAGGATTTATCTCGATCGGCACCTGCGGAGCAGCCTCTGCGTCACCGCTGAAACCTCACTCGCTCGTTGCCTAACGCTTCTTGCCCAGCTCAGCCGCGATGTCCTTGGTCATGCGGCCCACCTTCCGGTGCGCGGCGGTGAGTTGGTCCTGCGTGACGCCCCAGCGCTTCATCCAGAACTCGACCGCTTTGCGCTCGCTGAGGTCGAGACGGTCCTTGTCGATGAAACCGCGCTTGTCCTTGAGGCCGGCCATGAATGATCCCGTGAGGTCGTCGGAGGGCGTCGGGTTGTATGAGGTGGGCAAGACCGCCCGTATCGCAAGGCGCGCGGAGTTAGACCCGAGGTCAATCCACTTCGGCCCGCTGCACCCGCCGGGGATCACCTCACGCAACTCGGGGAGGCCCCAAGCGCGGAACGAGCAGGGGCCCGTTGGGGTAGAGAACGAGGCGGGCTTCAAGGCCCATTGGCGATGGTTACCTGTCGCACAGGTGCCTTCCAACCCTCTGATCGTCAACGCGTCTCGCCGGATCAGGCATTTGGAGGCGGTCTGGCGGAAGGGGTGTCCGACGCAGGGTGCTGACTTTATGGGTGTTTTTCCAGTCTTTGGGGCTACGCCCAAGCATTTGCCCAAGCGGACTGCTCTCGCTCTTTTCGTGCAGTTGGATAATTTGGTGGGTAGGAGAATGCCAGCTACGGCGGAGTGCCAGGATTCTCACCCAGTATGAACCCAGCAGAAGTCATCACCATGGTTATTGTGATTGCAAGCGCTTTATCTCCGTGTGCACACGCGGTCGGCCTGCCCGCACTCACGTGCTCCCAGTGCCCCGTGTCCCGGGTGGGCTCACCATAGCGCCGATCCGAAGATCAGCGGAACGCGACGGCACCGAGGGTCATCATGCCGGATAACGGTCAGGTCGAGCGAATGAACCGCACGATCAAGGACGCGACGGTCAAGCGCTACCACTACGACAGCCACGAGCAGCTGAGAGCCCACCTGCAACTCTTCGTGGATGCCTACAACCACGCCCGCCGACTCAAGACGCTGCGGGGTCTGACACCCTACGAGCTCATCTGCCAGATCTGGACGAAAGAGCCCGAGCGCTTTAGGCTCAATCCGTCACACCACATTCCGGGACCGTACACGATAGACCTGTTCGGGATGTCGTGATGGCTGAGGTCAAGTACGCCCACTGGTCGAGCATGCGCCCGGCGAACTCCGGTCCATTGTCCTCCCGCAGGCTCTTGAGCCGCCCTCGCAGCCGAACCAAGGCGACCAGGGCCTCGGTCACCTGGAAGGCGCGGAAGTTGGCTCTCGGTGCGAGCGAGAGCGCCTCTCGCGTATGACAATCGACCACTGTTAGGATACGGAACGGACGCCCGTCGAACAGCCGGCCCGCGTTTTCAGAGAAAGAACCGGGCCTGCTCCTGCCATCGGATACCATGAAGCTGGGCTAATTATGATCGGCCACGGCTTCTTCCGCCAGGCTCACCGGGTCATAGGCCATTGCCACGTGTTGCTAAAGCTGCTCGACAGTCCACTACGTTCTAGGCGCCCTGCCTTCTCCTCTCTCTTGGACTCTGCCAGCCAGCCTACGGTGGGGCTGCGGACTAAGGTCTCCACGACCGAGACAAAAGAACTGACGGTGCGCCGCTGCCGCTGGAGGGGGCGTTACCAATACACTCCATACGCCCAACCGCAGATACCGCTTGTTCGTCAGGTAGGCATTTTGTAACTATGAAGCAACGCACATCCGCATTTAGCCCATAGCCCACTCGCGCACCAAATGTAATTCGGAGCAAAAATGAGATATGAATCCATAAAACACCAACAAGACGTGCTTGACATGCTAGAATCTGATCTGATTACTATACAAGACTACATCAATATTTGCAGAATCAATAAATGGACTTTAATTGAAAAACATACTACCCAATACGATAATGCGCAAGACGATTACGCTGACCTAAATGTGATACGATTCGAAAAAATTCGTTCTAACAAATAAGTCTGGAGGTTTACTCGACTGATGCATAAATGTATCGGTACGCTGTTCGCTATTGAAGATGACCTGTTAGCATGTTTGATGCTGAGGAAACATGACCGCCGCCGGTTCTTCACCAAACCGCATCGCTAAGCTGCGCGAGGCACAAGGGCTTTCCCAGCGCGAGTTAGCGAAATTGGCCGACATGCATTGGTTGACTCTATCTCATTTAGAGACCGGCAAGTCAAAATTGACTGCAAAAAGAATCTCACAGCTGGCATCAGCTCTGAAGGTGAGTGTATCATATTTGTTAACAGAAGTAAAAACAGAAATACCTGAAGATGATAAGTCAATACACGGAAGACTGAGAATGGCCCGTATTGCAGCAGGATACGCGGCAGTGACTTTAGTGACACGAAAGTTCGAATGGAAAGAAGCTTACTACCGACAGCAGGAAAATGGTAAGCGGAATATTAGCTTAGAAGAACTGAAAGCCTATGCAGTAGCTTTTGAAGCCGATCCTGCTTGGATTGCATTTGGGGCTGGGATACACCCTGACGGAAAAAATGATATTTATCCTTCTAAGGGCGATATATTTCTAGTTGAATTGTCGAACTCGAAAACAGTTGGCTCGCGAATCGCCGCCTATCGCAGATATATGAACATTACCCAATCTAATCTTGCGAACAATCTGAAGGTTTCACAAACAACAATATCAAAGTGGGAGAATGAATTGTCGCCGCCCGCCGACTCGCTGCCTGAAATAGCAGCTGCACTCAATATTGGTGTATTGGATTTGCTAGGCCTTGGCACTGACCCAGAATCATCTCTGACTACCTGTCTAGGCCCAGCTCACACCGAAGCTTTTCAGCTGCTTCACGGCGGAACGGTCGAGATGATTGGTGCGGGAACGGTGGAGAGAGAGCGAGCCCGACACACTATTATAATTCTGGCAGAGCGGTTGAAATTGGAGGCGGCACGAGGCTTGTGCTAGCCTCATGATATTAATCGAAAAATTGGGAACTCGTTTTCTTGTAAGGCACGGTCATATCAGGCGTTAGGCGCGATTTTGAAGCGTCGCTAGCTTTCGCGCGGTACCGCGCTGCGCCCGCAGGCGCTTGCCGTAGCGAGCGAGCATCGATGGCGTCTTGAACTAACCCGCTTGCATGACTTCAAGCAGTTCGAACCCAGTCGCGAACATGTCCTACGTTGCACCGACTCTGGTTGATTGACCGGATGGCATACGAGCCAGCTTCAGCCCGGCGGCCGTGGCGAGATCGCGAAAAACCCGTGCCACCTCCGCCCCCCTAGGGCGTTCGGACCAGCCTGCCTGCCCTTGCTCAGCGGCCGGAACAAAGGCTCGCTTTCTAGTGCTCTTCTGGCTGATCAGCCCGAGCCGATCCTGCAGCCACGGCTCCATCGCCGCCAGGATCGGACGGCTGCGCGCCCGACGCACGGCGCAGCGCTCCTCGGCGGGGCGGCCGCGGATCTCGGCCTCAATCCGATAGAGGCCGGCAATGCGCGCCAGCACCTCTGCCGCGATCGGTCCGTCGAGGTCGTAGAAGTCCCGGCGCACATGGCTCCAGCAAAACGCGAGCTGCACCTCGCCCTGTCGGGCCAACGCGCCTTGTAGCCCGCATAGCCATCGACCTGCATCACGCCCTGGAACCCGGACAGATGCACCATCGGCTGCCGAGCCGTGCGGTCGGGCGCGTAAACATAGACCACGCCCGGCGGATCGGTCCCACTCTAGGGCCGGTCGTCGCGCGCATAGGCGAAGAGCTGGGCCGTCTTGGTGCGGCCCCGGCCGGGATCGAGCACCGGCCCGGTCGTCTCGTCGGCAAACAGCTTGCCCGATGCCTTCAACCGCTCCAGTAAGCGCGCGTGGACCGGCCGAAGCAGGAAGGCGGCGCGTCCGACCCAGTCGGCCAGCGTCGAGCGGTCGAGGCTGACGCCCTGGCGGGCGAAGATCTGTGCCTGCCGGTAGAGCGGCAGATCGTCGGCGTACTTGGACACAAGAACCTGGGCGACGCGGGCGTCGGTCCGCAACCCGCCCTCGATCAGCCGTGGCAGCGCAGGGGCCTGCACAACGACGTCCTCGCAGGCGCGGCAGGCATAGCGCGGGCGGCGCACGACGAGGATCCGCATCTGGGCCGGCGCGATATCGAGACGCTCGGACACGTCCTCGCCGATCTGGTGCAGGCCGCCCGAGCAGCACGGGCAGACGAGGCTCTCGATCTCGACCACATGCTTCACGCGCGGCAGATGGGCGGGCAACGCCCCGCGGTTGTAGCGCCGGCGCGCCGCCCGTTCCACCCTCACCGTTGCGACCACCTCCTCAGCGGCGTGGCCTGCGGCCTCGACCTGCTCGGCATCCTCCAGCCCGAGCAGAAGTTGGTCCTCGGGCAGGCTCTCGGCGCGGCGTCCGAAGCGGTGCCGCTGCAGCGCCTTAATAATCTAGCGCAGCCGCTCGTTCTCGGCGCGCAGCGTCTTGAGCGTTGCGAGATCGTCGAGGGAGGGCGAAGCAGGCGCGGCCACGGAACAGATAAGATCATATCCGTCAGCGGCTTGCTATCATAGACAAACCGTCGTGCCGCTCTTTTACGCTCAACCGCGGACATACGGAGCAAGACATGAGCTCCATCCCATGTCGATGTTAGAGCGTATGGCCATGTCGGAGCCGGTCCGGCGTCTGGAACTGTTCACCGGGGCTGGCCGGCGGCGGACGTGGTCGGCGGACGAGAAGGCCGCCATAGTCGCCGAGAGCGAGCGGCCCGGCGTCTCGGTCAGCGCGGTGGCGCGTCGGCATGGCCTGAGCGCCTCGCAGCTGTTCATATGGCGGCGTCTGGACCGCCATGCCGGACCGGACCGGACGGCGACGCGGGCGAACTGCGCTTCGTCCCGGCCGTGCTCGGGTCGGACCGGCAGGGGCAGCCTTCCGACGCGGATCGTGGCGCGGCGAGCGATACGCCGGGTCGCGGCTCCATCGCCCCCGGGATCGGGGTCGAACTGGCCGGCGCGACGGTTCGGATCGGCGCAAGGGCGAGCGCGGCTCAGATTGCGGCCGTGATCGTGGCGCTGAAGGCCTCGGCATGATCGGTCCGTCGGGCACGGTGCGGGTGATGCTGGCCTCGCGGCCCGTGGACTTCCGCAAGGGGATGGACGGGCTGGCCACGCTGGTGCACGAGGCGATGTGGGCGGAGCCGTTCTCCGGCACCGTCTAGGTATTCCACGCCAAATGGTCGGACGGGGTCAAGTTCCTGTTCTGAGAAGGCAGCAGTATGGTTCTCGTGGCCAAGAGGCTGGAGGTTGGCGAGTTCTGCTGGCCGAAGCGGACGGATGGCATCGTGCATCTCACCGCGGCACAGCTCTCGGCGCTCATGGAAGAGCTGAACTGAAAGCGTGTGCATCCGACACGCGCCGTCACGGCCCCGGCGTCCCTCCGGCCGCCCCAAATGAAAGGTGCCCGCCAGACGACGCTTACGATCCATCGGCAGCCTTCTGCAAATTTTTTAAATATATATATAGAGAGAGACGAGTTCCGAGCGGCGCAGCAGCGTGTCGAAGGCGACCGCGACCAGTGCCGCGTTGCGCAGCGCAATCAGCGGCGTCTCGCGCTTGGCTTCTGGGACGCGCCGGTGCAGGCGCTCGGGCGCCTTAACGTCCAGCATGCGCTCAATGCTGGTGCAGTTGAGCGGCTCGGCCTGTTTCTGGTGCAGGCCCTCGGCCCAATTCATCCGTTTCACTGCCAGCCGGACAATTTCGTCGGCACAAGGGTTCTGCAGGCCGGCCGCTCGGTGCAGTACGGCGATCGAGGTGCGATAGCGCTCGGCCGTAGCGCGTGCATTCGTCTCTGCCTGCGCATCGATGAATGCCGCGACCGTCTCTGAGTAGCTGACAACATCGCCCTCCCCGCCTCCCAGCACCAAAGATGCGGCTGTCGGCAGCGAACGCCCGGACCGTAGAATATAACGACCCCATATCTTATCATTTGTTGATTTGCAATTCGATCGAATTGGCTAAGAAGGATGCGCAGCTTCCAGTTATATGTGCAATCATTTATTTCGAGGTCTGAAGAAGTCAATGCAAATACCTGTCCCTAAGATTTACAACCGTGAAAATTTGATAATTGCTTCTCAATGCTTGAAATCTTTATCAGCATTTGTCTTCGGTGGAACTCTATTAGGGCTTGCTAGGGATGGCGATATAATCGATAATGATGACGACGTGGACTTATATGTAGATGTAGTGCACTTTGATAGCGTTGTTTCACTGCTTCGATCGGCAGGATTTGATATAAGGCTAGGCACGCCTCCTAATGCAACTCCTTATTTCGTGCAGGCAACGAGAAATATAGAAAATATAAAAACTTATTTGGATATATATTTGTACGAAAATGATCCAAATCAGGACTGGATCGTTGATTTATGGAATTTTTCTGGCACCCCAAATAAGCAAGGGACTCATCTCTTTATAGATAAAAGCTTGGTTTTTCCGCTAAAAAAACAAAGGTTTTTTGACTGCGATATGTTGTTGCCGGCTAAGCCAGAGGAAATATGTGAATATATATATGGTAATAACTGGAGAAAACCAGTATCTAAATCAAATGGTGACTATATACATAGGATAATTGCAAATCGCCCAGTTTTCATTGAAAGGACTGACCTTGCATATACGATTGCGAAGCAATTGTATGCAGAAGAGCATGAAATGGCTGTTTTATTGGAACGCCTAAAGATAGCGGATTATGATCGAAGCAATCTAAGGTCTCAGATTCTTGCAATTTTGGATGAAAAAAATGGTCCCCTTTCGACTGTTGAGCGGAAGGTCAACGATATAATTATGATCAGATTTAAAAATAGTACCGCTATGGATGTGGTATTATCTGAGTTTGACAGTGATTTCTACAATGCGGCGCATCCTGATGTAGCCACTGCAAAAATTGATCCGTTAGACCATTATTTCGAGTTTGGCCGAAACGAGAAAAGAGAAATACGATTGTCTACGTTTCGTGATAAAAAATTGAAACACGACTGAATAAATTGGTCGATACAGATTTGCTGAAAATACCGTCAATATTATAGTTCTGCGCAGCATTGCAAGGACAATTTAGGCGAAGCAGTATTTTTAATGCTGCGGCGATGGCTGCGTGAAACTCTGATGGATAAAAGTTCGTTTGACATTGGCCTGCCCCCATTCAGTGGTCCAGGTGTGAAGTTAGTGCATTGTCGGTCTGAGGGTCCCCCGGATCTTGGTCCGGCCGAAAGGTGAGCTTCCGGATCTCATTCGGCGGCCTGCAGGGCCGCCGCCAAGGCGAACTCCTGGGGCGTTCGCCACCCCAGGGCGGTGTGAGGACGGCTCTCGTTGTAGTGCCGCCGCCACGTCTCGATCTTGCTCC
>NZ_JAKSYB010000022.1:0-972 GCF_022829505.1 Methylobacterium sp. J-043 | reverse complement strand
CGCGACCGCATCGAGCGCATGAACCCGGCGACGTCCCCCTGCCCCGGCCTGCATGGCGAGACGTGGCAGAGGGTCCACGCGGCGATGCTCGACTTCCTCGAGCGCTTCGGAGCGGAGGCGGTGGATCTCGGCTGGAGCGAGTTCGACCTGTTCGGGGTCCATCCCACGGTCGGGATCATTCGGGCGGACCATTGTGGTGCCCTGGTGGTGGGTGGGCGCGCGGCGCAGTGGATCGACCCGACCCGGATCAACTTCGGCAACTTGACCTACTATCGCGACACACCCGGCCGGCCGCGCGGCATTCCGATCTGGGCTTACGGGGGCTGAGGCGATAGGCCGGGCGCGAACACCGCGAGCGTGAGGGGAGCTGCGATGAGCCGTCGGATGTGGGCCGTGCTGGGGCTGGCCGTCGGCTGTGCGAGCACGCTGGCGATCCGGCCGGCGTCGGCCGAGCGGTTCGATGGCGACCGCCTGATCGTCCTCGACGGCGATACCGTCGCCCTCCCCTGCGCCATGCCCGCGCGCGGTTGTGCCGAGAAGGTCCGTTTGAGTGGGATCGACACGCCGGAGGTGTCCCGGCCGCGCTGCGAGGCCGAGCGGATCTCTGGCCTGAAGGCGAAGGAGCGCCTGGCCCGCCTGATCCGTGGACAGGCCGTCGAGCTGGCGCGCGCCGGCGAGACCGATCGCTACGGCCGGACGCTCGGGACGTTGCGGGTGCCGGCGGGAGAGGTCGGCGCGATCCTGATGCGGGAGGGCCTGGCGGTGGCCTACCGGCCGGGCCGGAAGGCGTGGGAGGAGCGGGCGGATCACTGGTGCCGCTCGGACCGGCGCTGAGGAGCCGGGCGACCGAATTCCGAGGGACGACGAGGCGCCGGGGGGATTCCTCGGACTCCTTGCCGTGCTAGCGTGGCCGGACCGTGCCGATCCGCCCCGAACACCGCCACTTCTACCCGATCGACTGGCCGCAGCTCT
>NZ_JAKSYB010000021.1:0-56377 GCF_022829505.1 Methylobacterium sp. J-043 | reverse complement strand
GACGCCGATCACGGTCGGGACGCGGTCGTCCTGGGTGCCGAAGCCGTAACCGGCGTTGAAACCGGCGTAGAAGCCCGTCCAGGTGAACACCGGCACCGGCTGGAACACCGGCGGGGGAGCCGCGCGGCGCGGGAGGTCGGCAGCGAGCGCCGAACCGGCGAAGGCGATGCCGGCGATGGCCGTGCCGGCGCGAAGGAAGGATTTCATTACTCTGGTCCTCTCTGACTGTACCGATGCTTCCGGAGAAGCGAGGCGGCACGGTGCCCCGTATCTATGCCAGCATCTCGGAAGATGCTGTTGCGGCTTGACCACGCCGACCGTCTCGAAAGCGGCCCCTTTGTGGCGGTGGTCTTTAGTCCGCCGTCGTTCCAACCGGGAAACGTTACCGAACGGCCAAGGTTCACATACGGCCGAGCTTTTTTTGGTGACGGTTCCGGACAGATTGTCGCAGGGGTGCAACCACGGCGTTCCGCGACGGGGAGAGGCTTACGATGGATGCAGTGAGGGATGCGAGTGCTTCAGCGCACAAAAGCCCGGCCGTGGGCACCCTTGCGGCCGGCGTTGCACGGATGCAACGATTTCTGCGGGATCTCCGGAAAAACCCCTACGGCGTCAATGCGATCGCCGAGATCAGGCGCCCGTAATCCGGTTCGCTCCGGTGCGTGGTACGGCGGAAACTATAGAACCGGTCGGGATCGGCGTAGGTGCACAGGCCGAGCGAGGTCGCCTCGCCGATCCCCGCCTGGGCCAGCCGCGCGAGAATGAAACCCGGCAGATCGAACTGCGCGTGGCCCGGCCGCCCTTCTTTGAAGAAGGCCTCGCAATCGGGCACCTCGGCCCGGAAGCGCTCAATGAAATCCAGACCGACCTCGTAGGAGGCTTGCGCGATCGTCGGCCCGAGCACAGCGACGATGCTCCGGCGTTCGGCGCCGAGCGCCTCCATGGCCGCGACCGTCGCTTCGACCACGCCCCCGAGCGCGCCCTTCCAGCCGGCATGGGCCGCGCCGACGACGCGATTTTCCGGGTCGGCGAACAGGATCGGTCCGCAATCGGCCGTGGCGATGCCGAGCGCGAGGCCGGGCACGCGCGTCACCATGGCGTCCGCCTTCGGGCGCTCGGCCAGGGGGAAGGGCACTTCGACGGTCACGACCTCAGCCGAATGCACTTGGTAGAGGCTGACGAGGTTCTCGCGCGGGAGCCCAAGCTGCAAGCACATCCGCGCCCGGTTCTCGGCGACCCTTGCCGGATCGTCGTTCGAGCCGATCCCGCCGTTCAGCGAGGCGTAGAGCCCTTCCGAGACGCCGCCCTGTCGGGTGAAGAAGGCGTGCCGGATGTAGGAGTGCGAGCTCAGCTCGGGCGCTTCGATGAACATGGTCTCGCAGACTTTCTCTGGAAGTCTCAGGAAGGGGGCGGGAGCGCCGGGAGCGGTCCGAGCGCGGGATGGCTGGCGCAGAGCACCTTGAACAGGGCGCCCATCCCGCGCGGGTCCGGGTCGGTCAGGCGAAGGGCGGCGGCGTCGATCGCCTGCGTCTGATCCGGCGTGGCGCGAGCCTTGAGCCGCTCGGCGCGCATCGCAAGGCCGAGCCCCAGCAAGAAATCGCGCTGCGTCACGAGGCCGTGCACGACGGCGCCTTCCGCGGCCGCCGCGCGAGCCAGCGCGCCGAAATCGACATGCAGCGTCAGGTCGGCCTCGCCGGGCCGGGCGAGCGGGTCGGCAAAGCGGTGGCCGGCAACCGCCTGGAAGGTGTCGCCGAAGCCGGGCTGGTCGTATCCGTAATCGATCGCGAGGAGAGCGCCGCCCCGCGCGACGAGACGGCGGCCGAGATCGCGCATCACGGCGAGCCCCTGGCTCGGCAGGGTCAGCACCGCGCCCGCCGGCGCCTGGGCCGTAAGACGCGGATCGGGCTCCGGGTCGAGGCCGAAGGCCAGGGCGTCGCCCTCCGGCGTCAGACCCACGCGGCGCTCGCACCATCCAAGCGCCGTTCGGACGAACTGGCGGGCGGGGAGGGCGTCGAAGAACTCGTTGGCGATGACGAGAAGCGGCGCATCCGGCAGACTCGCCACCGAGTCGTGGAAGGTCGGCGCTGCGTCGGCGAGCCGGTCCGCCTGGAGCCGGCGCAACACCGGGCTGGTCTCGACGAGATGCAGCTCGAAGTCGCTGCCGGCCGCGCGCAGGGCCCGCAGCGCGTCGGCCATCAGCGTGCCGCGGCCGGGCCCGAGTTCGACGAGGCAGGGACGCACGCCCGTCGCCGGCATCATCGCCAGCACCGCGGCGGCCCAGGCGCCGACCAGCTCGCCGAACATCTGGCTGATCTCCGGCGCGGTGACGAAGTCGCCGCCCCGGCCGAAGGGATCGCGCGTGGCGTAGTAGCCGTGCAGCGGATGCCCGAGGCAGAGCGCCATGTAGCGGTCGAGGCCGAGCGGTCCGCTCGCGTGGATCTCCCGCGCCAGGATCGCCAGCAGCGGCGTCGCCTCGGGGCTCACGTTCAGATCTGCCCCGCTTCGGCCTGGATCTCCGGCCCCGTCTTCCGAGGCCGCGTCACCCCGCGGGCAGCGAGGACGATGTAGACGAGCCCGACCAGCGCCATCGGCACGCAGAGCAGCATCCCCATGGTCACGCCGCCGCCGAGCGCGTTGACGTCCTGCCCGAACAGGAAGCCGAGTTGCCGGTCCGGCTCGCGGAAGAACTCGCAGAAGGTTCGCGCCAGCGCGTAGCCCAGGACGAAGATGCCGCCGAGCAGCCCCGGCTTGCGGAAGCCGAAGCGGCGCACGGCGAGCGCCATGACCACGAACAGCAGCAAGCCTTCCGTCGCGGCCTCAAAGATTTGGCTCGGATAGCGCGGCACGTCGCCCCCGGTGGGGAAGACGACGGCGTAGGGGAAGTCCGGCGCGGCGCGCCCCCAGAGTTCGCCGTTCACGAAGTTGGCGATGCGCCCGAAGAACAGGCCCACCGGCACCACCACTGCTGCGATGTCGAGCATGGTGTAGCCGTTGAGGCCGCGCGCCCGAGCGAAGAGCAGCAGCGCCAGGATCGCCCCGAGGAACCCGCCATGGAACGACATGCCGCCGTTGCGGATCGCCAGGATCTCCATCGGATGATCGAGATAGAGCGGCAGGTTGTAGAACAGCACGTAGCCGATCCGTCCGCCGAGCACGACGCCGAGCGCGACCCAGACGATCAGGTCGTCGATGTCGGCGAGCGTCGGGCGCCTGACCACGCCCCAGAGCGAATCCGCCGCGACCAGCCGGCGCGCATAGAACCAGCCGCCGACGAGCCCGGCGATGTAGGACAGGGCGTACCACTTGATCTCGACCGGTCCGATCGAGACTGCGACCGGATCGATGGCCGGGAAGGGGAGGGCAAGAAGCGGCGGCATCGACGGCCCACGAGCGGCTGACGGTTCTGGAATGCGCGCCGCATTGGACCCGTGCCGCCGGGGGCGTCAAGGCAGAGCCGTCGTTGCACGCCGGGAGAACTGGACGCACTCTCGGCCGCCCACGCGAATCGGGAGGAGCGATGCTCGGCAACGCGGAAATGGTGGCGCGCCTCGTGCTCGCGGGGGCCATGGGTAGCGTGATCGGCTTCGAACGGGAGCGGCTGCTTTGGGCCGCGGGCCTGCGCACGCACATGCTGGTCTGCGTCGGCGCCTGCCTCTTCATGATCGTCTCGGCCTTCGGCTTCTCCGACGTGCTGGGTCAGAAGAACGTCACCCTCGACCCCTCGCGCATCGCCGCGCAGGTCGTCTCCGGCATCGGCTTTCTCGGCGCAGGCACGATCCTCCTGCGCGGCGAGGTGGTGAAGGGGCTCACCACCGCTGCGAGCCTGTGGGCGGTGGCGGCCATCGGCCTCGCAGTCGGCGGCGGCCTCTACGTGGCGGGTATCGCGGCGACGATCCTCGTTGTCGGCATCCTCGCGGGCGTGAAGCCGATCGAGGAGAGCTGGCGCGACCGGTTGCGCACCCACACGCTTCATCTCACCGTGAAGGCCGGCAGCCTCTCGATCGATACGCTGCAGGACGCCACCGGCGAGCGGGCCTCGCGCGTGCGCCAGTTCGTGGTGCGCCCCGGCGGGGAAGAGGGGCTGGAGGAGGTGACGATCGCCTTCGTCCGGCTCTCGCAGACGAGCGTCGCGGCCATCGCGGAGCGCCTGCGTCAGAATCCGGCCGTGGTGACCGTCCGCCTCGGCTCCGACCGCTGATCGCCGCATCGGACGATACCGAAATCGGCATCGCAACCCTATACGAACCGGCAAACCGCGCTACGACGTGCGGAGTTTGTCCTTCGCGAGAATCGAGCGAACCATGGCGTCGAAGCGGGTTCCCACCAGCCCCTATCCGGACCAGAAGCCCGGCACCTCGGGCCTACGCAAGAAGGTGCCCGTCTTCCGGCAGCCGCACTACGTCCAGAACTTCGTCCAGGCGATCATCGACTGCATCCCCGACCGGAAGGGCGCGACCCTGGTGATCGGCGGCGACGGGCGCTTCTACAACGAGCAGGTGGTGCAGATCGCCCTCAAGATCGCCGCCGCCAACGGCTTCGGGCGGGTGCTGGTCGGGCAGAACGGCCTGCTCTCGACGCCGGCCGCGTCCTGCGTCATCCGCAAGCATGGGGCCGTCGGCGGCATCGTGCTGTCGGCGAGCCACAATCCCGGCGGGCCGGATGGCGATTTCGGCATCAAGTTCAACGGCAGCAACGGCGGCCCGGCGCCGGAAAGCGTCACCGCTGCAATCTTCGAGCGCACCAAGGCGATCGGCGATTACCGCATCTCCGATGCGCCCGACCTCGACCTCGGCCGGATCGGCACGAGCGAGACCGACGGGATGACGGTGGAGGTGGTCGATCCGGTCGCCGATTACGCCGAGTTGATGCGCACGCTGTTCGACTTCGAGGCGCTCGCCAAGATGTTCGCCTCCGGCTTCCGGATGCGCTTCGACGCGCTCTCGGCGGTGACGGGCCCCTACGCCAAGGCAATTCTGGAGGGGGCGCTGGGCGCGGCGCCGGGTACGGTCGTCAACGGCGAACCCAAGCCCGATTTCGGCGGTCACCATCCCGACCCGAACCCGGTTCACGCCCACGAACTGTTCGACCTGATGCACGGGCCCGACGCGCCGGATTTCGGCGCAGCCTCGGACGGCGACGGCGACCGCAACATGATCGTGGCGCCCGGCCTCTTCGTCACGCCGAGCGACAGCCTCGCCATCCTCGCCGCCCACGCCCACCGCGCACCGGGCTATGCCGGGGGCCTTGCCGGCGTCGCCCGCTCGATGCCGACGAGCCGCGCGGTAGACCGCGTCGCCGCCGCGCTCAAGATCGAGGCGTTCGAGACCCCGACCGGCTGGAAGTTCTTCGGCAACCTCTTGGATGCCGGCCGCATCACGCTCTGTGGCGAGGAGAGCGCCGGCACCGGCTCGAATCACGTGCGCGAGAAGGACGGGCTGTGGGCGGTTCTGCTCTGGCTCAACATCCTGGCCGCGACCGGCAAGCCGGCGCAGGAGCTGGTGCGGGCGCATTGGGCCGCGTTCGGCCGCGACTACTACACCCGCCACGATTACGAGGAGATCGATTCCGGCGCCGCCAACCGGCTGATGGACGGGCTTCGCGCGAAGATCGGCTCGCTGCCGGGTACCCGGATCGGCGGCTTCACGGTGAAGGCGGCGGACGATTTCCGCTACGTCGATCCGGTCGACGGTTCGGTGACGGAGGCGCAGGGCGTGCGCGTGACCTTCGCGGAGGATGCACGCATCGTCTACCGCCTCTCGGGCACCGGCACCGCCGGGGCGACCCTGCGCGTCTACCTCGAGCGCTACGAGGCCGCCCCCGATCGGCTTGAGCTGCCGGTCGCCGACGTGCTCGGGCCCGTGGTCGCGGTAGCGCGGGAGCTGGCGGACATCGCGGCAATCACCGGCCGCGCGGAGCCGAGCGTCGTGACGTGACGCGAAGAGGTCGCGCGCGCGGGGCGGGGCTCGGCCTCGCCCTGGTGCTTGCGGGAGGGCTGCCCGTCCGCGCCGCAGAGGTGGCGCTCGGGTCTTCCCGCTTCGAGCTGCCGGCCGTGTTCGAGGGCTGGCCCCGCCGGGAGGCCGGCGACGGCCTTGTGTTCGAGCGCGTCTTAGAGCCGACCACGCCGCGCGGGCGCAAGGGCGCCGCGATCCTGATCGTCGCCAAGCCGACACCGGCCTCGGGCCGATTCGACGATACGTTCGGCGCCTTCGTCCGCAGTCTCAAGCAGATCCCGCCCAGTGAGAAGCCGCTCACGTCGAGGACGGGCGAAACCCTCGACGGGCACCGCATCCGCGTCGAGCAGCGCTGCTGCCGCACGACCGACGGCCTCCGCATGGCGGCTTGGCATATCGGGATCGCCACCAAGTCGAGCGAGCATTTCCTGATGCTCCTCACGCTTCAGACCGAACGCGAGCAGGAAAAGCCGATCCGCGAGGGGTTCGAAGCGCTGGTGGCCTCCTACCGCCCGGCCAAGGACGACCGCGGCCTCGCGCTCTCGCCGGCCCGGGGGGATGGCGGCCTCGAGGGTCTCTACACGCGCACCAAGACGCAGCTCCGGCCCAACGCCTTCGGCGGGATGGACTTCACCGCGGATCAGGACACGCTGCTGTTCGACAAGGGTGGCCTCTACACCACGGAGCTTCCGCGCGCCGGCGACATGACCGCCCATTGCCGATCCGAGCCGAAGAGCTGCGGCACCTACGCGCTGAAGGGCGGCTGGTTCTCCGCCAACCGCATCGAGCGGGTCGAGGTTGAAGACGGGTTCGGGCGCGTCACGCGCTCCGGCGAAGCGTTCTCCCGCACGAAGGACGGGCTGACCCTCGGCGACCATACCTACTTCGCGGTGCCGCCCTTCGCCGACGGGCACCGGTTCGACGGCACGTGGAACCACACATTCGGATCGAGCGGCGCGATGGGCTCGGTCGGCGGCACGCACACCCTCGCCCTGACGCCCGACGGCCGCTTCACCCGCGAGGGCGGCGTCGGCTTCTCCTCCACCGGCAGTTCGATGGACGGCGGCACCGTCGTGGCCGGCCACAGTCGGCGGCCGGTGCGCAGCGGCCGCTACAGAGTTTCGGGTTACCGGCTGACCCTGACGGACGAGACCGGGGCCGAGGAGACGCTGAGCCTGTTCGCGCCCGACCGGGATTCGCACAAGCTGCTGGTGATCGGCGGCGCCAACTATCTTCGGAAGGGGCAGTGAGTGGAGACCCCAGCGTCGAACGGCATCACGTCTGGTTCGGCTTCAGCTGATAGAAGATGTGTCGCCCAATCATGTCCTTGCGCTTGAGCCGGCGCGACCAGCCGGGGCGCACGTAATCGGCGTGGTAGTGGGTCGCGCCGCCGACCTCGCTGACATAGGTGCGACCGTCGATGACCGCGCTCGCGACGCGGGTCGCGCTGCGCCAGGATTCCGCATCGGTGATGCGCAGCGACTTGCCCTCGCAGGCGAAGGAGAACTGGCAACCCATGAAGCGGTGGCGGTTCTGGTAGACGACGCCGCAGACCGAGGACGGGTAGAGCCCGCTCTTGACGCGGTTCAGAATGACTTGTGCGACGGCGGCCTGACCCTCCTCGGGCTCGCTGCGCGCCTCGAAATAGACGGCCTCGGCGAGGCAGCGCTGCTCGCGGTCCATCGCATTGGGATCGATCAGGTCGGCATAATGGGACTTGGCCTCCGGCGCCGTCATCTGCGGATCGAGGGCGGAGGGGCCGCGGTCGAGACGAGCCGAGAAGCCGGGAAGCGCGAGGTTCGCCGCGGCGACCTCGATCGGGGTCGCGTCGGCGGGCGCCGGCGTCACCGAGGATAGCGCGACGGCGCGGGGCGTGGCGGGGGTGGCGCCGTCCGAGTCGGCAAGCGCGGGGAGTCCGTCCTCTCCCGGCTCGGCTTCATGGGAGGTGCCGGGCGCCACCAGACCGGCATCGATGACGTCGGGGCTCCACGTCGTGGAGGCGACCAGCGCACTTGTCGCGGCAACATCCCGCTCGGACAGCCGCCCGGAGCGGAGCGTCGCGTCGGTGCCCGCGGTGGCGGTGAAGGAAACCAGCAGGCCGCTCGCCAGCATCCACGGCACCACGGCCGAGACGATCCAGCGGGGGCCAAGCCCCAGGCCTCGAATGCGCCTCGTACGCAACGCCGACACTCCACGTTCACGAGCGGCCGGAAGGCCTAGCTTAGACCAAGCCGGGGCGCCCGTTCCTCATGAGCGGAGTTTAATCGCGAACGTGGTTGCCGGACGGTTAAGGGTTCGGGCGGACGTGTTGCTGGATCAGGCCGTTGACGAGGATCGCGGCGTAGCCGCTGCTATTCTGGGCGGCGACGATCATCCGGCCCGCCTCGCGGTCGTTGCGGTCGGCCTCGAAGTAGACGAGCCCGGTCACACCGGCCGCCGCGGTCAACGCAGCGATGATCCAGAGATAGGCCGCCTGCATCGCCCGGTGACCGGGAACGATGGCGCGATGATCGAGGAGGGCAGAGGGGGAGTCGGGGTGCGACATGCCTGGAAGTCCCGCGAATGCCCTGGTCGGAAGACCAATCGGCGCTCTCCGCGCTATGGACTCCGGCTAGCAGGTAACGTGCCCGTGCGACACGGGTTCAGGCCGCTGTCCGCAAAATTATTGCGAAGCTTGCCCGACCTCCCGGAAGGCCCCCGCGGGTCATGCCCGCGGAGGCGTGGGTCGTTTTCTCAGGCGTCCTTGCCGAGGGCCGCCTGCGCCGCCGCGAGGCGGGCGATCGGCACGCGGAAGGGCGAGCAGGACACGTAGTCGAGTCCGACCTCCTGGCAGAAGGCGATCGAGGCCGGGTCACCGCCATGCTCGCCGCAGATGCCGAGCTTGAGCCCGGCGCGGGTCGCACGGCCGCGCTCGACGCCGATCCTCACCAATTCGCCGACGCCCTCCTGATCGATCGATACGAACGGATCGACCGCGAGAATGCCCTTCTGGGTGTAGGGCCCGAGGAAGGTTGCGGCATCGTCGCGAGAGATGCCGAGCGCCGTCTGGGTCAGGTCGTTGGTGCCGAAGGAGAAGAACTCCGCGGTCTCGGCGATCTCGCCGGCCTTGAGCGCGGCGCGGGGCAGCTCGATCATCGTGCCTACCTGATAGTCGAGCGTGGCACCCGTCTCCTCCGACACGGCCTTGGCCATGGCGTCGATGCGGGCCTTGACGATGTCGAACTCCATCCGCGTGAACACCAGCGGCACCATCACCTCCGATGTCACCGGGGCGCCGGTGTCTTTGGCGGCCTGAATCGCGGCCTCGAAGATCGCGCGGGCCTGCATCTCCGCGATCTCGGGGAAGGCGATGGCGAGGCGGCAGCCGCGGAAGCCGAGCATCGGGTTGTGCTCGGAGAGTTCGCGGATGCGGTTGCGGATCTTGTCCTCGCTGATGCCGGTGGCCGACATCACCTCGCGGATCTCCTCGTCCGTGTGCGGCAGGAACTCGTGCAGCGGCGGATCGAGCAGGCGGATCGTGACGGGCAGGCCCGACATGATCGTGAATAGCTCGACGAAGTCCTGCCGCTGGTAGGGGAGGATCTTGGCCAGCGCCGCGCGGCGGCCTTCGGTGTCGTCGGCGAGGATCATTTCGCGCACGGCGATGATCCGGTCACCCTCGAAGAACATGTGCTCCGTGCGGCACAGGCCGATGCCCTCGGCGCCGAACTTGCGGGCGGCGCGGGCGTCGGCTGGGGTGTCGGCGTTGGTGCGGACCTTCATGGTGCGGACGGCGTCCGCCCACTCCATCAGGGCGGCGAAATCGCCCGACAGCTCCGGCTGGAGCATCTTGACCTCGCCCTGGATCACCTGGCCGGTCGAGCCGTCGATGGTGATGACGTCGCCCGCCTTCAGGGTGACGCCGCCGACGGTGAGCGTCTGCGCCTTGTAGTCGATCCGGATCGAGCCGACGCCGGAGACGCAGGGCTTGCCCATGCCGCGGGCGACCACCGCCGCGTGGCTGGTCATGCCGCCGCGGGTGGTGAGGATGCCCTCGGCCGCGTGCATGCCGTGGATGTCCTCCGGCGAGGTCTCGATACGCACGAGGATGCAGCGGCGCTCGGCCTTCTTGGCGGTCTCGGCAGCTTCCGAGTTGAACACGATCTCGCCGACCGCCGCGCCGGGCGAAGCCGGCAGGCCGGTGGCGATGACCTTGCGCTCGGCATCCGGATCGATGGTCGGGTGCAGAAGCTGATCGAGTGCGCCGGGCTCGATGCGCTTGATCGCCTCTTTTTTCGAGATCAGGCCCTCGCCCGCGAGTTCCACGGCGATGCGCAGGGCCGCCTTGGCGGTGCGCTTGCCGTTGCGGGTCTGGAGCATCCAGAGCTTACCGCGCTCGATGGTGAACTCCATGTCCTGCATGTCGCGGTAATGCTTTTCGAGGATCCCGTAGATCCGCGTCAGCTCGGCGAAGCTCTCGGGCATCGCCTTTTCCATCGACGGCTTGTCGGACTTCGCCTCCAGCCTCGCCTTCTCGGTGATGTCCTGCGGCGTGCGGATACCCGCCACCACGTCCTCGCCCTGGGCGTTGATAAGGAACTCGCCGTAGAGCGCGCTCTCGCCGGTGGAGGGGTTGCGGGTGAAGGCGACGCCGGTGGCAGAGGTGTCGCCCATGTTGCCGAACACCATGGCCTGGACGTTCACCGCCGTGCCCCAGCTCTCGGGGATCTGGTTCAGCTCGCGGTACTTCTTGGCCCGCGGGATCATCCAGGAATCGAACACCGCGCCGATCGCGCCCCAGAGCTGGTCCTCCGCCCCTTGCGGGAAGTCGGAGCCGTGCTCGTCGCGGACGATCTTCTTGTAGACGCCGATCAGGTGCTTCCAGTCATCGGCCTTCAGGTCGGTGTCGAGGGTGAGGCCCTTCTGCTCCTTGTAGTGCTCCAGCGCCTCTTCGAAGGCGTGGTGCTCCACGCCGAGCACGACGTTCGAGTACATCGTGATGAAGCGGCGGTAGGAATCGTAGGCGAAGCGCTCGTCCTCGGCGTCCTTGGCCAGTGCCTCGACGGTGGCGTCGTTGAGGCCGAGATTGAGCACCGTGTCCATCATGCCCGGCATTGAGGCCCGCGCACCGGAGCGGACCGAGACGAGCAACGGCTTTTCGGCATCGCCGAAGCGGCGGCCGGTGAGCGTGCCGACCTTGTCCAGGGCTTCCTTCACCGCGTCGGTGAGCTCGGCCGGGTAGGTCTCGCCATGCTGGTAGTAGTAGGTGCAGACTTCGGTGGTGATGGTGAAGCCAGGGGGGACCGGAAGGCCGAGATTGGACATCTCGGCGAGGTTCGCGCCCTTGCCGCCGAGCAGGTTGCGCATCGACGCCTCGCCCTCGGCCTTGCCATCACCGAAGGAATAGACCCATTTCGTCATCAGGCTCTCCGCTGGACGGATGTAGCGACCTTAGCGCCGTTCACGCGGGCGTGGCGCATCTCATGCCGCAGTGCAAGGATTAGCTTCGTGTCGCTCCGCGGCCGGGAGTGACGATGTGAAGGCGCTGTCAGGAACGAAAGTACGCACCTCATACGACAGGGACCTTGCGCGCGCGTTCAGCGCGTTTCGTCCGAGCCGCTTCGAGCGTCACGGGGCGCGGTTCAAGAAAAATGACGCAGCACACCCAGGCCGATCAACCCAACGACGATTAGGTAGACCGCGACGATATAGTTCAGGAGCCGCGGCGCGATCAGGATGAGGATGCCCGCCAGGATCGCGATGATCGGCTGCAGGTTCGACACGGTGATGGTCATGCGCACACTCCACGGCCAAGCTTGGCCGCAATGGAAAAATGCTCCGGCCCCGGCTGCGGTTCCTCATTCGGGACGTCGAGCCGGGCGGTTTACGTCCGGGCAGCCCGTCCAGATCGTCAGTCCCTGTAGGCGTGACGCTCATAGAAGCGGACGTCGTCCCTCAGGATATGGTTGAGGCGCGATATCAACTGCGTGTCGCCGAGCATTTCCGATCTCTCGTCGTATCGCGGCGTCACGTTGATCTCGTGGTCGGGATTGATCGGCTGTTCCGCCAGCGCCGATAGGGAAGCGAAGAATACGTCCCGCCGATCATGACGGCCGATGAGGTCGAAGCACGACATATCGACACCGCCAAAATACGTTCTCGACATCAAATGCGAGTAGGTCGGAATACGCGCCATTTCCAAGACCGTCAGCTTATTCTTTTTGATATATTGAAGGAGAATACCACCGACATTATCGGGAACCGATTGGAAATAAAAATACGTCGACATCAATGCATCGACGGGATGGCGCAGCATCACGAATCGCCGCGCGTCAGGGATGCGCCGATATTTGTTGATGTGAAGATGACCGTAGACGCACTCGATGCCGGCCGGGATCGCAAAGTCGCGCGCGAAATAGCCGATCGGATCGAACGTCACCGGTGAGTCGACGCGGGGAGGCGCCTCGTCGTAATCGCGCAATAGACGCGCGCCATAGGTCTCCGTGAGGGCCATTCCCACGGATGAACCGCCCGCTTTCGGGTAATGCACGCCGATCAGCATCCAGCGGCTCCTTCCTGCTCGATCCTACGTCGCCGGATCGGCCATCCCCTGCCCGCGCCTGGCCACGCCTCATAGGGAGGCTGACCGTCAGGGGCAGGATCCGAGGTGACAGTTGGATGCGAGGGCGTCCTCAGGCGCGATACTTGCCGCTGCGCTTCACGATCACACGGGCGCCGACGGGGACGCGCTCGTAGAGATCAACGATATCCTCGTTGAGCATGCGCACACAGCCCGAGGACATCTGCTCGCCGATGCTCCACGGCTCGTTGGTGCCGTGGATGCGAAACAGCGTGTCGCGGTTGCCGTTGTAGAGGTAGAGCGCCCGCGCGCCGAGCGGGTTGTCGATGCCGCCCTTGCGCGAGCGCTCGATGCCCGGATTGAGCGAGACCATCGTCGTGGTTGGGCTCCAATCCGGCCACACGCCCTTGCGGCCGATGCGAGCGTCACCCTTCCAGGAGAAGCCGGCCTTGCCGACGCCGACGCCGTATTGGAGCGCCGTGCCGCCCTCCTGAACCAGGGCGAGATGACGCTTATCGATATCGACGACGATCGTGCCCGGCACCTCAGGACCGCTATAGGCAACTTCCTGACGGCGGTACTTCGGGTCGATACGCGACCGATCGACCAGCGGCACGTCGAACGGCTTGTCGGGCATCGTACCGATGTACCAGGCCGCATCGTCGTCGCCTCCGGCCATCCGGCCCGGCTTCGAGGATTGGCAGGCCGCCAGCGGAATGAGGCAAAACGCGGCGAGCAAGACTCGACGGGTGCTGGTGCGCGCCGTCTTATCAGCGGTTCGGGGGGCTGCCATCGCGGCTCCTGTCACCGCCGACGGGGGCGGGTTGGCGTTGCAGATCATCCGCCATGACTACCCGTCCTTGAGCAGATCGGGTGTGACTTCGAGGCCGCATCGGCGGAGGAACGTTGCCGTGAGGCCGTCTGGCCGCGGGCCCGGGCCGCGTTATCTGCCGCACAAGATCGCGTGAGGAGGCGACGTCCCATGCCCGAGACAAAGACCGAAACCGAACTCGTTGTAGAGGCAGGCGCCGACGTCGCATCACTGGCACCGGCGATCCACCTCGACCATTGCGTGATCCACGTCTCCGACTGGGAGCGCTCGACAGCCTTCTACCGGGACGTGTTGCGGGCCGAGGTGATCCCGATCGGCAAAGGGGTCGCGTTCCGGTTTGGCGGGGTGCAGCTCAATGTGCATGGCCCCGGTCAAATCGGGTCACCGCGGGCGCGCGAGCCGGTGATGCCCGGAGGCAGCGATCTGTGCTTCCGCTGGTCGGGCTCGATCGAGGACGCGATGGCGCATCTCACCGCCCACGGCGTAGCGGCCGAACTCGGGCCGGTGGAGCGCAACGGCGCGGCGGGGCAGGGCGTGAGCGTCTACTTCCGTGATCCGGACGGCTCGCTCATGGAGTTCATCACCTATCCGACACCGTAAATGCACCGCGGATGGCGCAACCGGCGATGACGGCCGATCGTTGACCGATGGTGAGGGGCGGCGAGGGACGATGGAGCGAGCGATGCGACGCCTGACGATCACGACGCTGGCTCTGTCCGCAGCGGTCCTACCAGCCGGTCCGGTCTGGGCCTTCGGCTCCGGTGGCGGGTCATCGGGCGAGGGCGACGGGTACCTGCGTCAGGAACTCCAGAATCCCGGCTATATCGAGCCGAGCCCCTATGCCTATCGCAACGGCTACCGGCCGAACGATCCGGGCGCCGAATACGAGGCGCGCCGACGGAGTTATCCGATCTACGGCCAGTGGGGCTGGAAGTATCGCTGAGCGCCCACGTCGCTCACTTTCAGAAAGCGGCGTCGGACGCTCAGGTCTTCGATTAGCTCAAGCGTTGCCGACACGCTCGGCCAGGCGCTGATTGGTCTGCTCCAGACGCAGGGCGAGTTCGCGCATGACGGCGATGCTGATCTGCGGAAACTGCGCGAGCAATTCGATGAAGACGTCGCGGTCGATCCGCAGCGCCGTCGTCGCAATGTCCGCGGTGACGGTCGCCGAGCGCGGCTGATCGGCCAGGATGCCCATCTCGCCGACGAGAGCGTTGGGGCCGAGCAGGGCGAGACGGACCGGGCCAAACGGGCCGTCGATCGACACCGCCGCCGATCCTTCGAGGATGAGATAGGCCGCGTCCGCTGCCTCACCGCGCGCGAAGAAGGCCTGTCCCGCCTCGAAATGCACCCGCTCGCTGGTGAAAGCGAGAAGCTTGAGGCGGGACGGTTCCACCTCGCGGAACAACGGCACCTGCCGCAGGGACATCACCTCGGTGTCGAGGGTCATGGACTCACTCCGATGCGTCCCCTGGGCGGCAGGCGGAAAGGGCCGCGGGTAGACGCACCTGCGAACCGTGTCAAAGTCGCGGTTCGCTTGCTTGCTGACGTCCCTGAAAATGAGATCCGACACGACCGCCTGATCGGCTCACGCGAACGGCAACATAATGCCGCAGATACCGATCAACGCCGGGTCGAGAGTCCGATCTCGCCGGGACCCGGCTTCTCGCGCTTCGCGCTCGCATTAGGCTGCGGCGAATCCGTGGGCTCCTCGTGCGTCTTCGGCGTCGGGCTGTCTTCCGGGGCCGGCATGGCTGGCAGCGGCGTCCTATTCGGCTCGGGGGCAACCGCGCCTCTCGAAGCCGGGGCAGCCTTGGCTGCAAGCGAAGGCTTTACCATATATCGGTTCGTCATCCCGGTTCCTCTCGGCTGTGGATGGCCTGTGGAGACGCGTTCACAAGTCCGCGCAGTTCGTTGGCGTGTGCGGCGCTAACGTGTGGATGAGACAGGGGTTTCCCCGGACCCGGCGCTCGATACAGCCAAGGAACAATCGATTGGGATGAAGGTTGAGAGGGGTGTGAAGAGTTAGCCTGAGGAGGCGTTGATGGCATCTGGTAATTCCACCTCGAAGCGAGGTTTTGCTTCCATGAATATCGAACGGCAGCGCGAGATCGCCAGTAAGGGCGGTCGTTCCGTCCCGGCGGATAAGCGGTCGTTCTCGCAGGATCGTGAACTGGCCTCTTCGGCTGGCCGCAAGGGTGGTCAATCGACCGGTCGCACGGGCGAGGCTTAATCCGGCTGAGGCGGTGACGGGCGCGAGTTTCGCGCCCGACCGCCCAGCCTTCTCAGAACAAGAAATATATTTCTATTCGACAGGCGCCGAGGGCGTCTGTTTTTTTGGAGCGACGAGCGGACTGTCAGAACGCGGCGTCCGAGCGGGCCAATTCACGCCATTTGACGACGAGATCTTCGAACATGCGGAGATCGGCTTCGTCGAGCCGGCCAAGGGTGCGTGCGACATAGTCAGCCTGCGCCGCGATCCCGCGGGCAGCCACTCGTGCGCCGGCCTCCGTGAGATGAAGTGCGTGGGAACGGCGATCACCGGGGATCGGGCGACGCTCTACGAGACCGGCCTCGACGAGGCGGTCGATGAGGCCGGAGACGTTGCCCTTCGTGACGTAGAGCCGGGCCGCCAGCTCCTGCTGCGTCAGCCCCTCACGCTCGCTCAACGTCGACAGCACATCGAATTGCGGGATCGACAGACCGAGTTCCCGCAACTCTGTGGCGACCGCAGCGGTCACCCGCCGGCTGAGGCGGATGAACCGAAACCAGACCCGGAGCGGATCGACGGGTTCGGTGTTCGATACGGGGCGGTCTTGACGCTCGGACATGTCCGTCCAGCTTGTAGCAGAGGGATGCATCCCGGACAGCCGAGTGGCGCGCCTCACCCCCAGCCTGTAGACTGCCGGGCGGGTTATCCTCGTCTTCTTCTCTTCCTCATTCGTCTCCGGGGCCATGCGCCGTCAGCTTCTCGATGAACCGGTGACCCGGGCCGGCCGCTACGCGCGAACGCTCGCCTTGTTCTCCTTGATCGTGACCGCCATGGCGGTACTGATCGTGCGCAGCCCTTCGGCGGAACCGTCAGCGGCCCTTGCCGTGCTGGGCGGCGGCGTCGCGCTCTCCGTCATCGCGGTGGCGCTGGCCCTGTTCGCGATGGCGCGGGTCTGGCGGGAGGGCGCTGGCGGGCTCGGCGCCGCCGTCGGCGGGCTGTTCGTTGCGAGCCTCGTTCTGGCCTATCCGGCCTATGCCGCGCTCAAGGGCGTGCGCTTGCCGGCACTGACCGATGTGACGACGGATACCGAGCGTCCGCCCGCCTTCTCGCGCTCGCGCCTTGCCTTCGCCGCCCGGGACGGCCGCTACCCGGCCGAACCCGGACCGGCGGCCCGAGAGGCGCAGCGAACGGCCTATCCGCAGATCGCACCGCTCACGCTCGACGTGGAGGCCGATGAAGCCTTCGAGCTGGCCCGCAAGGCGGCGGTGAACCGGAAGTGGCAGATCGTCGAGGCGATCCGGCCCGGCGGGCGGGTCGGCAACGGCCGCATCGAGGCGGTGGCCCATACCCGGATCCTGAACCTACCCGCCGACATCACCGTGCGGGTGCATCCGCGGGCAGACGGCGCGCGCATCGACGTGCGCTCGGCCTCCCGGATCGGCGACCGCGACTTCGGCGACAATGCCGACCGCATCCGCTCCTATCTGGACGAGGTCGCCAACCTCGCCATCGCCCTGAAATAACGACTCAAAGAATCGGGGCTCAGCGCATCATCCCGAAAGGTGGCCTCAGGCTTTCGGAAAAGATGATGCAACAACAAGGGACGAAAGCATTGTCCTGGATCCGATATCCAGGACAATGCTTCAGGCGGGGCGGAACGCTCCCCCGAGCAGGGGCGGGCCCTCGGTGACCGCGAGGCCCCGCTCCACCAGATCCTCGAGATGGGCAAAGACCGAGAGGGCCGCCGCACCCCGCAGATGCGGGGCGAGCCCCTGATAGACGGTGCAGACGATGGTTGCGATGTCGTGATCGCCCGCGGCCAGCCGAGCGCGGATCGCTGCCTCCCGCTGGCGGCGGTGAGCGGCGAGGCCGCGCACGAAGCGGCGCGGATCGCGCACGGGCCCGCCATGGCCCGGCCAGTACAGCGTCTCGCCCCGCTCCCGCAGCCGCTCCAGCGATTCCATGTAGGCCCGCATCGACCCGTCGGGCGGCGCAACGATCGAGGTCGACCACGCCATGACGTGATCGCCGGAGAACAGCACGTTCTCCTCCGGCAGAGCGAAGGCGAGGTGGTTCATGGTGTGGCCGGGCGTGGCGACGGCAGTCAGCGTCCAGCCCTCGCCGGCCAGGGTCTCGCCGTCCGCCAATTCCCGGTCGGGCCGATGGTCGCGGTCGGCGCTGGCATCGAGGATGGGCAGCTCGTTCTCAGCGAGTTGCCGTGCGGCCCGGTGCGGACCGCAGCCGATGATCGGTGCGCCGGTCTGCGCCTGCAGGAGACGCGCGCCGGGAGAATGGTCGCGGTGGGTGTGGGTGACAACGATGGCCGCTACCTCCTCGCCGTCGAGCGAGGCCAACAAACCCTCGACATGCCCGGCATCCGCCGGCCCCGGATCAATCACCGCGACCCGGCCGCGCCCGACGATGTAGGAGCAGGTTCCGCTCGCGGTGAACGGGCCGCCATTGGGGCAGATCCGCCGCCGCACGAGGGGGCTCAGCGCCTCCGTTTGCCCCGCGGCGGGCAGGGTGCTCTCGAAACCGGGGGAGGGGGCCTGCGCGTCCGCGGACGATTCACTCATAGACGACGGCTTCGATGCGACGAGGGTGACGCCCGCCTACGACAGCCCGGCGCTTTCGCCAACTCGTGGGGCGGAGTTCGTGGGGCGCGTTCGTGGGGCCGAGCGATCAATGTCCGAAGGGCGAGGGTGACACGACGCGAACCGCCCCGAACCCTTCGCCGCGCGAAACGACCGGCGCAAAACCGGAGGAAGCCCCGACGGTCGGCAGCATCAGGATCTGCGCCTCGGCGACCCGCAGGCGTCGCGAGCCGTTCCCCTTCGCCCGCAGAGCTTCACGGAACGCCGCGGTCGCCGCATCGCGACGCAGGGCGCCGACGCGATCCTCGATGGCGTTGCGATGCTGCCGGCTCAAGGCGGCGACGCGGTAATCGACGAGCGCCGGCCCCGTGCGCGAGAGGCCCGCGACGAGATCCGCTCCCTCCTCCGACGCGACGACGTCGCCCGGACGCAGCGTTCGGTCCTCGGCCAACGGCATCAACAGGCCCACGGCGCCCGGCGGCTGACAGGAGCAGTTCTCGACGCGGGTGCGGCGGTAGAGGTTGGCAGTTGAGGCGCGCAGATAGGGTCGGCCGTCGAGGGCAACGGACTGCTCGAGTTCGCCCCGCCCCGGCGCTAGGGTGAACAATTCGGTCGGTGCATTGGGACAGGCCGCGGCGCAAGCCGCCGCATGAACAGGGAGATCGGCCCGCGCACGCAGGCGGCCGAGGGGGAAGATGTACCCGTCGCACCGGCGCATGCAGACGGTCCGCGTTCCTGCGGCGAAGGAGGCCGGAGACTCCACCCTTGCTCGGGCGCGAATGGGCGTCGAACGCATATCGAGGCGCGGCGTTCGTTGCACGAAGCGATGTCCGGCAACGCGCCGCATGTCGGGGAGCGACGCGTAGCGCCGGGGTGCCCTCGGGGCCGGCTTGGCGATCGTTGCGGGCGCGGGGCTTGCCGCCCCGAAGATCGTCTCGAACAGCCCGTTGAGCAGGCCACGCTCCGCGGCACGCACCCTCGTCGTCGCGCTCATCACCCCAAAGCCGATCAGCAGACCTACGAGCGCGGTGGCGACTAGGCTGCGCCGCGGGCGCACTCGTGCTGCGGCGGCACCGCTCTTGGCCGCCTGTGTCTCGGCCACCCGTATCTCGGACACCCATGCGCCGGGTGCGCGCTTGCCGAACCCCATCGTTGCCGCCCCCGTCGATCCGGCGCGGTCGCCACGGAGACGAAACCGACCGGACGTTTCGCCCGAGATCCAGCTAGTCGGCCGCTCGAGGAGGGGACAATGTCGGCAAACCACGCAGGAATGGCTGCACCTGCGTTTTCACGGCGCGCCGAACCGCAAAGCATTGCGGCGCCGGCCTCTTTCGATCCGCCTGGCGAACGGCGCGGCACATCGGCAGGCATCGTATCTGTGGACGGCTCGATGCCATGAAAAAAGCGCTGCCCGGTGGGACAGCGCTTGGGACGACCACATTCGGGCCGAACGAAAACGGCCGCGTTAGCGGCGGCGAATCGACTTTACGCGAACGGGGATGGGCTGGAGAACCGGTTGGGGTGACAGCGCCGAAACGAGCCGTGCAGCGGCCTCCAGAACGGCTTTCGCTTGAGCGATACCGGGGACGAGGATCTTTTTCTGTGCGGGCACGCCAAAGGCCTCCTTCACATCATCAAGTCTGAGTGTCGTCTGATCGTCTAGGGGTAAGATGGTGACGAACGGTCGAATTTGCCAGTCGGTTCCAGGGGCGTAGCACGGTCGCAGGCCCACCGTAACAAAGTGTTCACAGCCTTGGAAACGTACAAGGAACCTGCGACGAAAACTTGGCGTTATTGCTTCCAAGAGGCCGCGGCACGGGCCGCGCCAGTTCTTTTGGAAGGAAGTTCGACATGCTCGGTTGGGCTGTTACGTTCCTGGTGGTTGCCCTCGTCGCGGCCCTGCTGGGCTTCGGCGGCATCGCCGGTACGGCCATGGAGGCCGCAAAGCTCGTCTTCTTCGTTGCGATCGTCCTGTTCGCGATCTCGGCCGTGATCGGCCTGATGCGCGGTCGTTCGCCGACCTTGTAGCCGTTTGCGACCATGACAAACGAGCCGCACCCGGCAGCGGGGGCGGCTCGCACCGTTCAAGATGTATAGAGATATCGGCTCAAGCGCTCGCCGAATCCTCCGGATTGGGTACATCGTCTTCCAGGCGCGCGATCAGATCCCGAAAACGATCCGGGATCGGCTGCTGAACGACGGAGTCGTAAAGGGTGCGTAGGTGGGATCCGATGCGCCTTTGCGTCTGGTCATTCAAACCATTTTCGCTACGCCCTCGAGTGGACCGGTCCCTGGAAGGGAACGCGCCGGCCGGCTCGTCCTCGTTCATGCTTTCAAGATCCCCTTGGCGCCACATCTGCCGCGATTGTCTTGCAGCTTGACATGAGTCATGGCTGCAGCAGCAACGCCGACATGCGGCTGGGGTTCCGCATAGGCCAGGAACGGACGTCGAGCCCCCGCGTTAGGGGCGCAGCGACAAACGAAGAGCGAAGAGGCTCAGGGGAACTCATGTCCACAGCACAACTGGTCGTGCAGCACCTTCCGTATCTGCGCCGTTATGCGCGCGCGCTCACGGGCAGTCAGGTGGCGGGCGATGCCTACGTCGCGGCCACCCTCGAAACGCTGGTCAACGAGCCCGAGACCCTCGGCCGCAGCACGAACGTCAAGGCCGACCTCTTTCGCGTCTTCACGCGGATTTGGAACTCGCTCTCCGTGAACGGCCACAGCGATCAGGTGCAGCACGACCTGCCGGCCGAGGTTCGACTGGGCCAGATCACGCCGCTGCCCCGGCAGGCGTTCCTCCTCTCGTGCCTCGAAGGCTTCTCGGAGGAAGATGCGGGCGTGATCCTCGACGTGGACGTCTCCAAGGTGCGCGACCTCGTGGACGAGGCGGGCCGCGAGCTCGCCGCCGACATGGCCACGGAGATCCTCATCATCGAGGACGAGCCGCTGATCGCCATGGATCTGGAAGCCCTGGTCGAAGGCCTCGGTCACAACGTCATCGGCGTGGCGCGCACCCGCACCGAAGCGGTCAAGATCGCCTCCGAGAGCAAGCGCCCCGGCCTGATCCTGGCCGACATCCAGCTCGCCGACGGCTCGTCGGGCCTGGATGCGGTCAACGATCTACTGAAGACCTTCGAGGTGCCGGTGATCTTCATCACGGCCTACCCTGAGCGCTTCCTCACCGGCGAGCGCCCCGAGCCGGCCTTCCTCATCGCCAAGCCGTTCCAACCTGCAAACGTGTCGGCCGTCATCAGCCAGGCGCTGTTCTTCCAGCAGAGCGCGCGCCGCCGCGAGGCGCACAGCGCCTGAACCTGAGCTTCAGAACGGAAACCGAGGGCGCCGACCAGCAAGGCCGGCGCCTTTTTTCGTGCGCGACGAGAACGTCTTGACGACCATCACTGGCTGGCAGAGTGCCCGCTGTGCATGCGCACGAAAAAACGGGCCGGACCATTGTCCGACCCGTGAAGAGGTTCCGGCCGATGCACAAGGGGAATGCGGGGAGGACCAGAGTGGCCGGGTGATTCTTTAACGGATTACCATCAGCCGGGTTCCGGACCCGGCGCCGAACCCATCACATTTTTCATCCACAGGTGCTTTTATATCACGGCCATCCGGCGACCGCCGCCTCCACCCGCCCGCCGCGTTGCGACAGCGTGCGCGCCCATCAAGCCTAGAATACTGATTTGATCCGAAGCGGGACAGTGAAGGAACCGGAGATCTGCAAGCAGCGTTGTGCTGACAACCTGTCAAGCTCCCATCGGAGATCGCAAAGATGCTTCGGACCGGCTTCGCCCTCGGTGTGAGTGTTCCCGCTGCGATCATGACCTTGTTGCTGCTGCCGGTGGTTCGGCAGGAGGCCGATGCGATGGGGGCTCCGACGGCTCCGCGCGTCGCTTACGAGGCGCCGGCCACGCCGCTGCCGGGTATGCGCCCCTATTCCACCGCCCTTACCCCGATCCATGTGGCGACAGCGCCCCGCCCGTCCACGCGTTCGGAGTCGCTGCCGGCCCGCTCGGCTCAGGAAGAGTTGCCGGCCAAGCCCCGTCGCCTGACGCGGGAGGGCTGCGAGGCTCCGCTCAGCTCGCTCGTCGGGCCGGAAGCGCGCCGCATGGTCCCCGGACGTTGCATGACCTGATACGTCCGAGCGGATTGGATAGGCCGGCCCGAGCCGCACCGGCATCGAGCTTCGGGGGCTGTAGGGTCGAATGCTTTAGCGAAGGCTCGTATCAAGCCGGCTGCGAAACTTTCTCGACATCGGCGGTCATTCCCGCCGGTCCCATCCGCTCCCGGCCGACCAGACGGTCGCCGGGCTCGAAGCTGCCGAGGGCTACGTCCCGATCCGGCAGGACGACCGTCGTCATCCTGTTGACGTGGACGAGCACGTAGCGCCGCAGCGGCAGTGACGCCGCAGCCCAGCGCCGCAACTGGTCGTGATAGGGCGCGCGCTTCCAAGCCCCCGCCTGACCGGGATCGACCTGAACGTTGAGGAAGCGGGTCACGGGGTCGAGGCTGAGCACCATCTTGGCCCGATCCGGACGCCATTCCGGGCCGATCCAGACCTCCGTCATCCAGAGACAATGGAAGGCCCGGCAATGGTCGGGCCGGTCCTCATGGATGCCGCAGCCGCCGCCGGAGCGGACATGCCGGCACCACCGCCCCGCCGGACTCTCGACCGCGGGCACCTCGTAGACCTTGCAGCACAAGGTGCAGGGGCCGCAGGCGCGGCCCGGAGCGGGCACGGCGACGATGGTGGCCGGATCGAGCATCGCGAGCGGATCGGTTGTGTTGATCGATGAGGCGAACGGCGCCTTCCTGCGGGAGATTGCGGCCGTTAGTGTGGCGGGGTTGCCGGCGCGCCCCGTCGGCGAAGACTTCCGGCTGCTGCATCATGCTGTCGAACATCGCCGCCCGCGACGTCGAGACCCTGATCCACCCCTACACCAACCTGTCCACCTTCCGGGAGACGGGCCCGCTGGTGCTGGAGCGAGGCCACGGCGTCTGGGTCTACGACACGGACGGGCGCCCCTATCTCGAAGGCATGGCCGGGCTGTGGTGCACGGCCCTGGGCTACGGCAACGAGGAGTTGGTCGAGGCAGCCGCCGATCAGATGGGCAGACTGCCCTTCGCCCACCTTTTCTCGGGCCGCAGCCACGATCCGGCGATCGAGCTGGCCGAGACGCTGAAAGAGCTGATGCCGGTCCCGACTTCGAAGATCTTCTTCACGTCTTCCGGGTCGGAAGCCAACGACGCGCAGGTCAAGCTTCTCTGGTACATGAACAACGCGCTGGGGCGCCCGCGCAAGAAGAAGATCATCGCCCGTAAAAAGGGCTATCACGGCGTCACCGTCGCGACCGCCTCGCTCACCGGCCTTCCCGCCAACCACGCCGATTGGGACCTGCCGATCGACGGCTTTCTCCACGCCGCCTGCCCGCACCATTACCGCGGCGCCGAAGCCGGCGAGACCGAGGAAGCGTATTCGCAGCGCCTCGCGGCGGAACTCGAAGCGCAGATCCTTGCCGAGGACCCTGACACCGTCGCCGCCTTCTTCGCCGAACCGGTGATGGGGGCGGGCGGGGCCATCGTGCCGCCGGCCGGCTACTTCCCGGCGATCCAGGCGGTGCTCGACCGCTACGACGTGCGCCTCGTCGCCGACGAGGTGATCTGCGGCTTCGGCCGGCTCGGGACGTGGTTCGGCAGCGAGGCGCTCGGCATGCGCCCGAACACCCTCTCCTTCGCCAAGGCCTTGACCTCGGGCTACCTGCCGCTCGGCGGCATCAGCATCGACGAGCCGCTCTACCGGGCGATGCTCGACGAGAGCGTCAAGCTCGGCGGCTTCGGCCACGGGACTACCTATTCCGGGCATCCCGTCGCCTGCGCCGTGGCCAATCGCGCGCTGCACATCTACCGGCGCGACCGCATCGTCGAGCGGGCCGGGGAGCGTGCGCCGCATTTCCAGGCGGCTCTGGCCCGGCTGGCCGACCATCCCCTCGTCGGCGAGGCGCGGGGCATGGGGCTGATCGGCGGCATCGAGATCGTGGCCGACAAGCCTTCGAAGCGGCAGTTCGAGCCGAAGGCGGCGGTGGCGGCGCGCTGCGTCGCCTTCGCGCAGGACGAGGGTCTGATCGTGCGCTTCCTGGCCGGCGACCGCATCGCTGTCTGCCCGCCTCTGGTGATCGAGCCCGACGAGATCGACACCTTGTTCGAACGCCTGAGCCGCGCCCTGGATCGCACCGCGGCCTGGATCGCGCAGGAAGGCCTGCAACCCATGCCGGCCCGATGAGAAGCGCATCCGGACGGCGGATCAAGTCACCGGCTCTTCCGGTGTAAATCCACGGAGGGCGTTGCAAGATGGGCCCCGCTGCAATGCACTATCGCGTGGCCGAAAAGCGACCATAGGCCGTGCCCGATTTGTCGCCTTGCGCGAAATTCAGGCTCATCCGCCGTCTTAAGCTTCCGTTCATGTCGTTGGGTCGATCACAGAAGGGACGGCATCTTCGCAATCTCGCCACGAGCGGGGTGTTGAAGGGTCGTCCTCGCCATGGTCGCGAGGCAGACGATCGAGCCACTGCGGTCGCCCCGACGCGCAAACAGGACAGGACCCATGTACGCCCCCAGCCGAACCCCGACCTTCGCGGCAGAGCCGGGCATCGCCCCCCCGGTGACCGTGGCCGGGGATCGCGAGAATTTCCGCCCCGTCGCCCTGCCGGCGCTCGCCGCCGCGGTCCATGTCGGCAGCGCTGCCATGAAAGCGGCCCGCGCCAAGGCCGAGGCCCGGAAGGCCGTTCGCTTCGTACACGAGGATGAGCCTGTCGATTGAGGCTTGACGCTGCCGCCGCGCCATCGGCTCTGGCGGCATGCTCATTCTTCCGACTCGCAGGCAGGTTCTCGGCGGATTCGGCGCCTCGGCGCTGACGCTCGGCTCCGGGGGCGCCTACGCCTTCATCGTCGAACCACGGTTCCGGCTCGCGCTGACCCGCTACGGCCTGACGCCGCCGGGGTGGGACCCCGGCCACCGGCTGCGCATCGCGGTGCTCGCCGACATCCATGTCTGCGAGCCTTACATGCCGCTCGACCGGGTGGCCGAGATCGTGGCGGCGACGAACGCGCTCGCCCCCGACCTGATCCTCCTGCTCGGCGATTATCCCGCCGGCCGGAAGGTGACGTGGCACCGGGTGCCGCTCTCCGATTTCGCGCGGCTCGCCGAGGGTCTGCGCGCACCACTCGGCACCTACGCCGTCCTCGGCAATCATGATTGGTGGGACGATCCCGAGGCGATGCGTGCGGGCAAGGGGCCCGTCGAGATCCGGCGGCTGCTCGAAGCGCGCGGCATCCCGGTTCTGGAGAACGACGCGGTTCGTCTGACGCATTACGGCCGGCCGTTCTGGCTCGCTGGGCTCGCGGATCAGGAGCCGTTCCTCCCGCTCGGCAGCCGCCGGAGCCTCGCCGACCTTCCGGGCACTCTGGCCAAGGTGACGGATACGGCGCCGGTGATCTTGATGGCGCACGAGCCCGACATCTTCGTGAAAATGCCCGCCCGCGTCTCCCTCACGCTGTCGGGCCATACCCATGGCGGCCAGATCCGCGTGCTGGGCTACTCGCCGGTGCTGCCCTCCCGCTACGGCCAGCGCTTCGCCTACGGCCATGTGGTCGAGGACGGGCGCCACCTCATCATCTCCGGCGGCCTCGGCGTCAGCGGGGTCGGCATCCGCTTCGGGGTGCCGCCGGAAATCGTCCTGATCGAACTCGGCGGCGAACCGCCCGCGGCCTGAAGAAATCCGCGCCCGCTCAGCCCTTCCGACGCGGCGCCGCGCCGACATGCAGGAAGCTGCGCTCGCCGGTCGCGGCTTCCGCGACGTGCTGGATGGTGTCGAGTAGCTGGGCGATCGGCCGCGGACCGGCATGGGGCGCCAGCGCGTCCGGTGCGACCCGGCGGGCGACGGTGCGCCCGGCCACGAGCTGCGCCTCGCTGAGGACATCGAAAGTACGGCCGACTCGTCGGTTCATCGCTCTCTCCGCTGAGCCCAACCGTGACGCCATCATGGTAAACGAGGCGTTAACGCTTACAGCACGAGGCGGTAGCGGCAGAAGTCGTCGGCCGCGACAAAGCGCTCGTAGAGTCGCCGGGCCTCCGCGTTCCCGGTTCGCGTGTGCCAGTAGAGCCGCGACCAGCCCCGTGCCTTGCCTCGATCGACGAGGTCGGCGATCAGCGCCCGGCCGATCCCGCCGCCGCGCGCCTCGAGCGCGACGAACAGATCCTCCAGGTAGCAGACCGGCGCGGTGGTCCATGTCGCCTCGTGCAGGACGTTGACCGTCATGCCGACGAGCGTCCGGTCCCGCTCCGCCAGCCGTGCGAACACGGGCGAGGCCGGATCGAGGATGCGAGCCCATGTCGCGGCGGTGACCGCCTCTGGCAGCGTCTCAGCGTAGAAGGCGAGGTAGCCGGCCCAGAGCCGGCGCCACCCGGCCTCATCTTCGACGGCGGGATCACGGATCATCATGGCATCCTCCGTGCAGCATCCTCGGCCCAGAGATGGATCGCCGCGTAAGCGCGCCAGGGCCGCCAGGCCGCCGCGCGGTCGAGAAGTGCCGGCCGGCTCGGACGCCCGGCGCCGGTATCGAGGGCGCGCATCAGCCCCACATCTCCCGCCGGGAAGGCATCGGCCTGCGCCAGGGCGCGCATGGCGACGTAATGCGCGGTCCAATCACCGATGCCGGGCAGGGCCTTCAGCCGCGCGACTGTTTCATCGAGTCCGCCCCCGGGTGCGAACAGATCCGGCGTGGCGAGCATCGCCGCGGCCAGCCCCTGGATCGCCCGGCCGCGGGCGCGGGGCATGTTGAGCACGAGTGAGATCTCGGCGTTTACGAGCTGCTCCGGCGTCGGGAACAGGTGGGTGAGACCGGGCTCATCCCCCCACGTCTTTCCGTCGAGGGGCGTGCCGAAACCCGCGACGAGGCGGCCGGCGAGACGGGTCGCGGCGGCGACCGAGACCTGCTGCCCGAGGATCGCCCGGACCGCCAATTCGAACCCGTCGAAGGCACCCGGCATCCGCAGACCGGGCCGACGCGCCACGAGGGCGGCGGTGAAGGGATCGAGCCCGAGGCCGGCACCGATCGCCCGCGGGTTGGCGTCGAGATCGAACATCGCCCGCACCCGCGCGAGGATTTTTTGGTGTTCGCAATCCGAGCCGAGGCCGCGGATGCGGACCGACAGAGCGCTCGCCTCGGGCGTGACGGAGAGGATGCCGTGGCGCCCGTCGAGGACGAAGGTGCGGGCATAGCGGCCGGGCGTCACGGTTTCGACACCGGGGCTGGCATGGTCGGCGAAGAAGCGTTCGAGATGCGCCCAATCATAGGGTTGGGGGCAGGCCAGCGTGAATGCGGCCCCGTCCTCTCGGGTTGCAGGCGTAGGGGTGCGCGTCATGGAACGGTGGGGAGCGTGGCGGTGAGTCGGCCCCACTGTTGAGCCGACGTCAGTCCAGCGCAACCGGTTCGGTGCTCTCGAACTCCGCGGTGTCGCCGACGAGGTCGGTGAGAGAGACAGGCAAGCTCCGGGAATCCTTCAGGTGCAAGGTCGCATCCGGCGTGATCCAGAGCGGGCGCAGGGCCGCGTGCCGGCCGGTGAGGCTGCCATGGGCGACCACGATGCCGTCACGGCGCTCGATGACGATCTTGTAGCGGACCGCGACCGGCTCGATCCCCTGAGCGGACAGGGTACCGCGGCCACTCAGAACCTGAAGGACTTCGTTCGGCTCGAACATGGGAGGGGTCAGCGGCCGGGAATGAGAGGCAAAATGGTTTGCCACTTAATCCCGGACTACGGCACCTGCGTTCCGACGCCAAGGTGCCGCGATGACAGTTCCCCGCTCTTCCCAGCCAACGCGAGCCGTGGCAGCGGGCTCGGCGCGGAACGGAGCTGTTCGCCACGGCCGAGCCGTCAGGGCATCGCCCGCCGGACGGGGAAGGCTTACGGCAGTTCGCGCACGGTGACCCGGCCGCGCTCGACCGAGAGCGCCATGCGGCCGTGCTTGAGCGCCAGGGCCTTGTCGCCGAACAGGGAGCGGCGCCAGCCCTGGAGCACGGCCACGTCCGCCGCGTCGTCCTCGGCGAGTGCTTCGAGGTCATCGACGGTGGCGATGATCTTGGGTGCCACGCCCTCGGCCTCGGCCACCGCCTTGAGCAGCACCTTGAGCAGATCGATCAGGGCGCCGTTGCCGCCGCCGCGGGCGCGGCTGCGCTCGGGAACGGCGATCTGCGACGGGTCGCGGGCGAAGCCCCGCTCGACCGCGGCGAGAATCTCGGTGCCGGTGCGCGAGCGCTCGAATCCGGCGGGGATGGTGCGCAGACGGCCCAGGGCCTCGACGCTGCGGGGGCCGGCGGTGGCGATGTCGATCACCGCCTCGTCCTTGAGGATGCGCCCGCGGGGCACGTTGCGGCTCTGCGCCTCCGCCTCGCGCCACGCGGCGACTTCCATCAGCACCGCGATCTCTCGCGGCTTGCGCATCCGCCCCGAGAGCCGGCGCCACGCCTGGGCGGGCTCGGCCTGATAGGTCTCCGGCGAGGTGAGGACCGCCATCTCCTCGTCCAGCCAGAGGCCACGGTCGGTGCTCACCAACTCGGCGGCGAGCACCTGATAGATCGTCACGAGATGGGTGACGTCCGACAGGGCATAGGCGAGTTGCGCCTCGGACAGGGGACGCCGCGACCAGTCGGTGAAGCGGGAGGATTTGTCGATGCGCGCCTTGGCAACATCGTTGACCAGTTGCTCGTAGGAAACCGAGTCGCCGTAGCCGCAGACCATGGCCGCGACCTGCGTGTCGAAGAACGGGTGCGGCAAGAGCCCGCCGAGCAGCCAGATGATCTCAAGATCCTGCCGGGCCGAGTGGAATACCTTCACGGTGCTCTCGTCGGCCATCAGGTCGAAGAACGGCTTGAGATCGAGACCTTTCGCCAGTGGATCGACGAGGCAGGCAAATCCGTCGGGCCCGGCCATCTGGATCAGGCAGAGCTTCGGATAATAGGTCGTCTCGCGCATGAACTCCGTATCGACGGTCACGAACGGCTGCGCGGCGAGTTGGGTGCAGGCGTCGGACAGAGCCTGCGTTGCGGAGATCAGTTCCATAGAACCGGCTATACCGAAGGACGTGCGTCACCGCGAGCCGATGAGGGGCCTCTTGTCCCCACGCGATTGCGCTTCGCGACGAAAACTTCGCTCATTCACGCAGCCCGGCGGGGGATGCGCGCGCTCCGGGCCCTGCGCTGCGCCTCGGCGCGGACGAGCAGCCAATCAAGGATACCGGTTTCGATCCGCGTGCCGGTGGCAGGCTCGGTGAGACGGCGAATGCGGTCGGCCCGCAAGCCGCGATAAAGCCCGTGCGCCCGGTCGGTGCCGCCGAGCAGGGTGCGGCCGGGGCCGAGCTTCAACTCACGCGCATCGAGCGTGCGGGTCGTCCAGGCGCCGCGGGCGTCCTCGTAGACGACCTCGAAACGGCCTTCGAGCGGCAGCGTGCGCCACGCGCCCTGCATCTCACTGTCCGAAGCCGGCGCAGGCGCACAACGGGAGCGGGAGGACGGCGCATCCGTGGGGTGAAAGCGTCGATATTTCATGGACTTGATATGGGATTTGCCATGGTTTTCCACAAGCATATGCATGCCCCTTCGGCGCGCTCATGACGCGCTGCGGGATCGAACTTTGCCTTCGATATCGAATTGTATCCGGGCTAAGGTCACGCTTGATCGGCGCGGGCGGCAAACGGGATCGTGGGAGAGGCCAGGATGAGTGAGAGACGGTTCCGAGCGGCGCGCTGGGCGCTCGCGGGAATGCTGGCCGCGGTCGTCAGTGCCTTTCTTCATCCGGCGCCCGCGCGCGCCCAAAGCTTCCAGACGGCGGCCGCGCACGCGATCCTGATCGATGCCGAGTCCGGCTCGGTGCTGTTCGAGAAGGCCGCCGACGAGCCGTTCTCCCCGGCGAGCATGGCTAAGCTGATGACGGCGGAAATCGTGTTCCGCGCCATCAAGGAGGGGCGTCTCTCCATGGACACCGAGTTCACGGTGACCGAGGACGCGTGGCGCCGCGGCGGAGCCGGGGGCGGCGGCTCGTCAATGTTCGCGCAGGTCAACAGCCGCATCAAGCTCTCCGACCTGCTGCGCGGCCTGATCGTGCAGTCGGGCAACGACGCGGCGATCACCATCGCCGAGAACATGGCTGGCACCGAGGACGCCTTCGCCGGGATGATGAACCAGCGCGCCAAGGAGATCGGGCTGACGCGCTCGACCTTCCGCAACGCGACCGGCTACTCGGCCCCCGACCAGAAGGTGACGGCCCGCGACATGGCGCGGATCGGCCAGCACCTCATCGACACCTACCCCGAGTTCTACAAGATCTATTCCGAGCGCGAGTTCACCTGGAACAAGATCAAGCAGCAAAACCGCAACCCGCTCCTGACCCTCGATATCGGCGCCGACGGCCTGAAGACCGGCTATCTCGAAGAATCGGGCTACGCGCTCACCGGCTCCGCGGTGCAGAACGGCCAGCGGCTCATCATGGTGGTCTCGGGCCTCAAGACCGCGCGCGACCGCGCGGCGGAAGCCCGCAAGATGATGGAATGGGGGTTCCGTGCCTTCGAGCCGCGGCAGGTCTTCAACGCGAACGAGACGATCGCGGACGTCTCTGTCTTCGGCGGCGAGAAGGGCTCGCTGCCGGTCGTGGCCAACAAGCCGGTGCGCCTGCTGTTGCCGCGCGGCACCTCGGACCGGGTGACCGCCAAGGTGGTCTACCAGGGGCCGCTCGTCGCGCCGGTGGCGCAGGGCCGCGAGGTCGGCCGCCTGCGCGTCACCCGCGGCGACACCCTCGCCCTGGAGCAGCCGGTCTACGCCGGGGAGACGGTGGAGGCCGGCACCCTGTCGCAGCGGGCCCTCGACGCGGCGCTGGAAGTCGGCACCGACCTCGTCCGCCGCGCCTTCGAGAAGGCCAAGGGTGGCAACGGCGCCGGCAGCACGTCCACGGCCGGTACGGCGAGCGGCAACTCCTGAGACCGACGCCTTGACCGGACGCCGCCGGTCCGGATGTCAGGGGGCGGTGTTCGAGGGCACGTAGGCGCGGATGCCGAGCGGCAGATCGGCGCCGGGCCTCTGGAAGGAATCGGGGGCGGCAGGCGGGCGTGCCTCGTCCCCGGCCGGACGCGGCGCGGCGCTGGCCCGGACGCTCACGGCATCCCAGGGACCACCGATCTCGAACAGCGTGGCGGGGGTTGACGCCCCGTCGGCAGAGGCGGTCGCCCGCGACAGGATTTCGGCCCGCGCCTGGAAGCGGCGGTCGGCAAGGGCGACACGCCCGTTCAGGGACGCACCGAGGGTGCGGGAGGCAAGCCGGCCCTCGACGATCTCTCCGACGCCATCGGCGAACAGCAGGGTCACGGCGGCGTGTTCGAAGGGCGTCCGGCCGTTGCGCCGGGCCAGGGCCCCCGGCGCCACCGCGCCGCCGCGGTGGACCACATCGGCGAGATCGAGGCCGGACAGGGCGCCGTCCGCGCTCTCCAGCGCAACCCGGCCCGACACGGAACGGGCCAGGGCATCGACGTCGTGGCCGGCTCCCTCCAGCGCGAGACTGCCCCGCGTCGCCCCGAGCACCCAGCGGGACTGGCCGAGATCGTCCAGCAAGGCGCCAAGATCGAGCCCGTCGAAACTGCCCTGCGCCTTCACGCGGGTCAGGGCCGCGTCGCTCCCATCGGCCGCAAGCGAAACCCGACCCTTGACCATGCCGCCCCGCACGTTGGCGCGGCCGAGCGACGCCTCGATGCCGTCCTCACGCACGAGAACGCTGGAGGCGAGATCCGTCATTTGCACCGGCCCGATCCGGGCATTGCCGGCGGAGATCCGCAGATCGAGGTCACCCCCGGTGAAGGGGCGCAAGGCGAGGGACCGGCCGCGCCAAGCTGCATCGTCGGTCCCACGATCGAAGCCTGTCAGGCGCAGAAGCCCAGCGAGCAACGGCGAGAGGTTGAGGTTCTCAGCGGCGAGCGTGGCCTGTACCGCGTTGCGCTGCGGGCCGAAGGTGGCCGAGCCGGCCCCCTCCAGCACGTTCCCGTCGCTGCGCACGGTGACGCTCGGAAACTGGATCTGGCCGGAGGCCGCCTCGAAGCTGCCCTCCACGGCGAAATCCTCGACGAAGGGCGACAGGGCGAGACCTCCGCCGGTCAGGGCCAGAGTCTTGTGAAGGGATCGCGTCTGGAGGCTGCCAGTGCCCGAGGCCTTGAGGCCGTCGCGCAGGCTGCCGCTGCCTTCGGCGCTCAGCGAACCCGTCGGCCATGTCAGGGCGGCGGTGAACGGACTCTCGCCCCCGGAGAAGAGCGCGTAGGGCCGCAGACCCGTGAGCGTGATCCGGGCGCTGCCATCGCCCCAGCGCAGCCCCCCATTCACCGCGAGGCTCTCGCTCCAGGCCGGCCAGGAGATCGTGAGATCGACGTCGCGGGCCGTCTGCAGCGTTCCGTCCCGCGGGTCGCGGCCCTTGAGCGCGCAGCGGGCGAGGATGATCCGTCGGGGCCGGTCACCGTCCTCGCCGGCGATGCTGTGGGTCAGGCGCTCGGCCGCCGCGGACCAGCGGGTATCCCCCGCTTCCTGCGGCAGCACCAGTTCCGAACCGTCGAGCGTCAGGGAATCGACCTCGACCCGGCCGGTGAGCAGGGCAGCGAGACCAAGCTGAAGCGACAGATTCCCGCCCGCAGCCAGCACCGGCCCGGCGGCATCGCCCTCGGTCAGGCGGATATCTTCGAACACGATCCGGGGGAGGGGCAGCAGCACGACCTCCGTGCGTCCCCGGGCACTGAGCGCCACGCCCCAGCCCTGTTGCAGGCCCCGGCTGACGAAGCGGGCCGCGCCGGGTGCCTCGATCGACCACGGCAGACAGGCAGACACCAACCCCGCAGCAACAAGTCCGAGTGCGAGGGTGGAAAAGGTGCGGCGCAGCGACATTGCACTCCGTGGGCAGGCGACGCGGATCGGATTCGGCCGAACCGCATCGGCGTGGCGAGCCGTGCGTTCCGAGTCCTTAGCCGGTTCCGGTCCTTCTGTCTCGCGACCGGGGGAAAGCCGGCCCGCAACGCGGTGGACGGCGCGGGCCGCCTCTTCGATGAGAGTCGGCCTCGCGCACCGGGCGAACGGTTACGGCGCAGGGTTTTTGCATTGCGCACAAATGCGTCGCCGGTTTGACGGAGCCCGCTTCGCGTTGCACACCCGGTCGCCATCGATCGGGAGCGCGGCCGGCCGCCGATTCTCTGACATTGTATCGTGGCCAACGAATCTTGGCCCGCCCTGGCGGAAGACGAGGAAGGGACGCTGTCGATGAAGAAGGTCTACCCGGATCCGAAGGCGGCGCTCGCCGGCCTCCTGCGCGACGGCATGACGATCATGGCCGGCGGCTTCGGCCTGTGCGGCATCCCAGACGAGTTGATCGACGCGATCCAGGCCTCCGGCGTGCAGAACCTGACCATCGTCTCGAACAATGCCGGCATCGACGGCGTGGGTCTCGGCAAGCTGCTCGACACCCGTCAGGTCAAGAAGATGATCTCGTCCTATGTCGGCGAGAACAAGGAATTCGCCCGCCAGTATCTCGGCGGCGAACTCGAGATCGAGTTCAACCCGCAGGGGACGCTGGCCGAGCGCATCCGCGCCGGCGGCGCCGGCATCCCGGCCTTCTTCACCAAGACCGGTGTCGGCACCAAGGTCGCCGAGGGCAAGGAAGTGCGCGAGTTCGACGGCGAGCGCTATGTGATGGAGCGCGGGCTGTTCGCGGATCTGGCGATCGTCCACGCCTGGAAGGGCGACACCGAGGGCAACCTCGTCTACCGGAAGACGGCGCGCAACTTCAATCCGATGATGGCCACCGCCGCGGAGGTGACGGTCGCGCAGGTCGAGCATCTCGTCGAGCCGGGCGAGATCGACCCCGACCACATCCACACGCCGGGCATCTTCATCGGCCGCATCCTCCACGTGCCGGCGCGCGAGAAGCGCATCGAGCAGCGCACCGTGCGCAAGCGCAAGGAGCCCCAGGCAGCAGCGGCGGCCGGCGGCGGCCAGATCTGATTCGACCATCGGCCGAGAGGCTATGAGCGCGACGGCGCGTCGCCGCCCCTGCGGCGGCTGGCGCATCGTCACCCCGAAAATGCGCCAACCGAGGGAACGTCAAGACAATGGCCTGGACCCGTGAGCAGATGGCGGAGCGTGCCGCCCGGGAGCTGGAAGACGGCTTCTACGTGAACCTCGGCATCGGCATTCCGACGCTGGTGTCGAACTACATCCCCGAGGGCATGTCGGTGCAGTTGCAGTCCGAGAACGGCATGCTCGGCATGGGGCCGTTCCCCTACGAGGGCGAGGAGGATCCCGACCTCATCAATGCCGGCAAGCAGACCATCACCGCGCTGCCGACCACGAGCTACTTCTCCTCGGCCGACTCGTTCGGAATGATCCGCGGCGGGCATATCGACCTGTCGATCCTCGGCGCGATGCAGGTGGCGCAGAACGGCGACCTCGCCAACTGGATGATCCCCGGCAAGATGGTGAAGGGGATGGGCGGGGCGATGGACCTCGTGGCCGGCGTCAAGAAGGTGGTCGTGGTGATGGAGCACGTCGCCAAGGGCAAGGACGGCTCGGAAGCACCCAAGCTCCTGAAGGCCTGCGACCTGCCGCTGACCGGCACGCAGGTGGTCGACATGGTCATCACCGATCTCGGCGTCTTCACCATCGACAAGAAGGGCGATGGCGGGATGACCCTGGTCGAACTCGCCGACGGTGTCACCGAGGACGAGATTCGCGCCAAGACCGAAGGGGACTTCGCCATCGCCCTGAACTGAGACGCGAGGGCCGACAGGGGAGGCGGCCCGTTTCGGGACGCCTTCCACGCCCCCCGGCCGGGCATGGCTAAGCAGGCATTAATCGGGATCGTCGAAAGCTTCGCATCGACCGGACGGCGCCGTGAGAGCGCGCCGGTCGGGGAGCTTTCCGCGATACGAAGGTACCTGTGTATGCGTAGCGTTCCGGGAACGGACAACGTCATTCCCTTCCGTCGGCCTGCGGCCGCGCGGCAGGGCGCCATCAACGCGGCATTCGGAGCGGGCGAGCCTCCCCGCAGCCGGTCGAGGAGCGACCAGCGCAACCTGATGGATGCGGTCTATGCCACGGGCAGCCTGCGGGTTCCGGCGGACGACCGCGAGACCAAGCTCATCGCCTCGCGCCTGCAGGTCTACGGCTTCCTGACGATCGAGGAGATGGGCGAGGACGGTGGCTTGCGCCGTCTGCGGCCGTCCGAGGCGATCCGCGCCCGTTCCGAGCGGCCCTGGCGCCTGTCGAAGGCGAGCTACGGCGCGAGCCTCGCCGTGACGATTCCGTCCGTCGATGACTTCCTGTTCGAGCCGGCCGGCATGCCAGCCTGATTCCAGCGTCGCGAGACGCGCGTCGTCCGCGCGTCCGCGTTGACCGGCCACGCCAGCACCGCCGCGAGCATCGTGCCGGATATCAGATCCGGCACGATGCTCGCGGCTCCTGTTTTGCATCATCTTTTTCCCAAAGCCGGTAGCCACCTTTCGGGATGATGCTCTAGAAGCGTGGCCATGCGCGAGCGCCCGCACCGATCCGTGCACGGCCGGGCGATCATCGGAGTGATCGCGCTCTACGCGCTTGTCCTCCAGGCTTTCCTCACGGTTCTCGCGCCCGCCCTGCCGCGCTTTGAGGGCGGCGTCCTCTGCGCGGAACATCTAACCGCCTCCGGCACGCCGGCCGACGAAGAGCAGGCCTGCGGTCATCACGCCTGCTGCACGCAGGTCCAGGCGGTCCATCTCCTGCCGCTAGCGCAAGCCGCCTCCACCCTCGCGGTCTGGCCGCCGCGCGCCGCCCCCGTGCCGTGGTACGCCGCGGGGACGATCCAAGCCCGCGCACCGCCCGACCAGGGCACCAGTCCCCGAGGTCCACCCACCGCCTGAGCCGATCGCCCCGATCCCTCAGACGCGGATTTCGAACCCATGCCTCCCACCCTGTCGGGCACCGCCGGCTTCACCGCCGCGCCGGCCCTGCGCGCTTGGCGCGATGCGGTCTACCGTGCCGTATGGCGCTGGCACTTCTATGCCGGCCTGCTCTGCCTGCCCTTCCTGATCCTGCTCTCGGCCACCGGTGCGCTCTACCTGTTCAAGGCCGAGATCAACGCGACCGTCTTCGCCCACCGCACGGTGGTCGCGCCCTCGGGCCGTGCCCCGCTCGGGCCCGACCGCTTGATCTTCAACGCCATGCAGGCGGTGCCGGACGGCAATCCGCTCTCCTACACCGAGCCCGCCAGCCCAGCCGCCTCGGCCCTCGTGACCCTGGCCGAGGGTGGGGCCAAGATTCTCGTCTACCTCGACCCATATACCGGCGACGTGCTCGATCGGGTCGCCGCGGATCGCGAGTTCTTCGGGATCGTGCGCGGCCTGCACAGCCCACCCTGTTCGGGACGGCGGCGAACGCCCTCATCGAGATCGTGGCCGGGTTCGCGATCATCCTCGTGGTGAGCGGCGCCTATCTCTGGTGGCCGCAAGGGCAGGGACGCGCCGTAAGCCTGCGCGAGACGCCGCGCCGCCGGGTCTGGTGGCGCGATCTTCACGCGGCCACCGGCCTGTTCGCCGGGGCGGGCCTGCTGTTTCTCGCGCTCACCGGTCTGCCCTGGTCGATCTGGTGGGGGCAGGAATTGCGGGCGTGGTCGAACCGGGCCGGGCTCGGCCAGCCGACCCAGCTCTGGACCGGCAAGGCCGTCTCCACCGTGCCGATGGGCGCGCGGCTGGACAGTGCCGGCTGGGCGCTCGAAGACGCGCCGATGCCGCGATCGGCCCCCTCCGGAGCACCGTCCCTCGGAATCGACCGCGCGGTCGAGACCTTTCGCGACATGGCTCTGCCCGTCGGCTTCGAACTGGCGCTGCCTTTGACGGAGACCGGCGTCTACGCCGCCTCCGCCTATCCGCGCGACGTCACGGGTCAGCGCATGGTCTCCCTGGACCGGTACAGCGGACAGCCGATCATCGATGTGCGCTTCGCCGATCTCGGTCCCGTAGCACGGGCGATCCAGTACGGCATCGGCATCCACAAGGGTGAGTTCTGGGGACGGGCGAACCAGTTCGCCATGCTCGCCTTCTGCCTCGGCACGATCCTGCTCTCGGTCACCGCCGCGGTGATGTGGTGGAAGCGACGCCCAGCCGGACGCCTCGGCACGCCACCCTGGCCGCGGGACAGGCGCGTCGTCGCCACCATCACCGTGCTGATGCTCGGCCTCGGCGCCCTGTTCCCGCTGACCGGCCTCGCGATCCTGACCCTGATCGGCCTCGACCTCGCCGTCCAAGGCCTGCGCCCCGCCGCGCGCACCTGACGCCCGCCCGTCGCGGGTCGCCGCGGCCCGCCCCGATCTCACAATGCTACGAGCCGTCCCATGCGTTCCCACCCCGCCGCGCGCCGTGCCGCCTGGCTCTTCGCCGCTGCGCCGCTCACCCTGTCGGGGGCGGCCCCAGCCCAGACCATCGGTGATGCCGTCACACTGGAGGAACTCGCCGTCACGGGCGAGGGTACGCCGCAGCGCCGAGCGGCGGCCGGGTCCGGTGCGCCGGGCTTCGGAGTCTCCGGCCCGCCGGGTGCCGCCCCCCTCGCCATCGAGCGTCCGGCCGGGCAGGTCGTCACCGCGGTCGGGCGCGAGGGGACGATCGCCAACCGCCCCGCCACCTCCATCGGCACGGTGCTGCTCGACAGCCCCGGCGTGACCCTGCGCCAGGGCAATGGCGGGCGCGACGTGGTGATCTCGATCCGTGGCAACAACGCCCGCGCCACCGGCGTCACCCGCAACATGGTGGTGCTGGAGGACGGCTTCCCCGTCACCCAGCCCGACGGCGCCTCGCGCTTCGATCTGGTCGATCCCCGCGCCTATTCGCGCATCGACGTGTTCCGCGGGCCGCAATCGGCGCTGTTCGGCAATTTCGCCACCGGCGGTGCGCTCGCCTTCCGCACCCGCACCGGCCGCGAGATCGACGGCTACGAGGTCGGCATCGATGCCGGGAGCTTCGGCTACCTCAGCCACTATTTCAGCGTCGGCGGCGTGAGCGGCCCGTTCGAGATCAGCCTGTTCGCCAGCGATGTGCGCGCCAACGGCTATCAGGACCATTCTTCCTACGACACCCAGACGATCAACCTGCTCGCGAGCTACACGCCGAGCCCCGACAACCGCTTCACCCTCAAGGTCATCAACAACGAGGTCACGGCCAACATCCCCGCCCGGGCCTCGCTCGACCAGTTCCGGATCAACCCGTACCAGCGCGGCTGCGACGCGGCGGCGACGGCGGCACCCGGCTGCACCACCTTCGGCCTCCTGGCGAACGGGGCCTTCGGCCCGCGGGTGCCGGTGACGGCGAGCGAGGGCGCGTTCCGCCGCAACGACCGGCGCACCATCGTCGCCGGGCGCTGGGAGCACGACATCGACGCGCAGACCGCGTGGCGGGTGCAGGTCGGCTTCGACGAGCGCAACTACAACCAGCCGTTCTACACGACCTCGGGACGCGGCAGCCTGCCGTCTTACTTCGTGCAGACCGACCTGACCCGCCGCGGCGAGCTGTTCGGCCTGCCGGCCGTCGGCAGCGTGGCGCTCGCCTACAGCGCGGTCGACATCGCGGCGTCCGTCTACAACCGTGCGCCCTATGGCGGCGCCCGCCTCGGCGCCCTGATCGGGTTGCAGGAGGCGCTGCAATCGAATCTCGGCGGCCGGGCCCGTCTCGAACTCGAACTCGCACCGCAATGGACGGCGGTGGCCGGCATCGGCGCGGAGGAATCGAGCATCGTCGGGCGCAACCGCACCTTCGCGACGACGGCTGCCGACACGCTATCGACTCTGGCGCAGGCCGACCGCCGCTTCCTCAACGTCGCGCCGGAACTCGCCCTGGTCTACCGGCCGGATCCGGATTGGGCCCTGCGCGGCCGGGTGGCCACCGGCTACGCGACGCCGTCCTTCTCGAGCATGTTCGTGAACGCCACCGGCCTGCCCGGCAACAACACCGAGCTGAAGACGCAGGAGAATCTCGGGTTCGATCTCGGCACCGACTTCATGCCCTTCGAAGGGATGCGGCTCAGCCTCACCGGCTTCTACGAGTTCTTCCACAATGAGTTCGTCACGCAGTCGCCGGGGGCGGGCCTGCTGAACTACACCTTCAACGCGCCGGCCTCCGAGCATCGCGGTATCGAGGTCGGGGTCGATTGGACCTTCGCTCCGGGCTGGCGCGGCGTGCTCGCCTACACCTTCGACGATCAGGTCTACACCGATTACGTCGAGCAGATCAGCGCCGGCGCGCTTACCACCCGCTTCGACCGGGCCGGCAACCGAATTCCCGGCGTGCCGGCGCATCAGCTCCTCGCACGGATCGGCTACGACGTGCCGGCCGGCGCCTTGGCCGGGCTCGGCGGCTTCGCCGAGGTGGTGGCGCAGGACGGCTACTTCATCGACAACGCCAATTTCCTGAAGGTGCCGGGCTTGGCGATCCTGAACCTCAACATCCACTACGCAGCGCTGCTGCCGAACAACTACGCCCGACGGATCGACCTGTACGGCGAACTCCGCAACGTCTTCGACACGACCTATGTCGGCTCGGCCAACCCGCTGGCGAACACGCTTAACGCGGCGACCGGCGCCCAGAACGGCCGCGCCGCCCTCGCCGGCACGACGGGCTCGATCTTCGCCGGGCCGCCGCGCACCTTCGTGGCGGGAATGAAGCTGTCGTTCTGAGGACGATCGTTTGCCCTGTGGCCTCGGCCGGCCCTCTCCGCGCATGGCGGAGAAGGCAGGCTCCGGCATCAAGCACGCTCGGCGGCGTCCTCGCCGCGGAGGAGACGAGCTTGCATCTCGGCAGCGCGGCGGGCCGATCGGGCGTGTCTCGGTGAGACGGCTTTCGACGGCGTCATCCCGCGCTTGACCGACAGGAGATCGGGATCGCCCCAGCGCTCCAGCAAGGCCTGGAAACCCGCGTGACGGGCAGGGTCGAAGGGAATACGGCGGCCCAACGCGTCCTTGTAGGAATGTGGCGGGTGCATTCCGCCGCAGGGCACGAAGCCGTCGGGGATCGGCGTCGTTGCCGCATGGGTGCGTCCGGCCCGCAGCAATTCGGGCAGAACATGCGTGTGCGGCCCCTCGGGACTCGTCTCGCCGGGGCCGGGGATCGGCGCATAGACTTCGATCCGGCCGATCCGCGTGCAGAAGATCCGGTGCGGGCTCATCACCACGAGGCGCGGGCCGACCGGGTTGCCGGGAGCGAAGACCGGCCGGCCGACGCCGGCACGTAGGCAGGCGACGGCCTCGGGGTCGCTCGTGCGCACGCAGGCATCGACCGCCAGCAGCCCGAGTCCCAGATCGAACAGGATCGCCGCCCGTTCCTCCGCGCGCGCCGCCTCCCTGTCGGGGCCGAGTTCGGTGACGACGCTCCGCCCGCTCATGGCGCACGCGGTTTCGGGCAGGCACAACGCCACGGCATGGTTGTAGCCGTCGGCGAAGCCGGTCTCGTAGGCAACAGGCCTGAGATCGGCGGCCGGCATCAGGGCGATGGCGCCGCGGGCGGTGGCGAGACCCATCCGCGCGTCGGAGAGCGGACACACCGGCTCGCCGGCATCGCGCATGAACTCGGCGATGGCACCGAAGCTGCCGAGGCTCCAGGCGACATCAGCGTCGGCCAGCGCGCCGCGCAGCAGCGCTTCGACGTCAGCGGCCTCTGCCCATGGTGTCAGGCGCGCACCCGGAAGACCGGACTCCATCGTGTGCGGGTCGATCGGGCGGATCCGGGATCACTCCCACTCGATCGTGCCGGGCGGCTTCGAGGTGATGTCGTAGGTCACCCGGTTGATGCCCTTCACCTCGTTGATGATCCGCGTGGCGACGCGGCCGAGGAAGGCCATGTCGAAGGGGTAGAAGTCAGCGGTCATGCCATCGACCGAAGTCACGGCGCGTAGCGCGCAGACGTGGTCGTAGGTACGCCCGTCGCCCATCACGCCCACCGTCTTCACCGGCAGGATCACCGCGAAGGCCTGCCAGATGGTGTCGTAGAGACCGGCCTGCCGGATCTCGTCGAGATAGATCGCGTCGGCCTTGCGCAGGGCTTCCAGCTTCTCGCGCGTAATCATCCCCGGGCAGCGAATGGCAAGGCCCGGTCCGGGGAAGGGGTGGCGGCCGACGAAGCTCTCGGGCAGGCCGAGTTCCTTGCCCAACAGGCGAACCTCGTCCTTGAACAGCTCCCGCAGGGGCTCCACCAGCTTCATGTTCATCCGCTCGGGCAGGCCGCCGACATTGTGGTGGCTCTTGATCGTCACGGAGGGACCGCCGGAGAAGGACACGCTCTCGATCACGTCCGGATAGAGCGTGCCTTGGGCAAGGAACGCGGCGCCGCCGATCTTGCCGGCCTCGGCCTCGAACACGTCGATGAACAGCCGGCCGATCGTTTTGCGCTTCACCTCGGGGTCATCGACGCCCTCGAGCGCGCCGATGAACAGATCCTGCGCCTGAACGTGGACGAGGGGGATGTTGTAGTGGTCGCGGAACAGGCGGACGACCTCGTCGCCCTCGCCGAGGCGCATCAGGCCGTGATCGACGAAGACGCAGGTGAGCTGATCGCCGATCGCCTCGTGGATCAGCACCGCCGCGACCGAGGAATCGACGCCGCCGGATAGGCCGCAGATCACCTTTTCCTTGCCGACCTGCTCGCGGATCTTGGCGATCGCCTCCTCGCGGTAGGTGCCCATGGTCCAGTCGCCGGAGCAGCCGGCGATGTCGCGCACGAAGTTGCGGATCAGCAGCGCGCCGTGGGGCGTGTGATGCACCTCCGGATGGAACTGGACGGCGTAGTAATGGCGACCTTCGTCCGCTACCGCGGCGAAGGGCGCGTTGCGCGACATCGCGATGGTGGCAAAGCCCTCCGGCAGCTTCGTCACCCGGTCGCCGTGGCTCATCCAGACCGGGTACTTCTCGCCCGCGTGCCACACGCCCCGGAACAGCGGCGAGTCCGACACGATCTCGACCTCGGCACGGCCGAATTCGGCATGGTGGCCGCCCTCGACCTCACCGCCGAGCTGGGCCGCCATGGTCTGCTGGCCGTAGCAGATGCCGAAGACCGGCACGCCGGATTCGAAAATCTTCTGCGGCGCGCGCGGCGACAGGTCCGTCGTGACCGACTCGGGGCCACCGGAGAGGATCACCCCCTTGGGCCGGTGCGCATCGAAGGCGGCCTCGGCCTTCGTGAACGGCACGATCTCGCAATAGACACCCTCCTCGCGGACGCGGCGGGCGATGAGCTGCGTCACCTGGGAGCCGAAATCGACGATCAGGATCTTGTCGTGGTGGGAGGTGTCGATGGTCATGCTGCCTCGGGCCTTCTGCGATACCGGTTAGACGAGGCTTTGGGGCGGCGCAACGCGCGCGGAGTCTGGAGGCATAGGCAGCAGTCCTCAGGTCGCTGCCGTTAATCTCACGTTCACGCTTTCGGGGCGACACGGCACGCCCCTCGAAACGGACAGGAGCCATCCGACCATGAGAGCAGCCCTCTTCGGAATCGCCGTCACGATCGCAGGTTTCGGCGCCGCCGCGCCGGCCCAGGCCCTCCCCCTTTCCGGCGCCGCTCCGCTGACGGACGGACTTTTCCAGCAGGCGCAGTACAGCCGGCGCGTCGTCCGCGGTCCGCGCTGCAAGACCGTTGTCACCAAGCGTCGTGGCCGGTTCGGCCGCGTGGTCATCACGCGCGAGCGCCGCTGCTTCTGATCACGGCGCCTCACTCAGAGCGACGAGCGGCCCCCGGAAACGGGGGCCGTTTTTGTTCGGCGTGCCCGCTATCGCGCGGAGCCGATCTTCGGGCGCCGTCCGCACCGGAAGGGAAGCCGCGGTCCCGTCAGCCGTGTCGCCGGGCTTCATCCGTGAAGGGGCGGTGGCTGACCGCTTCGGCTGCGATACCGATCACGGCGCCGGCCAGGACATCGGCGGGAAAATGCGCGCCGCGGACGACCTGTGTGGTCGCGATGGCGGCAGCGGCGCAGTAGACCGGGGCCGCGAGGCCGGGATAGGCACGCGCTACCGATCGAGCCACAGCAACGCTCAGAGCTGCGTGCCCAGAGGGGAAGGACTGCCAGGGGCCATCGCCGGTCCCAGGCCGACCGCGCGAATAGAGCCCCTCGTCCATGAACACGTTGGGACGGGTGCGGTGGACCGTCCGCTTGATCGTCGTCTTCACGAGGCTCGCCACAATGCCCGCCGTGAGCATGTTCTGTCCCGCACGCGCGAGACGGCGGTCGCGGGCGACCATGCCAAGGGCAAGAGCCGTGGCCGATAGAGCGAAAAGAGCCTGCCAACTGCCGATTTCGCTGGCCGATCCCATGGCTTGCACAGCCGGATGATCCTTCGCCCGCGCGAGCGAGACCCCGGATGCGACGTCGGCCTCCTCGATGCCCGCGGCCACTCGCGTGGCGCGGGCGTGGATCGAACGTCTCGGTGTATTCGCAAGCATGGCCCTAAACGCCCAGGACCGACAATCGTTCGCGGCACCGGACGCGTCTGGGAGCGGGCATCCGAGGCGCCGCCGACCGGTGTCCGTTCGGAAGCGGTCGCCGCCCGTCGCTACGACTTCAGCAGACCGTGTCCGCGCATCCAAGCCATGAACAGGGCGGGCCATGCCGCGGCGGGACTGCCCGGCACGCCGAGTCCGAAGCCGTGGCCGCCGCGCTCGAAAAGGTGCATCTCGGCGGGCACCTTCGCCGCCCGCAGAGCGGCATACATCAGGAGCGGATGGTCGGTCACCGCGATGCGGTCGTCGGAGGCCTGGACCATGAAGACCGGCGGCGTGCGCTCGTTGACCTGAACCTCCACCGAGTAGGCCCGCCGCCGCGCATCGGGCGGGTCGTCGCCGACGAGCACCCGACGGCTCGACATGGTCCGGTCGAACGGCGCGCGCATGGTGACGATCGGGTAGATCAAACCGGCGAAGGAGGGGCGGGCGCTGAGGCCGTCCGCCTCGTCGGTATCGTCGTAGAGATCCTGCTCGGCATCGGTCGCGGTCACGCCCATCAGGTGGCCGCCCGCGGAGAAGCCGAGCACGCCGATCCGGTCGGGGTCGAGGCCGTACTCCTCGGCCCGCCAGCGCACGAGGCGCATGGCCCGTTGCGCGTCCTGGCGCGGTGCGTCGGGGCCGTCGCGCCATTCCTCGCTCGGCAGTCGGTAGACCAGCACGAAGGCAGTGATGCCGGCGCGCGCCAGCCATTGCCCGACCGGCAGGCCCTCGTTGCCGATATCGATGCGCAGATAGCCGCCGCCCGCCGCGATCAGGATGCCGGCACCGTTCGGGCGCTGGGGGCGGATCACGAGAAGGCAGGGTCGCACCACGCCGGTGATGACGCCGGTCAGGGTCTCGTCGAACCGGTATTCCGAGCGGAACGGCCCGCCGCCGCCCGGAGGCAGGTCCGGCCATAGATCGATGATTTCGAGGTCGGAGCCGGGCGCGGATTTCGGTAGCGGCTGGACGACGTCGCCGGTCTGCGGACGCACCGGAAGACGCACGGCCGGGGGAACCTCCGCCCCCTGCGCCCGCGCCTCGGCTCCGGTCAGCACCGCAGCCGTCCCCGCGAGCAGGGCTCGCCGGTGCAACGTCATGGTCTCGGCCTCGCTGTCATCGAAACTCCCGCCGCAGCAATGCGCGGGAATCCCGTCCGTGGCGGCTGCCCCGGCCTGTCCCCCGCGCGGTTCCGGGGACAACGGGATCAGCGCGCAACCGATCCGGCCCCGGATCAGCTTTTACGTGTCATTGTCGCGACATAGAAACCATCGGTACCTGTGAGCGCCGGGCTCATCTGGATGCCGCGGGCCGTCTTGCGGACCCGCTCATCAAGACCGGGAACGGAGGTGAGATCGGTCGCCACCGGCCGGATCGCCCGGCTGCGCTGGAGCAATCCGTCCACGGCGGCGTCGTTCTCCTCCGGCAGGAGCGAGCAGGTGACGTAGACGAGGGTTCCACCGGGGCGCAGCAGACGGGCCGCCCGGTCGAGCACCTCGGCCTGCTCGGCGATCCGGCCAGCGAGGCTGCCCGGCCGCAGGCGCCACTTGGCGTCCGGGTTGCGGCGCCACGTGCCGGTGCCGGTGCAGGGGGCATCGACCAGAACCCGATCGACCGTGCCGTCGAGAGGCGCCAGCACGTCGGAGCGCGCCTTGCCGGTCCGCGGCGTGCGCACCTCGACCTGCGCTCCCGAGCGGCGCAGGCGCTCGTGTATCGGGGCGAGACGGCGCGGGTCGGCATCGGTGGCGATGATGTGGGCGGCGTTGCCGGTGATGGCGGCAAGCGCCAGCGACTTGCCGCCCCCGCCCGCGCAGAGATCGACGACGGTCTCGCCCGGCTTTGCCCCGGCGAGCAGGCTCGCGATCTGCGAACCCTCGTCCTGGATCTCGAATCCGCCTTCCAGGAAGAGCGGATCGACATGGAGCGCCGGGCCGCGCCCGTCCTCGCCGAGCGGGATGCGCAGGCCCAGCGCCGAGAGCGGCGTCATCTCGGGCGAGAGGTCAGCCAAAGCCGCGAAGGCCTCCTCGCGGCTCTGCTTCAGGGTGTTGGCGCGGATATCGAGTGGTGCCCGGCGGCCGAGCGCCCGCAGTTCGGGCAGCAGTGCATCGCCGAGCAGCGCGGTCAGCGAGGGCAGCACGAAGGCCGGCGCATCGCCCGCGACCTCGGGGGGCGCATCGGCGAGGCTTCCCTCCGTCAGCCGCTTGCGCTCGTCCTCGGTCAGGGGAGGGGGGGCGAAGCGCGCCCCGTCGAACAGCGAGGCGATGCTGGTCTCGGCGAGGCCGCGCTGGAGGCGCAGCATGCCGATCACGATGGCCCGACCGTTCTCCGCTCCCATGATCCAGGCGGCGGAGGCCCGGCGCCGCAACCCGTCATAGACGAGGCTCGCGATCGCCGCCCGGTCGCCCGAACCGGCGAAGCGGTGGGCAAGCCCCCAATCCTTGAGGGCGTCGGCGGCCGGGCGGCGGCGCTCGGCGATGTCGTCGAGGATCTCGATGGCGGCGGAGAGGCGGGCGGAGGGGGTCAGGATCGGCTCCGGAAACGTTTCGTTAAACTTGCCGTGGTGCGGCCACGCTTGGACCCGCAGCCCGACACGATAAGGCCGAGCTTCCGGCACTTTGGACGTTCAGAACGGCACGATGGCCCTGTCCGTCAAGGACAAGTGAGGAAAGGACCCTTGTAATGCCGTCCGTGAACCTGAGTTTGAAGCCTCTGATGTGCGCGGGCCTGCTCGCGCTCACGCTTGCCGCCTGCTCCACCGCGCCGGCTGCGCCCAGCCTCGACCCGGTGCCGCCGCCCGCCCGCCGGCCCGACGCCAAGACGCAGCTCGAATACGGCAACCCGCCCCCGCCGCCGCCCGGCCGCTACTGACGAACGGCGCGGGCGGGGCGGATCAGGCCGCCTCGCGGGTGCGCCGGTGCTCGTAGGCCTTGAGATGCGTCAGCACCCGGGCGAGCACCGGCGTCTCCACGCCCTTGGACTGCCCGCGCGCGATCAGGTCGCCGATGATCTGGTCGGCCTCGATGCGGGCGCCGCCCTCGATGTCACGCAGCATCGAGGCGGTCATCGCCGAACCTTCCGCCGTCAGCATCTTGCGGGCGCCGGCGAAGACCTTCTCGCGGGCGGCGTTTCCGTTGGCGGCAGCCACCGCCTGGCACTCGTCGTGCAGCGCTTCGATGAAGGCCCGGCCGCCGGGCGCCGCGACGATGTCGCCGAGCGCCGAGCGCATGAGGGTCGTCGATCCCGCGAGCGTCGCGAGGAAGACCCACTTCTCCCACATCTCCAGCAGGATCTTGTCGCTGGCCCGCGGCTGGAACCGCACGCCCTCCATCTGCGCCTCGATGCGTCCGATCCGCTCGGAGCGCGACCCGTCGCGTTCGCCGTAGGTGAGGGTGTGCAGATCGGTCATCTGCCGGATCTCGCCGTCACCCGTTAGCGTCGCGACGATGGCGCAGCTTCCCCCCAGCACCCGGTCGGCGCCGAACGCCTGATCGAGCACGTCGAGGTGACGTAAGCCGTTGAGAATCGGCAGCACCGCCGTGTCGGCTCCGATGGCGGGCGCCACGTCCGCGACCACCGAGTCGAGGTCATAGGCCTTGGCCGAGAGGAGGACGAGGTCGAACGACCCGGCCCCGGCGAGCGCGTCCGCCGTCACGGTCTTCGGCGCGTCGATCCGGATGTCGCCGACCGGGCTGCGGACCGAGAGGCCCCGCGCCGCCAGCTTTTCTGCGCGCGCCGGGCGCACCAGAAACGTCACGTCCCGCCCGGCTTCCACGAGCCGCGCCCCGAAATAGCCGCCCGTCGCGCCAGCTCCGACCACGAGAATCCGCATCGTCCTCCCTTTCCTGCTGATTCCTCACATAGGCCGAAGCGGCGCCGCCCGCACCCCGCCGGAGGTGGGATGCGGGAGCGATTTTCGAGACGGCGGCGTGCCGCGCGCCACGATGGAATCGTAACGTTCCGGCCGCTAAGCTTGAATCCACCAGACGGCCCCTGCATTCCGCACCGGCGATTGCTGGCTTCCGCGGATTTCACCCATGCGCACCCTTTCAACCCTCGCCGTTCTGGCGGCCGGACTACTTCCCGCCCTCGTCGCACAGCCCGTTTCGGCCGCGGAACGTCAGCCTTTCGAAGTCGTGAAGGGGTGGGAAGTCGAGCGGACGGTCGGCGATACCAGTGCTAATCCTTGCATCATGACCCATGCCTACGAGGACAAGGACGACAACAACGCTGCCAATGCGGTCGTCTTCGCTCTCCGGGGCTCCTCCGCCGCGCTTGTGCTGGTCTATCAGGGCTGGGACTTCGATAAGGAGGAATCGGTCAAGGTGCCGCTCTTCCTCGACAAGAAGCCGATCAAGGTGAAGACGACCTGGATCGGCGACGGGAAGACCCTGCGCACCCAGCTGCCCGACAGCGTCGTTCCCGATCTGCTCGCGGCCAAGACCGTGATCCTGCGCTTCGAGGACAGCGACGCGGATTTCCGGATCCCGGATTTCGCGGCGGGCTACGAGTCCCTGCGGCGCTGCGATGCCACGCCGGCCAAGTCCGCCGCGGTTGCCGCCCCAGCTGCCCCCGTCGAACCGCCTGCGCCGTCGCAGCAGCGAATCGCGGCCTACGTGATCGGGCTGTCGGTGCAGCGCGTGCTGAAGGACTGTGACGTCTCCACCACCGGCAAGCAGCGCGCCGGCGTGGAAGCCAGGATGGCCGCGCTCCAGCCCGAAATGGCACCGATCGAAGCGCAGGTGCGCAGCGAATTGAAGCGCAACGGCGAGTCCTGCCCGGCGGCTGACAGGCAGGCGGACTTCCAGGAGATCCTGCGGAAGTTCGTCGAGCTGAGCCCCGAAGACTTGGTCGCCGCCCTGGAGAAGCAGCCTGCTCCGGAAAAGAGCCCGAACGCCCCCGCCGATCCGAAGCTGTGAGGCCCTGCGACCTCGAATACGGTGCGGGGCTCAGAATGAGGGAGGGCCGAACCCGCTTCTCGGGAGAGGCTCTTCTTCACCCCTACCCATAAAACGCTGTGAGGGACGCCCGCTTCGAGGCTGGTTGCGCCGACGGGCTGCGGCTAGGCTTACTCGGCCGACTGGCCATCCTGCATTCCGCGGGCGGCGAGGGCCGGCCGTCCCCGCGGAGATGTCGCGTGCGCCTCTCACCCGTCACGGCAGCGATGCTGGCGACGCTCCTCGGCGGCCCGCTTGCCGCGGCGGACCGTACGCTGGTCGAGACCGTGCGCGGCTGGACGGTGGAGCGCCGTGGCGGTGAAACCAGCTCGTCCATCTGCCGGACGACCCACACCGAGACGAATGCACAGGGCGAACTCACCGGCCTCGTGATCGTCGCGATCGATCAGGGCGGGCTCACGCTCGCGGTCGCCGACCGGAACTGGGACTTCGCGGCCGGCGAGAGGTTCAGCGTGCCGCTTCTGCTCGACGGGAAGCCCGCCGGCGCGACGCTGATCTGGACCGGTGATGGCCAGATCCTACGCACGGCGCTTCCGGAGACGATCGTGCCGGCCCTGCTGGAAGCGCGGGCGCTGTCCCTGCGCTTCGCGGATGGCGACAGGGCGCTTATGGCTCCCGATCTCGCCGCCGCTCTCGCCGTTCTGCGACGCTGCGCGACCATCGCTCCGAACCGGCCGACGGTCGCGGCCGAACCACCGCTGCCGCCTCGCGCACGGATGGCCACCTATACGGTGGGACTCGCCCTGCAGGGGGTGCTGCGGACCTGCGACGTGACGGCGACCGATGCGCAACGCTCCGCCGTCGATACGAAGATGGCGGCACTCCAGCCCGAAATGGCGCCCTACGAGGCGGCGATGCGGGCGCAAGTCACGAAGTCCCGCGGCTTCACCTGCCCCACCGCCGACAAGGATGCGGAGTTTCAGGAGGCGCTGCGCCAGTTCATTACTTTAAGTCCGGACGAGTTCGCGACGGTGATCGACCAGCAAGCGGAAGCTCCCCCGGCCACCTCGGCCGTCAAACCGTAGCGTATTGTCGAAGCGATTTCGCGCGGTTCAAACCACGCCATCGAGCGTGTAGATCCGGTTGTGAGAAGCTTTTCTTGCACCGGCCGAACTCGCCGCTCGAATTTCGGAGCGCCGGCGGACCATCGCGTCCGATGCATTCTTCCCAAAAATTTCTCTTCGCGGCCACCTCGAGGCCCACGGAGACTTTTTAGGGTCGAGCTTGATCTAAATTAAACCGTCAAACACTGGATTGCCATACGCTTGTCTTCTTGCGGAGACTGACCATGCGGCGCATCCATTCTGCGTACCCGGCGGCAGCACAGGATCGCGCGGTCGCAGCCACGCTCTGCGTTCTGGTCTTCCTGGAATGTCTGACCCTGATCGCGAGCGTCATCTGGCTGTGAGCGTCTCTCACAAAACGCCCGATGCGCCGCCGTGCCCGGAACGGGGACGATCGGTGATCGGGCGTCTCTTGAGGCAATCTGAATCCGGCACCGCGAGATTCCCGAAAGGAACCTCGCGGCCCCGTCGTCAGGCGCGGCTCGGATAGTTCGGGCTTTCGCGGGTGATCGTCACGTCGTGGACGTGGCTCTCGCGCAAGCCCGCATTGGTGATGCGCACGAACTGCGCCCGCTCCTGGAACTCCGGCACCGTCGGGGCGCCGACATAGCCCATCGCAGCCCGCAGACCGCCGGCGAGCTGGTGCAGCACCGCCGCGACCGGGCCCTTGTAGGGCACCTGCCCCTCGATGCCCTCCGGCACGAGCTTGTGGGTGTCGTTGACCTCGGCTTGGAAGTAGCGGTCGGCCGAGCCGCGCGCCATCGCGCCGACCGAGCCCATGCCGCGGTAGCTCTTGTAGGAGCGGCCCTGGTAGAGGAACACCTCACCCGGCGCCTCGTCGGTGCCCGCCAGCAGCGAGCCCAGCATCGCCACCGAGGCACCCGCCGCGATCGCCTTGGCGAGATCACCCGAGAACTTGATGCCGCCGTCGGCGATCACCGGCACGTCGGCGCCATGCGCCGCCTCGACCGCCTCCATCAGCGCCGTGAGCTGCGGCACGCCGACACCGGCGACGATGCGGGTGGTGCAGATCGAGCCCGGTCCGATGCCGACCTTGATCGCGTCGGCGCCCGCATCGATCAGGGCGCGGGCGCCCTCGGCGGTGGCGACGTTGCCGGCGATGATCTGCACGGCGTTGGAGAGCTGCTTCACCCGCGCCACGCTGTCGAGCACCTTGCGGGAATGGCCATGGGCGGTGTCGACCACGACCACGTCGCAGCCCGCATCGATCAGGCGCTCGGCCCGCTCGAAGCCGGCATCGCCCGTGGTGGTCGCCGCCGCGACCCGCAGCCGGCCCTGCTCGTCCTTGACGGCGTTGGGGTAGGTGACCTGCTTCTCGATGTCCTTGACGGTGATGAGGCCGATGCAGCGGTAGTGGTCATCGACCACGAGCAGCTTCTCGATGCGGAATTGGTGCAGCAGGCGCTTGGCCTCGTCCTGCGTCACGCCCTCCCGCACGGTGATGAGCCGGTCGCGGGTCATCAGTTCGGCCACGGGCTGGCCGGCATTGGTCGCGAAGCGCACGTCGCGGTTCGTGAGGATGCCGACGAGCTTGCCGCGCGAGCCGTTGGGGCCGCGCTCGACCACCGGGATGCCGGAGATCCGGTTTTTCTTCATCACCTCGAACGCGTCGGCGAGCGTCTCGTCGGGGTGGATGGTGATCGGGTTGAGCACCATGCCCGACTCGTACTTCTTGACGAGGCGAACCTGCTCGGCCTGTTCGGCCGGCTCGAGATTGCGGTGGATGACGCCGAGGCCGCCGTTCTGGGCCATGGCGATGGCCATGGGCGCCTCGGTGACGGTGTCCATCGCCGAGGCGATGATCGGCATGTTCAGCCGGATCGTGCGGGTGAGGCGGCTGGCGATGTCGACATCGCCCGGCATCACCGAAGAGGCGGCGGGGCGCAGCAGCACGTCGTCGAAGGTCAGGCCCTCGATGATCGAGTCAGCGCTGATACGGGCCATGGAAACCAACTCCGAGAGACGAGTGTTGCGCCGGGCCGGAAGGGTCCGGCCAGCGGGATCGGGTTGGCAGGGGCCAGTATCATGGGCGCCCGGCGCACGCAAAGCCGGCGCGTCCTTAGGCGGTGCATGGCTGACCGGCAATCCGCAACGCCCGGCAAATCTCGTCGCGGACGGCAAGACACCGTTAACCCTTACGTTCCACCATCCGGGCTGGCCGTCCGCGTCTCTTCGCGGGACCGGCCGGCTGGAGACGAGCCCCTCGCCATGATGTCGCGCGCCGAACGCAGCCCCCTCGCGGATTGGTGGTGGACGGTCGATCGCGGCCTGCTTGCGGGCCTCGGCTGCCTGATGGTGGCCGGCCTCGTCTTCCTGATGGGCGGCGGCCCGCCGGTGGCCGAGCGCATCGGCCTGCCGACCTTCTACTTCCTTAACCGGCAGGCGATGTATCTCGCCCCCACCATCCTGCTCATCATCGCCGTGTCGTTCCTGTCGGTGCGCCACATCCGGCGCTTCGCCCTGGTGACGTGGCTGCTCGGCGTGGTGCTGTGCGTCGCGGCCGGCAAGTTCGGCCCCGAGATCAAGGGCGCGCATCGCTGGATCCAGTTCGGCTCCTTCGGCCTCCAGCCCTCCGAATTCGTGAAGCCCGCCTTCGTGGTCGTCACCGCCTGGGCCTTCTCGGAGGGCGCCAACCGCCGCGACATGCCCGGCGTTATCTTCGCGTTCCTGCTGCTGCCGATGACCATCGTGCCGCTGATCCTTCAGCCCGATTTCGGCCAGACCATGCTGATCACGATGGTGTGGTGCACGCTGTTCTTCGTCGCCGGGCTGCACTGGTTCTGGGTGGCGGGCCTCGGCTTTGCCGGCATGATCGGCGTGTTCACCGCCTACACCTTCCTCCATCACGTCCGCGAACGCATCAACCGCTTCATGGACCCGGAATCCGGCGACAGCTTCCAAGAGGTCTGGTCGCGCGAATCGTTCAATTCCGGCGGTTGGTTCGGCACCGGTCCCGGCGAGGGCGTGGCCAAGCGCCACCTGCCCGACGCGCATACCGACTTCATCTTTTCGGTCACCGGCGAGGAATTCGGCGTACTGGTCTGCCTCGGCCTCGTCGCACTGTTCGCCTACATCGTCATCCGCGGGCTGAAGCTCGCGCGCCGCACCGACGACACCTTCACGAGGCTCGCCATCACCGGTCTGACCACGCTCTTCGGCCTCCAGGCCTGCATCAACATGGCGGTGAACACGCAGCTCATGCCGGCCAAGGGCATGACCCTGCCGTTCGTGTCCTATGGTGGCTCCTCGCTGATCTCGCTGGCGCTCGGCATGGGCTTCCTCGTGGCGCTCACCCGCAAGCGCCCCCGCACCACGGCGGTCAACCAGCGTCCGCCCGGCACCATGCCGTCGGCCGTTCCGGGACTGATGCAGTGACCGTCTTCACGCCGCTTGTCCTCGTTTGTGCCGGTGGAACCGGTGGCCACCTGTTCCCGGCCCAGAGCCTCGCCTACGCCCTGAAGGATCGTGGGATTCGCGTCGCACTCGCCACCGATGCTCGCGTCGATTCGATCGCGGGCGATTTCCCGGCGGAAGAGATCGTCACCATCGCCTCGGCCACGCCCTCGGGCCGCTCGGTGCTGCGCCGGGCCGGTGCCGTGGTCACGCTCGGCCGGGGCTTCGGTCAGGCGGCCCGCGCCGTGCGGCGGCTCAATCCGGCGGCGGTCGTCGGCTTCGGCGGCTACCCGACCGTGCCGCCGATGCTAGCGGCGCAGTTGCTGCGGGTGCCGACCATCCTGCACGAGCAGAACGCGGTGATGGGTCGGGCCAACGGCTTCCTCGCCAAGGGCGCGCGGGTCATCGCCACCGGTTTCAAGGAGGTGCGCGGGGTCCCCGAGAAGGCGACGGCGCGCCGCGTCCATACCGGCAACCCGATCCGCCCGGCGGTGTTGGCCGTCGCCGAGACTCCCTATCCGGGCCTCGATGAAGGCTCTCCCCTGCGCCTCCTCGTGTTCGGCGGCAGCCAGGGCGCCCGCGTGATGAGCGAGGTCGTCCCGGCGGCAATCGAAAAGTTGCCGCAGGACCTTCGCGCCCGGCTCCACCTCGTGCAGCAGGCCCGGCCCGAGGATCTGACCGCGACGCAGAACCGCTACCTCGCCATGGGGCTCGGCGGCATCGAGGCGGCGCCGTTCTTCAAGGATCTGCCCGGCCGCATGGCCGCCGCCCATCTCGTGGTGGCCCGCTCCGGCGCCTCGACGGTCTCCGAACTCGCCGCCATCGGCCGGCCCGCCATCCTCGTGCCGCTGCCCGGCGCGCTGGATCAGGATCAGGCGGCCAATGCCGCGACGCTGGCCCAGATCGGCGCCGCGCTCTCGATTCCGCAGACCGCCTTCACCCCCGACAGGCTCGCCGCCGAGCTGGTGGACCTGTTCGAGGCGCCGCGGAAATTGACCCAGGCCGCCGCTGCGGCCAAAACCGCCCGCATCCTCGACGCGGCCGACCGCCTCGCCGCACTCGTCGCCGAGACGGCCGCGGCCGCAACTTGAAATCTGCGGCCAGCCCAAGAGGCTTGCCGCGTCCGGCGGACGACCGCCGCCCCGCTGTTGCGGGGGCGAACTGCGATGATCGCAGTTCGAAACGTGATGACCGGGGCCCCCTGGCGCCCTGAGCCCAGAAGGTTCGTGACATGAAGCTGCCCGAAAAGCTCGGCCCCATCCACTTCATCGGCATCGGCGGCATCGGCATGTCCGGCATCGCCGAGGTCATGGCCAATCTCGGCTACACGGTGCAGGGCTCGGACGCGAACGACAACGCCAACGTCCGGCGGCTCTCCGAGAACGGCATCCGCACCTTCGTCGGCCACCGGGCCGAGAACGTCGAGAACGCAGCCCTCGTCGTGGTCTCCACCGCGATCCGCCGCGACAACCCGGAGCTGATCGAGGCCCGCGAGCGCCGCCTGCCGGTGGTGCGCCGCGCCGAGATGCTGGCCGAGCTGATGCGCTTCAAGTCCTGCGTCGCGGTGGCCGGCACCCACGGCAAGACCACGACGACCTCGCTGGTCGCCACCCTGCTCGACGCCGGCAACCTCGACCCCACCGTCATCAACGGCGGCATCATCAACGCCTACGGCACCAATGCCCGCATGGGAGCCGGCGACTGGATGGTGGTGGAGGCCGACGAATCCGACGGCACCTTCCTCAAGCTGCCGGCCGATGTCGCCATCGTCACCAACATCGACCCCGAGCATCTGGACCATTTCGGCTCGTTCGAGGCGATCAAGGACGCGTTCCGGCGCTTCATCGACAACATCCCGTTCTACGGCTTTGCGGTGATGTGCATCGATCACCCGATCGTGCAGGATCTGGTCGGGCATATCGAGGACCGGCGCATCATCACCTACGGCGAGAACCCGCAGGCCGATGTGCGCCTCATCGACATCGACCTGAAGGGCGGCCAGAGCCGCTTCCGGGTCATGATCCGCGACCGCCGCCCCGGCTTCCGCATGGAGATCGAGGATCTCGTCCTGCCGATGCCCGGCCGTCACAACGCACTCAACGCCACCGCGGCGCTGGCGGTGGCCCACGAACTCGGGGTGCCGGCGGACGCGATCCGCAAGGCGCTGGCCGGCTTCGGCGGTGTCAAGCGCCGCTTCACCCGCACGGGCGAGTGGAACGGCGCGACGATCTTCGACGATTACGGCCACCACCCGGTCGAGATCCAGGCTGTGCTGCGCGCGGCCCGCGCCTCGACCGACGGCCGGGTCATCGCCATCGTGCAGCCCCACCGCTACACCCGGCTTCAGTCGCTGTTCGAGGATTTCTGCACCTGCTTCAACGACGCCGACACGGTGATCGTCGCCCCCGTCTACGCGGCGGGCGAGGCACCGATCGAGGGCATCGACCGCGACTCGCTGATCGCCGGCCTGAAGGCCCGCGGCCACCGCGACGCCGTCGCCCTCGAGCGCCCGGAGGATCTGGCCCGGCTCGTGGCCGGCCGCGCCGGCGCCAACGACTACGTGGTGTGCCTCGGCGCCGGCACGATCACCCAGTGGGCCTATGCGCTGCCGGGCGAGCTGGCGGCGCTGCAGGGGTGAGATGTGCGCTCCGCGGACGACGAGCGGAGACAGTTTCGCAAACGGCTTCGGCATGACCAGACCGAGGCCGAGCGCCGTCTCTGGCTTCGTCTCCGCGACCGTCGTCTCGCCGGGTTCAAGTTCGTCCGGCAAGAGAGCATCGGCCGTTATGTGGCGGATTTCTGCTGCCGTGAGGCGAGGCTGATTGTCGAGTTGGACGGTAGCCAGCACGCGGACTGCGCCTATGACGCCGAGCGGGATGCGTGGCTGGTCGCGCGTGGCTACCGCGTTCTCCGTTTTTGGAACGCGGAGGTTTCGAACAACGTCATCGGCGTATTAGACACAATCCTTGCCGCGCTTCCTCCCTCTCCCCGCACGCGGGGAGAAGGTCGCGACGACCCTGTCGTCGGCGCGACGAGCCCGCAGGGCGACGGTGAGGGGGCCTCGACGCGCGAGCCTCCTTCGGATCCGCCCCCTCACCCCCGGCTGCCGCCTCGCTTCGGCGACGACGAGGTCGCCGAAGCCCTCTCCCCGCGTGCGGGGAGAGGGGGGAGACTCTGGATGACCGCCTTTCCCGATCTGATCGACAAGATCCGCGCCGCCGCGCCCGACCTCCG